>CAYNSG010000051.1:0-12937 GCA_964399885.1 uncultured Bacteroides sp.
CCCCCTCTCACCACCCTCCACCCGCACTATTGTCAATTTGTCATCTCCTTCTCTCGCCACCAACTCCGCCACCAACCGAGGGCCCCGCCCATCTTCTGTTCCAGGTCGCAACGCGACCGCTTCTGCGTCCCAATTCCCTCCCCCGAACTCACGTCCTCAAACGTTCTGCGTTGTTTTGCGGGTTCTGCCAAGGTCGCCCCGCGACCGCTTCTGCGTTTCTCCTGCCACCAACCATGCCCACCAACCCCGCCGCCCTCATCCGTTTCGGGTCGCGTCCTCCCTTGACCGGCAGGTCAAGATCCGCGTTTGAGCCAATTTTTTCAAAATCCCCCAAAAAACTCAAATGGGGCGTTGGCCCCGCTGCCCCGTCGCGTTTTTTACCATCTCTCCTCCCGCTCCTCCTGGCGAGGCCATGAGCCGGCATGCGGAGCACGTCTACACAAAAAAATCTCCGCCGGGGCGGAGATTTTGGGGGAGAGGGAGAATATAAACTCTTGCAAACTTTTTTACCTTGATGATGAGTTTATTAAGAGGAGAGGGAGAATGATATTTTATGATTACTCAGCGAGGTCGACAGCGTAGTACATCTTCTTGCCCGTAGGATAGAGGCCGGTGATGAACATTACTTTGTCGTAGCCCTCGGATTTCATGATAGCGTTGTAGATTTTCTCAACGTCGTCCGACGAATTCACGCGCTGGTTGTTGATTTCGAGGATGATGAATCCGTCCTTGACGCCGGCTTCGCGGAAGCTGCCGTCGCGAACGCCGGTGACTTCAACGCCCTGCGAAATGTTGAGGCGTTTCTTCTGCTCGTCGGAGAGTTTCTTGAACGCGCATCCGAGCGAGGTCATCGAGGCTGCCTGAACTTTGCCAACACCGCCCTGGTTGTTGAGGAGCGTCACGGCAACTTTCTGCTCCTTGTTGTCGCGGATGAGCGTGACAGTGATTTTGTCGCCGGGGCTGTGGCGGTTCATCTCTTCCATGAGCTGAGCCTGGTTGTGGGTAGGCTTGCCGTTGATGGCGGTGATTACGTCGCCGGTCTGAATGCCTGCGGCTGCGGCTGCGCTGCGATCAACGACCTCGGCCACATACAGTCCGTCGTTGACGGCCGTGATTCCTTTCTCTTTAGCTGTAGCTTTGTCGAGCTCGCGGAACATCACGCCGAGCACGGCGCGCTGCACGGTGCCATACTGCTTGATGTCGCTCATGATTTTCGTGACGATCGACGTCGGGATGGCAAACGAGTAGCCGGCGTAGTTGCCGGTCTGCGAATAGATGGCGGTATTGATGCCTACAAGTTCGCCATTGAGGTTTACGAGGGCGCCGCCGGAGTTGCCGGGGTTGACGGCAGCGTCGGTCTGAATGAACGACTCGATACCCATGCGGTTGCCGGCTCCGGTAGCCGACGAGATTGAGCGCGCTTTGGCGCTGACGATGCCGGCGGTGACGGTCGACGTGAATCCGAAGGGATTACCTACGGCGAGCACCCATTCGCCCACTTTCAGCGCGTCGCTGTCGCCCATCGGGATTACCGGCAGGTCGGTAGCGTCGATTTTTACCAGGGCGAGATCGGAGGCGGCGTCAGTGCCGATAATTGTGGCATCAAACGAGCGGTTGTCGTTGAGAGTGATTTCCAAGCGGTCGGCACCGTCGACAACATGGTTGTTCGTCACGATGTAACCGTCGGAGGTGATAATCACTCCCGAGCCCAGGCCCATCGGCTGCTGTTGCTGCTGTTGCTGTCGGCCGTTGTCCTGCTGCTGGCGACGCTGCTGCGGACCGAAGAAAAATTCGAAGAAGGGGTCGGCAAACGGGTTGTTGCCGCCTGAATATTGTTTAGGTGTTGCGTAGCTCTTGATACTCACAACACCATTAATGGAGCTTTCGGCTGCCTTTGTGAAATCGTTGTCGGCTGCGGGATGCGACGAAACGCGCAGAAACGCGTCAGTCTGCTGCGCAGTCTGCTGCACGGCTGCAGGCAGAGAGTTGTCGGCAGCATTATCGCCACCGCGCATCGCAAGAATGGTCATTGCCGAGCTTGTCACGGCAACACCACATGCAAGAAGAGATATCTTAACGTATGTATTCATAAAATGATGAATTAAGTTTCTTACTATATTTGCTTGACTGACCCGAACCTTAAAGGTTTAATGAGGTCGCCGGTTAATGCATCGGCAAAATTAATGCTAAAACTCTCACGCGCCGCCACGCTTTAAGCTGATTTAATAAGAATCAGTGGGGTATTAAAACAATTTCACGCTCAGACCCCTGCCACCGTAACAAATGTTAAGACCCGCTGATATTTGCTCAATTGCGGGATTAAGCTTAACTTTGCAGGGTAAACCAGAGCAATCACATTTGAGACACTCTCAAATCTATATACTAATAATAATAGCGCTGATCTGCGCAGCCGGAGCCATCGCATCGAACGTCGGGAGGGAAATCTCTTCCAACGCTCTCGTCGTGCAGCTGCCCGATTCTACCAATCTTCAGCTGCCCGACTCTGCCAATCTGTCAGCCGCTACTGACACGACGACGCCGTCGGCTCCCGACTCCATCGCCCGCCGCCGCGCTCCGATACGCTCAGGAGCCAATCCTTCGACCGACAACGCCACAGACTCTCTTTTCCACCGTACACTCCTTGAGCCCGACTCCACACCGAAAACGCAGCCATCGCATGCGCAGCCGTCGCGCGGCAAAATCCGCCGCGTCAAAACCGACATCGACAACGTTGTCGACATCACGGCCAACGACTCAATGGTGATTCAAGGGCGCAACAACGCGTTTCTCTACGGCGCCAGCAGCGTTGTCTACGGCGAGCAACAGATTGATGCCGACGAGATTCGCATCAACATGGTCAACAACACGGTCTATGCCATAGGCCGCCCCGACACTGCCGGTGAAATTCAGGGCAACCCGGTGTTTCAGGACGGAGGCACCTCCTACGAGGCCAAGACCATGGAGTATAACTTCTCGACCGAGAAAGGCATCATCACCGACATCATCACCGAGCAGGGCGAGGGGTATCTTACCGGCGGACGCGCCAAGAAAATCGACGACAACACGTTCTTCCTCCAGGACGGCAAATACACCACCTGCGACAACCACGACCATCCCCACTTCTACTTCCAGCTGACCAAGGCGAAAGTGAAGCCAAAAAAAGATATCGTTGTCGGCCCGGCCTATCTCGTTGTCGCCGACCTGCCGCTGCCGTTGGCTGTGCCGTTCGGCTACTTCCCCTTCTCCGAAAAATACTCCTCGGGCTTCATCTTCCCGACCTTCGGCGACGACTACAACCGCGGCTTCTATCTCTCAAACGGCGGCTACTACTTCGCCATCAACGACAACATAGACCTGGCGCTTACCGGCGAAATCTACACCAAAGGCTCCTGGGGCATCAACGCCCAGTCGGCCTACGTCCGCCGCTACAAATACTCCGGATCGTTCAACCTCAGCTACCTCAAAACCGTCACCGGCGACAAGGGCGCGCCCGACTATTCGTCGATGACCAACTTCCAGGTGCTCTGGAGCCACTCGCAGGACGCCAAAGCCAACCCGGCGATGACGTTCTCCGCATCGGTCAACTTCACAACTTCGGGATACTCGCGCAACGCCCTCGACAGCTACTACTCCTCGTCGTTCACCGAGAACACCAAGAGCAGCACGGTCAACATGACCTATCGCCGCCCCGGCTCGAAATGGTCGTTCTCTACAACCGCCAACATCTCGCAGCGCACCCAGGACTCGACGCTCACCGTATCGTTCCCCAACGTGACGGTTTCGATGTCGCAGGTGCAGCCATTCAAGCGTCGCGTGGCCGTCGGCGCCGAGAAATGGTATGAAAAAATCAAACTGTCGTATTCGGGTGTGTTCAACAACTCGCTGACAGCTCAGCAGAACCAGTTCTTCAAAAAGAGTCTCATCAAGGACTGGCGAAACGGCATGCGCCACAACATCCCGATTTCGGCAACGTTCAACGCCTTGAACTACATCAACATCACGCCGTCGATACAGATAACCGACCGAATGTACACGAGCAAGATTCGCCGTCAATGGGACCCGAATGCCGCAACCGAGGTTACCGACACGAGCTACAGCTTCTACAACGTTTGGGACTTCTCGACATCGCTCTCGCTCGACACGAAAATCTACGGTTTCTTCCAGCCGCTGCCGTTCCTGGGCGACAAAGTGAAGATGATTCGCCACGTGCTGACCCCGACCGTTTCGTTCAGCTACAACCCCGACTTCAGCGCGCCATTCTTCGGCTACTACGGCGAATATGAGCGCCCCGATGCTCAAGGCAACCTGATTCGCCAAAAATACTCAATGTTCCCCAACTCGCTCTTCGGTGTGCCGGGTCAAGGCAAATCGGGAACCGTTTCATTCTCGTTGGCCAACAACCTCGAGATGAAAGTCAAGGACAACAACGACTCTATCGGCGAGCGAAAAATCTCGCTCATCGAGAACCTGCAAATCAGCCAAAGCTACAACTTCGCCGCCGACTCGCTTCGATGGAGCAACATCAACACGTCGCTGTTGCTGAAGCTGATGAAAAACTTCAACCTCAATCTCGCGGCCGTCTGGGACGTCTACACCTACGGACTCAACTCGTCGGGCAACCCCGTTCGCCTGAATCGCACCCGCCTTCAGGCCGGCAAGGGACTTGCACGTCTGTCGAGCACCGGCACATCGTTCTCCTACTCGCTCAACAACAACACGTTCAAGCGCAAATCGAAAGACGAAGAGAAAGATAATACGGCCGTGCCGGGCACCAAAGACCCCAACGACCCGCTTGCCAACGCACCTAACGCCGGGCGCGACCCGCGCGGCAACGTCGACAACGACATCGACATGGGCTCCAACGGCTACATGAAATGGGAAGTGCCATGGAACCTAACGTTCAACTACTCCATCAGTTATGGCTACGGACAGTTCAACCCAAAAAAGATGGAATATGACGGGCGCATTAACCAAAACCTCAGCATCAGCGGCAACATCCGCCCGACTGCCAACTGGAACTTCTCGTTCTCGGCAAGCTACGATTTCGACCAGCACAAGATTGCCTACATGAACTGCAACATCTCGCGCGACCTCCACTGCTTCACAATGCGCGCGAGCTTCCTCCCCGTCGGCTCCTACAAGAGCTTCAACTTCCATATCTCTGTCAACTCCTCGCTACTCAGCGACGTGAAATATGAGAAACGCTCCTCGGCGAGCAACGGCGTGACCTGGTATTAGAGTCTGTCTCATCGCCGGTTGCTATTTTCTTCCCGTGAAGGAAAACAAAACGCCCCGTTTCGGGGTTGTTATGATAAGTTTCAACTATTGACACATTATGTTTAAGCGCATAGCCAAAATATTTCTATGGCTGACGGCTGCAGTTCTGATTTTAGTGCTGACAGCGGTCGCGCTGCTTTATATCCCGCCCGTTCAGCGATTTGCAACCGACTTTGCGCTCAGGAAGGTCAAAGAATCAACCGGAATGGATATCAGCGTCGGCAAGTTGAGACTGAAATTCCCATTGACGGTCGACCTTCAGAATGTCAGCGTAATCCAAGCCTCGGGCGACACGATGGTCACTGCCGGCAACGTTGGCATCGACGTCAAGCTCCTCCCGCTTCTCAAAGGCGACATCGACGTCAATGGCGCCCACGCCGCCGACGTTTTCTATCAGCTCGGCACGCCCGACTCCGCAATGTGGCTCCGCGCTAATGCCGGCAGCTTCAACCTCGACGTAGCCTCGCTCAACTTCAGCCGCGGCATTATCGACGTTGGCGACGCCTCGGCCGACAGAATCAGCGTCAGCCTCGTCATGAAAGATACAGTCACCGCCACGCCTGCCGACACCGCCGCAGCAACTCCGCTGAAGATAACCACCCGCGACATACGCCTGACAAACGTCGACTACCGGATGGTAATGCTACCGACAATCGACTCCATGAGCGTCCAGGCGCCGCTTATGCACCTCCGCAACGGCTTGGTCGACATGACTTCCAACCGCATCAAAGCCGACGCCATTACCGCCGACTCAATCACCGCACTATATCTGACGCCCGACAGCGCCTATCTTGCAGCCCACCCCGTCGTCGCTCCTGACTCTGCCGTTGCATTGACACCCGACTCCGCTCTCTGGACCATCACTGCCGACAAGGTTGGCCTTACCGCTCGCAAAGCTACCTACGCGATGCGCGGCGCCACTCCCCTGCCCGGACTCGACATGAACTATCTCCAGGTGAGCGACGTTGCCATCGAAGTCGACTCGTTCTACAATCGCGGCACGTCGATAACCGTGCCTCTCCGCCGCATTTTCGCCCGCGAGCGTTGCGGGCTGCAGCTCTCGGCCGACGGAACGTTCTCGATGGATTCCGCAGCGATGTATGCCAAAGATTTCAACGCCTCGACAGCGTTCTCAACCCTGCGCTTCAATGCGGTCATGGGGATGACAACACCCACGCCGGTGCCCAACGCTCCGATGATGCTCAAAGCCGACGTCTCTATTGCTCCCGCCGACATTGAGATGGCGTTCCCATTGCTCGCGAAGTTCACCTCGTCGCTCCCCGCCGGCAGCGACCTGCGCCTGCATGCCGACGTCGACGGCACCACCTCGATGGTCAACATCAACTCTATTAAAGCCTCGATGCCTCAAATGCTCGACCTCGAAGCCAAAGGCAACGTTGGCAATCCGATGGATCCGAAGCGCATCGACGGCTCGATAGACCTCAAAGGCTCCCTCACGGGACTGAACCGTCTGAAACCCACCCTGCTCGAAGCTAAAGTTGCCCACCAGGTAAACTTCCCGCCGTTGACCCTCCGCGGCAATGTCAACTACTCGCCCGCAGCCACAAAAGGTAAGATAAACATCGCCTCGGCCGGCGGCAAAATCGCCCTCGATGCCGGTTGGACCGCGCGCAACGAAGGCTACAACCTCGACTTGAAAGTCGACAGTTTCCCGGTTGCACGTTTCATGCCCTCGCTCGGCCTCGACTTCATCACGATGTCAGCCCGCGCCACGGGCAACGGCCTCGACCCGATGAACCCCTCGACGGCGCTCGACACCAACGTGGAAATCGAACGGATGCGCTACATGAACCGCCTCTACTCGGCGCTCACCCTCGACGCTTCGCTTAAGAACGGACATGCCGAAGCCACGCTCGTCAGCAACAACCCCGACGCGCTGCTTAATGCCGACATCCAAGCCGATATCTCGAAAACCGACGGCTACCGATTCAACATCAGCGGCGACGTAGGCGAGCTCAACCTCCTCGCCATGGGATTGTCGACAACCGCCAACAACGGCTCGCTGATGCTATCGGGCGACGGCTCTATCAGCGCCGACATGCGCGACATCAACGCCCGACTGACGCTCGACAACGTCGACTGGAATCTCGACGGAGCCTCGCTCAACATACCCCGGCTCGACGCCCAATTCAACTCGTCGTACTCAACCGTTATCGCCGACATCAAATCGGGCGACTTCTCGGCCAACGCAATAGTATTTTCATCGCTCGACTCGCTGATGGCCCGCGTAGCAACGCTTCCCGGCGTCATCGACTCGGCGATAGTCAATAAAGAAGCCGACATCCGCAAGATTCAGGCCGCACTGCCCCGAATGAACCTCAACGTCACCGCCGGAACCGACAACTTCCTGACCGACTATCTCGCCGCTTCGAAAACCGATTTCGGAAGCGCGCGACTGACGTTTACCAACGACTCGCTTATGGCGTTCAATGCCGAAGTGCTCAAACTGCGCACCGGCAGCCAACGGATGGACACCATCAACTTTGGCGCCGTTCAACACGGCAAATACCTCGCCTTCACCGCCGCGATGAACAACCGCCGCGGGAGGTTCGACCAGTTTGCCCACGTAAACCTTACCGGCTTCCTCGCCAACGACAAACTCGCCCTGTTGCTGCGCCAACGCGACATCGACGACCGCCAAGGTTTCTTCCTCGGCATCAACCTGACTATGCAGGATTCGCTCGCAACGCTCCGCTTTGTGCCGCAGAAACCCACAATCGGCTACAAGGAGTGGACCCTCAACACCGACAACTTCATCAGCTATAACTTCACCAATCGACATATCGATGCCAACCTGGCCATGCAGTCGGACCGCAGCGCCATCAAGGTGTTCACCGAGCACAACGAATCGCACGCCGACTCTCATGCAAACAACCAGGAGGATGTTGTTGTCCAGCTCTCCGACATCCATCTCGCCGACTGGCTCGCCATCTCCCCGTTCGCCCCGCCGATCAAAGGCGACTTGGGCGCCGATATCCGCATACATTGGGACGAAGGCCGGCTTACAGGCTCGGGCACCGTTGGGCTCGCCGACCTCTACTACGGCCGCGACCGCGTCGGAACGTTCGACGTTGCCCTCGACGTTACCACCTCAAAAGCCGGCAAGCTGCAGGCCGACGCTTCGCTGATGATCGACAGCGTGAAAGTTATGACTGCCAGCGGAACGCTCAACGACTCCACAGCCGTCCATCCATTCCTGCTCGACTTCTCGATGATTAAACTGCCGCTGCGAGTTGTCAACCCGTTCCTGCCGAAAGATGTAGCCCAAATGCGCGGCACTCTCAACGGACGCATGGACATCACCGGCTCGCTGACCGAACCGCGCTTCGACGGCTTCCTCGACTTCGACTCCACGGCAGTCAAAGTCGGAATGCTCGGCACAGAGTTCAGCTTCTCTGAAGAGAAAATACCTGTCGACAGCAGCATCGTAAGCTTCAACAACTTCGCCATCAAGGGCGTCAACGAAAACCCGCTGACAATCGACGGAACCGTCGATCTGCGCAATCTCGCCGACATGGTTCTCGACCTGAGCGCCAAAGCCTCCGAGATGCAGATTGTCAACTCCAACCGCGCCCGCAATGCCGACGTCTACGGCAAAGCGTTCATCAACCTCGACGCCGACATCAAGGGCCACATGCGCCTGCTCAACGTCGACGCCAAGTTGGCCGTGCTGCCCGGAACGAACGTTACCTACGTGCTCTCCGGAGCCGAGTCGGTCATCGCATCGCAGTCGACCGGCGACATGGTTAAATTCGTCCAATTCTCCGACACGGCGGCTATGATCGAGGCCGACAGCGTCGCCATCCCGACAATGTCGATGTTACTCAACGCCGAGCTGACCGTCATGCAAGGCTCTACCATCAACGTCGACATCTCGTCGGACGGCAAGAACCGCGCGACCATCCAAGGTCAGGGCACGCTCGACTTCTCCATGACCCCGATGAACGACGGACGACTGACCGGACGCTTCAACATCAACTCGGGCTTCGTGCGCTACACGCCGCCGATGATGTCGGAGAAGAAATTTGAGTTTGAGGACGGCAGCTATGTTGCCTTCAACGGCGATATTCTCAACCCGATTCTCAACATCCATGCCGTCGACCATCTGAAAGCCAACGTGACGCAGACCGGACAAAACTCGCGCCTGATCGACTTCGACGTCAGTCTCGCCGTGACGAATACGCTCCAGAACATGAACGTAGAGTTCAATCTCGATACCAACGACGACATTACCGTCCAGAACGAGCTCGCCTCGATGAGCCCTGAGCAGCGTGCCAATCAGGCTATGAACCTCCTGCTCTACAACACCTACACCGGACCCGGCACAAAGGCCAGCTCGAGCCTCTCGGGCAACCCGCTCTACTCGTTCCTCGCCTCGCAACTCAACTCGTGGGCTGCCAATACTATCAAGGGCGTCGACATAACCTTCGGCATCGACCAGTACGACAAGACTACCGACGGCTACACGTCGCAGACAACGTCCTACTCCTACCGCGTCAGCAAGAGCCTCTTCAACGACCGCGTGAAAATCATCGTCGGCGGCAACTATTCGACCGACACCGATGCCGACGAAAACTTCCAGCAAAACCTCATCAACGACATTGCGTTCGAATATATGCTCAACCGCAGCGGCTCGATGTTCATCCGCATCTTCCGCCACACCGGCTACGAGAGCATACTCGAAGGAGAAATCACACAAACGGGCGTGGGCTTCGTGATGCGACGCAAAATCAACTCGCTGCGCGACCTCTTCCGCTGGGCGAGCCGATTGAAAAACTCCGTCATCAAGCCCAAGGACACTGCCAAACCTGAATAACGGATAGACTATGAGAACCATACGATTAATAGCCAGACTCATCGCGGCGGTCGTCGTTGCTGGCACCGTTGCTTCGTGCTCCACAACCCGACGCCTCGGCGCCGACGATGTGCTCTACACCGGCGTGAAGAAAATCGATATCGTCACCTACGACAAGCAGAAGATTGCCCCGGGGCTGCAGGCCGACGTGAAAAACGCCGTCAACGTTGCCCCCAACAACTCGCTCATATCGCCCTATCTGCGCTATCCGTTCCCGTTGGGTCTCTGGGTCTACAACAACTGGAGCAACCCGCCGAAGGGGTTGAAACATTGGCTCTACGAGAAGCTCGTGGCTGAGCCGGTGCTCATCAGCGATGTGCGCCCCGAGGTCAGAACGGAGATGATCGACCAGATTCTCGACAACAACGGCTATTTCCGCGGAACGGCAAGCTATGAACTCATCAAGGGCAAGAACCCCAAGAAAGCGAGCATTCTCTACCGAGTTTCAACCGGACCGATCTATCCAATCGACACAGTCGAGCTCCTGCCCGACACGTGCCGCCTCTATCATCTGATCGACTCCGTAGCGCTCAAAGGCACGTATCTCCACGCCGGCTCGCGCTACTGCACCGACTCGCTCAGTGCCGAGCACGCACGTATTGCCAACGCGCTGCGCAACCAAGGCTACTACTTCTTCCGCCCCGAATTCATTGAATATCTCGCCGACAGCACAATCACGCCCGGCAAGATTGCCATGAAACTTGATGTTGCCAACAATATACCCGATGTCGCTCTTCGGCCCTATAAAACCGGAACGATAACTACCATCGTCAACCGCAACCGCGGCGGCGGCACGCCCGACACAATCATGACGCGCCGAGGCATGCTGATTCAGATGAAACCCTCGCGACTGCGCAAGGGGTTGATTCCGGAGTGCATCGCCTTCCGCACCGGGCGCACATTCTCCGTGCGCGACATGGACCGCACCCAAACCCTGCTGTCGCGAATGGGCATCTTCAACGGCATCGAAATCAACGTCTACCCCGACACGACCAAAGAGGCAACACTCGATGTTGAAATCGACTGCACGTTCGACGCACCCCTCGAAGCCTCGCTCGAAGTCAACGCAACGTCGAAATCCAATAGCTATCTCGGCCCGGGTCTCATGTTCGGACTCACAAACCGCAACCTCTTCGGCGGCGGCGAGCAATTGAGCCTCAACCTCACCGGCAGCTACGAATGGCAGACAGGTCGCGACCGCGGCAAATCAGTGTTCAACTCCTACGAGATCGGCCTGACCACAACTCTATCCTTTCCGCGACTGCTCGCGCCTAAGTTTATCCCCCGCTCGCGCCGCGACATCAACTGGACGCGCATCTCGCTCAACGTCGACCTGCTCAACCGTCCCCACTACTTCAGAATGGCGCAGTTCAACACGGCGCTCGCCTACGACTGGCGCGTGAACCGCTACATCTCCAACACCCTGACGCCCTTCAAGCTCACCTATACGAAGCTCATGAACTCCACCGCCGAATTCGACTCAATCATGAACGAGAACAAGGCTATTGCCGAGAGCTTCAAATCGCAGTTCATGCCCCAGTTGATGTATAGCTTCACCTACGACCGCAACTTCGACAACAACAACCTGCTCAACTGGCAGTTTACCGTTCAGGAAGCCGGCAACCTCTTCTGGGCCATCTATGAGCTTTGCGGCAAAAAAGGCGAAAAGAAACTGTTTGGCACTCCTTTCTCGCAGTTCATCAAGGGGCAGACTCAGCTCGTCTACAACCGGCGACTCTACGGCGACCATTGGCTCGTCACGCGCGTGGCGGTCGGCGCAGCCCATGCCTACGGAAATGCAACGGAGGTGCCCTACAGCGAGCAGTTCTACGTCGGCGGTGCCAACTCTATCCGCGCATTCACCGTGCGCAGCATCGGCCCCGGCAGCTACCGCGTGCCCTCCAACCTTATCAACGGCTATTTCGACCAGACCGGCACATTCAAATTCGAATTCAACGTTGAATATCGATTCCCCATCTACGGACCGCTCCACGGCGCCGCATTCTTCGACTCCGGCAACGTATGGCTGCTGAAAAACGACCCATTGCGACCGGGCGGCAAACTTAAAGGCTCATCGTTCTTGCGCGACCTCGCCACAGGCACCGGCGTCGGGCTCCGAGTAGACATCGGCATGCTCGTAATTCGCGGTGACCTCGGCATCGGCATTCACCTCCCCTACGACACCGGCAAGCGAGGCTACTACAACATGACATCCTTCAAAAACTCCCTCGCCTTCCACCTCGCCATCGGCTACCCCTTCTAATCCCGCAGAGCAGATCAGAGTCCTCCGAAATCTCTGAGTCCTCTCGCTGAGACCTGCTTGAATATGCGACCATGTAAGATTTTGCAGACGCGTCTGCAAAATCTCCCAATCGGGGAAAAACAGAGTTTTTGCGAACAATCTCTGAGGTCGCGGAGGTGGTTGTCAATACTGCAGGTAGACGAAGGGGACGATTTCGCTGGAGCGGACTTGGATGATGAGGAAGATGACCAGAGGTATAGAAGCTATTCGGTCAAATCCTAAGGCTCGATTGTCGTAAGCGCAACTGGCGGTACCGCAAGCCTTCTTTTAGGGATTGGCTTAAATCTGACTTGAAGGTTTATTTTGAAGAAATACTGCCCATCTTCGCGGTAAAGCCACCCAAAGAGGAAAGGTTTTTTGGGTTTGCCGGTTTTAGAGTCAAGTCTAACATGTCCGGGATTATCTTCATCTTCTCCCGTGGATGGTTGGTCTAAGCGGGTTGCATTTAGCAAATATTTACGGAATCTGTTTAGTTCATATAT
>CAYNSG010000052.1:0-12799 GCA_964399885.1 uncultured Bacteroides sp.
TTATCCCGAACTCGCGTTATGAATTATCCGACGCTGTCGGTCGATTAGTCTAACTTTGGACGCGAAATCACACCTTTTGCATAGTGGTAGCTATTGCGGTTTCTTTAATACACCGTAAAATAATGCAGTTGTTTAAGGAATACATGATTATAGGAGGAATGCCCCAAGTCGTAAAAGCATATCTTGCTTCAAAAGATTTTAATGCTGCAGACCGAGAAAAGGAAACAATCTTGACTTTATACAGAGGTGATATAGCCA
Source organism: uncultured Bacteroides sp. (assembly GCA_964399885.1). GTDB lineage: Bacteria > Bacteroidota > Bacteroidia > Bacteroidales > Muribaculaceae > Paramuribaculum. The sequence goes on from CAYNSG010000052.1 coordinate 259, forward strand.
AACATGGAGGCCCGAGCACATTAAAGGTTGAGAGTATTTTTGACTCTATCCCTTCTCAGCTTTCAAAACACGAAAAAAAAATTCAACCTCTCGTCACTTTCCGATGCTGCAAGAATGAGAGATTACATCGAGCCATTCACCTGGCTTAACGATGCACGCTTCGTTAATCTCTGTTTTGCGAGCACCGAACCAAGCAGCGGTCTGGAGATGAACGCCGATCGAACAGCAATCAAATGCTATCTTGGCGACACGGGTCTACTCTATACGCTTGCCTTTTCAAGCGTTGAAGAGAAGAATGATATGTATCGAAAGATTATTTTAGGCAAACTTTCGTCGAACCATGGGATGTTCATGGAGAACATCGTTGCGCAAATGCTTACTGCAAACAAGCATAAACTCTTCTTCTACTCAAATTCCGACAGAGACGACAAGGATAGTCGAATGGAGCTTGATTTTCTCCTGCCGAAAAGTAAGATTCCAAATCAGCACAACATAAATTTTATAGAGGTTAAGTCGGGAACTCGCTATGATTTGACATCTCTCAAAAAGGCGATGAAAAAGTATGCCAATGAACTCAACCAAGCGATTGTGCTACATCCCGGCAATTTGCGCGAGGAAAATAACATTCTTTATCTCCCGGTCTATATGGGATTTCTGCTCTAATTTGGCGGCTCACACGAGGCGCGAGCCCGAATACAACGCTAATTCACCTGTCGGAGGTTATATTGTAGCTGTTAAGGCGCAGGTGTTCATCATCGTCGATTGCCGCGTAAAGACATTTATCGTCGTCGGTCACTGCAAACGGTCCGACATTATTGTCCAATAAGATAACTTTGACCATATTACCATCATGGTCAAAAACATGAATCTCGTTAGCGACACCTTCGGGATTGTCTTCGATGTTTGCGCTGGAAAAGGAGGCATAGAAGTGGGCAGGAGTTGCATAGATAAAGGAATAGCCGATTCGAGAATCTTTGTTTGGAACGGGTAAAGACGTGCCATTCACCTCTATAACTCCATAGTCCATATCAAATTCTGCATGCCTTTTGACATGATTTAATTTGCCATCGACTATACTGAAGAAATCAAGACCACCATCATAAACTAACGAACGAATGAATTTACCATCACTTCTCGAATATGCAACTGAGCCCGTGCAGGCAAGAGCATGAGCCTTATGGCTAACGCCATTTGGTTTGGGCGGATAATATGAAAGGCTATCTATCTTCGAATTATCACTGCCAAAGATACAATAGGAGTAATCTCCTATGTTCGGCAAGGCTAGTGTTGCGTCGTCGGATAACACAATCGCATCGTCAAACAATCTCAGCGATTCGCGAATTGTTGTGAGATCAAGGATAGAGTCGCGTAAATTGAGCGATATGATTTTTCCGGATCGGCTATCGTAAATATCGACATCAGAATCAAACCCTCTATGAATTGATGACACCTCTAATATTTCGTTTGCTCCATTACCATAGCTTACACCCTGTGCAAGAATCTTTCCGTCGGAGCTACATACATTCAACAATGATTGATTCGAAGCATCAGAATAAATCCAAAACAACGAGTCGCGTATAAGTATCGCGTCTATTGATACAAATTCAGTGTCTATAGTTCTTTCGGCCTTAACATTAAGAGTATCAATGTTGATTTCTGATTGGTTTTCCGATTTGGAATGGCATGACGACATAAGGCTCATTACGCATGAGAGCAGGAAAGCGCTTACGCAGCTTATCTTCAAAAAATTAGTCATAAAGCATTTATACGTTGATTAGATTTAAAACGCATTTAATATTCGGTACAGTTGTGAATGGGTTCATAGACAAAGGAAAAGAGGAAATAGGTTTATATGCCTATCTTCTCGATTCCCTTGACTGTTTTAGTTTTCTTGTTTCCGAGGAAGCATCTTAATCGCCAGGGTATTGGTTTTTGCGTCTATCGACCAGTTGACCGTTGCCGTCAAAGACATAACAAGTTGCTCCTTTGAATGGCTTACACCCAACTACCGTTACTTCTCCCGAAGCTAATGCTTCGATATTCTCTCTTTGTAGCTTACTAAGAGTTGGTTTCTTAACCATCTGTACGCACATGAAGCCACCGAACGCTACAAGGCTGGCAACCGCGAAAGCCATTGGTTTCTTTTTTTTCATACGTCGATTTATTTGTTAAACTTTTGTTGTCGATGAAATGACAAGATTAATATGATGTCATGTTCATTTGCCGCAAAGTTACAACAGAAAATAATTACGTCAGCAATTTTTTAACATTTTTCCATCTATCTTCCACCAAGGTATATACCTACATCCCAATGACTTACACACTACAAAAAACAGAAAAATCTATCGTTCACCTATCCGGCTTGTAATGTATTGATTCACAATATGTTTCGTCTATGAACTTATATAACACTAATAATCAGATTGTTATGGCCATTACTTCACATTTCCAAAAAAATTTCACAGTTTTGTTATTCGAGTTTTAATTATCGATGGCGGTGGGGGCGGTTACGTTGTCGGATTTCATGCGCTGCATGAAGGATTGGATGACGGCGTTGAGGCGGTCGGTCATGGGGGCGCGGAGCGAGTCGGGGAAGCTGTCGATGAGGTTGGATTTTAGGAGCGGGTCGGCAACGTAGTTATATATATGCGTGACGTCGCGTCCGTCGGAACGCATCACGTAGTCGCCTTGGAAATATTGCGGGAAGAAGTCCCAGTTGAACGCCCAGGTGTCGACGGCGGGCGTTCGGAAAACATCCTTGCCGAACGCTACGTAGGGTTTGTCGTAGCCAATCAGCCCCAGGAGGGTGGGCATAATGTCGATTTGCTGCACGATTCCCGGCTGCTTCCCGACGGGGAGCACGCCCGAGGGGTCGTAGAAAAGAATCGGAATGCGGAAATCGCCGACGGAGGTCATATACTCCTCGTGGGTGCGTTTCGAGCTGGCATGGTCGGCGGTGATGACGAAGACGGTGTTGTCGAACCATGGCTGCTTCGATGCGGTTTCGAAGAAGCGGCGGAGCGAGTGGTCGGTGTAGCGGATACATTTATGGAGCTGATGCAACCCCTCGTTGGGGAACGTGTCGCGATACTGCTCGGGGATTTTGAACGGATGGTGGGACGAAAGCGTGAACACCGACGCCAGGAACGGTTCGGGCATTTCGCTGATTTTCGCGCTGAAGAATTGCAGGAAAGGCTCATCCCAAATGCCCCACTTGCCGTCGAACTCCTTCATGCCGCCAAAGCGCGGGTCGGCAACAAATTCATCCTTGCCGAAATAGTTTTCGAAGCCTATGGAGCTGACGAAGGCATTGATTCCGAGCGACTGATTGTCGGCACCGTGGAAGAACGAGGTTGTGTAGCCGGCTCGCTTGGTTTCGGTGGCTATCGAGTTGAGATGATTGAGCGAGTAGGGCGAGAGGACAAATGGCGCGTCCATTCGCGGAATCGAAGCAAGCACGGCAGGCGGAGCGTCGATTGAGAACGACGTGTTGGCAAACGACTGCTCAAACCACGTGCCGCGCTCGAGCATCTCGTCGAAGAAGGGTGTGTAGCCGCGATAGGTACCGCCGTCGAGGTCGCGGTTCAATCCGCCTACGAACTCAGCCGCAAAACTCTCAACGATTAGAATCACAATGTTTTTATGGTTGGGCGCGACGCTGTCGGCGGGAAGATGCAGCGGCGAATAAATCGCATCGAGCTCCTCGTCGGAGAAGAAAATCGGGGTCTCCTGGGGCATGTGGCCGATAGTGCGGATGATGGAGAAGGGCGTGTTGAGCACGATTCCGGTCTGCACCGGCTCGTCGACAAACGTATGGGCGAAGCTGACGGCGATGGGTCGCGTGGCGCTGAAGAACGTGTTGCCGCGCATGGCAAACAGCGTTATCGGGACAAACAGCACCAGAGAAATCGACTGCATCCAATAGTAGCGGCGGCGAGGCACAGTAGGTGTTGCCGGCTTCAGATAGCAGAGCCACAAGAATGCGACAAGGGCGATGAACAGCACTACGAAATACCAATGATTTATCAGCTCGATGCCGAAGATTCCCGCCAGATTGTCCTCGCCCTTGAACTCGTCGAACACGGCGAGCGATGTGCGATGTTTGCGGAACTCGAAGAATACCGCGTCGCAGAGATTCAGCACGACGGCCAACGAGTTGACCACTACGTAGATCCACTTCGTCAACGTCCAATACCAGCCGCGCTCCTTCTTAGCCCAGGGGAGAAGATAGAGCAGAATCACCAGGGCGTTGGTGTAGAAAATAGCCGATGTGTCGAACAGCTCACCGCCGCAATGTATGCGCCAAAACGTTCCGGCAGTCATGTTGCCGGCAAACATCGACCAATTCTCGGCGAGAAAAGCCACGCGGCAGATGTAGTAGCAGACATAAACTACCAACAGATTTATTATGAGGCGCGTAGGGTTGGCGCGAAACAGTGAGGTGAGGAATCTATTCATTTTATTTCTTTTGTAGCTTTGGTGTAAACTTCGAGCGTACGGTCGATGAATTGGTCGTAGTTGAGATGCTCGTCGAAATATTGCCGGGCTTGCTCGCCCATGTGGCGGCGCAGAGCGCTGTCGGTCAGGGCGGTACACAGCGCTGCGATGAGCGATTGGAGGTCGGCGCGGCGGGCGATAATCCCCGTGACGCCGTCGTCGACATACTCCGGCTGACCTCCGCTATCGGAAACTATCACGCACTTGCCCTCTTTCATAAATTCGAGCGGCGACAAGGGGCACGAGTCGACCACAATCGAGGGCGCAACGCCGATATCGGCCTGCCGGGTCAGAGCGCGCGCATCGGAGCGAAATCCTTCGAAAAACACGCGGTCGCCGATGCCCAACTCCCCTGCTCTCTGCCGGAGTTTCTTCTCATAGTCGGCAGGCTTGCAGCTTCCGACAAAAACCATCGCCCACGGCAAATCGGCCAGCGCGCCGAGCGCCTCGATGATGAGCCCGCAGCCTTTCGACTTTCTGACTCGCCCGGTATACATTATTATAGGCGTCCGGTCGGGAATCGCATATTTCTCTCGCAACGGTTCAGCCTCGGGCTGCTCATTGTCGGGGATGCTATTGATAATCACTGTGTTTTTTTCGGGGACAATCCACGAATTAACCCCGCCCCACATGCGGCGGGTGAAGTCGGAGACGAAGATGATTTGGTCGATCGTTCGGAAAATCGAGCGCAGCAGCGGGTTGACTCGCGAACGGCGAGACTCATGGCGCGTCATCACCAACGCCGCCCGATGACCCGACCGCTGCAGGGCTCGCCGGGCAATGGGTACCGACCAGGTGTTATGGACATGAATTAGGTCGGGACGCTCCGCAGCTATATATTCCGCAAGTTCGCGAACGGCTTTACGACGGCGAAGCAACGAGAAATCGAACGAACGGAATTCGCAGCCGGCAGCGCGCAAGCGAGCATCGACCGCAGGATTGCCGCGGCTGACCATCACCACCTGATGACCTCGACGCGTCATTGCGTCGGACATATCGACGATATACTGTTCGGCACCGCCCCAAACCTTACCCGGAACAAACTGCATTATCTTCATCGCATGAGTCGTACTAATGTTGCAAACAGACCTTTCTTTTCCTCGCCCATAAGCGCCAAGATTAGCTTTTTCGCAGGAAGTAGGGTATGATTCTGTATTTTCTTTTCAACCGTTGATACTCGGGCGTGTTGCGAACTTGCCACGTACCGGCAAAGTAGTGGATGGCGTGAGTGTCGTCGGTAATGCGTGTTTTGCCGTAGGCGTAAGAGTCTTTGGGGCAGAAAAAAGCGCGGGGATAGACAGCTATCAAGCCCGGCAGCACTTGATACTCGTCGTTGAGTTTCAACCCTTTTCCGAGCAAGTAAGTTGTGATTTCAGCCACGTTGGTTGTGGTGTCGAAGCTTCCGTCGGGCATGATGAAGTTGCGCGAGAAGTAGGCATCGAGGTTTTCGCTGACAAATCGCCCCCCCTTCTCCGAGCCGATGATTCCTGTGGTGACGTGCGAGCGGTCCTCAAATCCGGTGAATGCATGATGGTGGAGAAACGGGTTGAGCGACTTGAAAAGCTCGACATCCGTATCGAGATAGACTCCGCCCATCTGCTTCAGGGCGTACAGGCGCGCCACATCCGAGACAAAAGCATACTTGCCGGCATCGTAGGCCTGACGCACGTAAGGACAGAGATCAAGGTCGAAATTCGTTTCGTTCCATTCTACAATCTCATAGTCCGGACAGTGTTGCCGCCAGGTTTCGATGAACTTCACGCTCTCCTCGGGCAGCGGTTTGCCTCCGAACCAGCAATAGTGCAATATCTTGGGAATGCTCATAGTTTGGCTATGTAGTCGTAGAGATATTGGAGGATGGCTTTGCCTCGGCGCTCGCGCTCGGGGTCGCTGCCGCCGACGGCCGACTCGGCAACGTTGTCGTAGTCAGTAACGCCGCGGGAGTCGGTCAGCATGAAGCCGTTGACATACGTATGGAACGAGAACTGCTCACGGTAGCTGTCGGCGAGGACATCGCGGCTGAAAGGGAAATCGGCGTGGTCAATCCCCAACTGCCCGAGCAGGGTGGCTGCGAGGTCGGTCTGACTCATTATTGTCGGGATAACCGCCGGCTGCTTGACCGCTCCGCCGAGCATCAGGATCGGGATGTGGGCGTAGGTCGGGCGGTCGACAATCTGCGTCGGCGAGTTGTAGCCATGGTCGGCAACAACGACAATGAGCAGGTTCTCCCATGACGGCGACTTCTTCAGTCGGTCTACGAACTCGCCGAAAGCGGCGTCGACGTAGGCAAACGAGTTGTCGCAGGGGTCGGCGAGGCGTTTTTCGGGAACGTCGAACGGCTCGTGGGAGCTGAGGGTCTGGAAGGTTGTGAACCAACGCCCGCCCTCTGCGGTCTGCCGCATTATGTCGTCGTAGAGCCAACGGAACATCCAGCCGTCGTGGACGCCCCATTTCCCTTCGGGGGCATCTTTGGGCAACTGACTGCGGCTGACGAGGCGGTCGTGGCCCGACGCGATGTAATAGTCCGACTTGTGCATGATTGTCAGGTCGCCGCCCTGAACGGCCGTCGTTCGATAGCCCGATTCTTTCAGTTTTCGCGGCAGGGCGGGAAGCACGGGGAGTTTGCGGGTGTAACGGATGAGAGAGGTTGTGGGCTGTCCGAGCACGCCGCTGAGAATGCCCACGAGTCCGCGGTCGGTGCGGAAACTCGTTGCCGTGCAGCCGGTAAAGAAAATGCCCTCTTTGGCCAAGCGACTGAACTGGGGCGTCACCTCCGGGTGACCGCCCAGCGGTCCGACGAATTCTGCGCCCAGGCTTTCCCAGACGATGAGCAGGATGTTTGGTCGATCGGTGGTGAGCAGCGAATGAGTGGGCGTGCCGGACGTGGGGAACAGCGGCTGAACTATGCGGCGACACTCCTCGTCGTCGAAGTGGTGGAAGCGTCCGCGGAACTCGTCGCGTGTGGTCAGCGAGTAGATGAAATTATAGACCGGGTTGAGGGCCGCATGGTTGAGAAACGGACGCGGGCTGAAGTAGGCCAAGCTCGGGTTGTTCGGTCGGATTTTCAAGCCGCGGATGATGACGAATAGTGCGCCGAGAAGCAACACCGCGACAAACGGCACGGCGATTCGCAGCCCCGTGGAGATTTCGGTCGGGAAGAATCGGCCGGCAGCGACGGAAACCGTCTGCAGCATGGCGAACAGAAGAATCCATAGCAGCAGAACGGCCGACAGCCCGGCAACGAGATAGCCTGCCGAGACCGAAGCCATCGCAGCCTTCGGCGACCGGAGATAAGCTAACACCGAAGCGTCAATCTTATATCGCCAGAAGCTATAGAGAACCGCATCGGCGAGCGACAGCAACGCGAGGGGCAGAGCCAGCAGCGCATTGTAGACGCCGATGACCGCGTCGAAGCCCATCCCCGCCCATTCGGCTCGGACAGCGGCGATCAACACGGCCACAGCCGTGCCGTAGGCGGCAATGATGCAATCGGTCTCAAAGCCGTGGCGGTAGATGCTGACGACGTCGCACGCGGCAAGGCGTTCCGGCTCCGTCCGTCGGTTCAGGAGTATGAAGATTGGCTTCTGAATCAGCTCAAACCAAACCAAAAGCGTTGCGAAATAGCAAACCGCGAATGTCAGAAACACTATCATTGCCCAAGCATCTGTTTGATTTTATCGACAATCATAGCGGGGCGCAGCGAAAGGAAGCATTCCATTGTTGCCAACGGGCATTCGGGCTTTCCGGCGATGGAGCAAGGCTGGCAGTCGAGGCGCGAAACCATGGCGTTGCTGTCGGGCTGACCGTAGGCCATGAAGCCGCAGTCGGGGGTAGTGCTCCCCCAGAGGCTGACCACCGGCACGCCGACGAGCGAGGCGAGATGATGGTTGGCGGAATCCATGCTGACCATTACGTCCATCTCAGCCATCAGTGCTATCTCCTCCTCGATGCGGAAACGCCCGGCGACGCAATGAACCGACGCGCCGAGAGCCGTCCAATGGCTCAGTTCCTCGGCTTCGCGACCTGCGGCGCCAAACAGGTAGACGTCAATACCCTGCTCGGCCAACTGCGCGACGACGCGGCGCATATTGTCGGGCGGATAGGTTTTGTTGGTATAGCGGGCAAACGGAGCGATTCCGACCGCGGGATGGTTTACGGCAATCGGCGGGGCGGGCTTTTCGTCGGCAAATAGCGAGGTGAATGTCAGTTCAATCGGATAGCCAAGACGGGCAAAGACGTCGGCATAGCGGCTGATGAAGCCGGGCTGGGATGCGTGGCGTTTGAGCACATCGCTTCGCTTCGAGCGCATCTTGTCGACCATCTCGACGCGCACGCCCTTGAGGCGGAACATCGCGTCGGCCACCCATGTGCGGGCAACGTTGTGGAGGTCGGCAACGCAGTCGGGATGTAGCGCCGCCAGTCGTCGAAGCAGCTTCATCGTGCCGAACAGTCCGCGAAACTCCTTCTTCAGGTCGAAACCGTGGACATGGAGATTCTCGGGCGCGTTGATGAAGATTCGTTTGAAGAATGGAGTCGTGGCGAAATCAATATGCAAATCGGGATAGCGGCGGGCAAGGGAATAGACCGCCGGAATTGTCATCGCTACATCGCCGAGCGCCGAGAAGCGCATTATGAGCATTCTTCGAGTCGCCATGACGCTCACTTCTGTTGTCCGCGCAGATAGGCCTCCACGCCGGCGATATCCTTGCGGTTGTCGACGCTCAGGCTCTTGCAGTGGCAGTTGTAGTAGTAGATAGGCCGGTGGTTCTCGATGAAGCGGAACGAATCGTTCTCCTCGATTTTCTCAATCGGTCCGCGGGGGGTGTTGTGATAGAAATCGAGAGCTTTGCGGGTGAAAGCACCAACGCCGACGAACTTATGGAACACATAGTCGAGCGAGCCTTTGGGGTAGGGAATCGGCGAGCGGGAGATGAAGAGGCAGCGGTCGTCGGCAGCAGTGACAATCTTGAGATTTGTGGCGTCGACAACCTCGACGGGGTTGGTGAAGTCGGTCATCAGGTTCGACACGAAGAAATCGTCGGGCTGCAAGCCTTCGGGGATGCACTGCACGATGGCGTCGCGAGTGAGCAGCGGTTCGTCGCCGTTGACCATCACGTAGAGGTCGGCGGCCTCGCGGGTCGAGACTTCGTAGAGTCGCTCGGTGGCGGTGTCGTGGTCAGAGCGGGTCATCATTACGCGAGCGCCGAAAGCCTCGGCGGCAGCCTTGATTTTCTCGCTGTCGGTAGCAACGATGACGTCGCTGAAAATCTCAACCTCGCGGCAGTGTTCGTAGACCCACAGAATCATCGGTTTTCCGAGAATCAGCGCCAGGGGTTTCTCAAAGAAGCGCGTCGATTCGGCACGCGCCGGTATTACGCATAGTATTTTCATCGTATTTTCATCTGTTTACAGTTTTGTTTTCGGTTTTGTTTTGGTTTTGATTGTCCCAAACCCATCGGCGGTGGGACCAGAGCCACATCCCCGGGCGACGACGTATAGTCTGCTCGAGCATCCGGTAGTAGGCACGGGTGTATGGATAGTCGACGTCGGAACTATCGGGAAGAATCTCTCGGAACGTGAAGCGATAATGTCCGCGCCGTGGCTTTTCGACGTCGAGATAAACGTAGGCGGCATTTATACGCGAGCCTATCTCCTCGCCTCCGGGATTGAAGTGGGTCGATTGACCCATGAAGGTTATGGCGTGGTGGTTCTGACGATTGTTGGAGCGTTGGTCGGCGATGAATCCGCAGAGCGAGAGCTGCCCTTGGAGGTGGCGGCGTACAAGCGTGCGGAACACAGCGTCTTGCGGGATTGACACCGTGGAGAATCGCGAGCGGATTTTGAGCATCAAGCGGTCGAAAGCCTTGTCGCGCAGCGGCTTGTAGACTTGCGAGCGATATGCGGGGTTCCGGAGATTGCGCACCGAGGCGGGCACCCATTCCCAGTTGCCGTAATGCCCCAGATAGACTATTATCGAATGCCCGCGGTCGGCAAGCTGCTCAACGACGTCGAGCCCCCGGACTTCGATGCGGCGGTCGACCTCGCGGTCAGAGATATGCAGCAGCTTGATGATCTCGACGATATTGTCGGCAAATTGCGAGTAGAAGTCGTGGATTATCGCGTCGAGCTCCTCGGCGGTCTTTTCGGGGAAGGAGTTACGAAGATTTCGGCGCACAATTTCGCGGCGGTAATGAACCACCCTCTCGAAAAAGAAGCGCAGCACGCCGGCGAGCAGATAGAGCGCGGAGAGCGGGAGCTGTGCCAGCGGGCGGAACGTGGCGTAGTAGAGCGCATATTTCAGTCGAGCGTTCATAGGAGCGATTCTATTTTGTCGACCACCCTCACTGTGGCGCCTACGTTTTCATTCATGTATTTAGCAGCTTCGGCGGCAATCGCGGCCAGCCGCGCGTCGTCGGTTTTCAGCTCGGCGAACCAGTAGGTTATCTCTTCGGCCGTGCTTACGCGCCGACCGATTCCGCGGCTTTCGAGCTCGGCGGGAGTGACTTTACGCGAAACGACCGGCCCGAACGCAACCGGCAATCCGTAGACAACCGGCTCGATGACGCTGTGGAGCAGCCGTGTGAATCCGCCGCCTACGTAGGCCCACGTGCCGAGGCGGTAGATGTAGGCGAGTTGCCCGACATTGTCGACGATCAGGGCGCGGACGCCGTAGAAATCAGTGGCGGCAGTGCATTGCGAAAGCCGGCGAACGTCGCCGTCGACTTGCTCCTCAACCGCCCGCAGCGTCGGCTCGGTGATTTCGTGGGGGACGATGATGAACGGCACGTCAGTGTTGGCGTTGGCAAGTGCGGCCGTCAGCTCAAGATCGCGGTCGTTGTGGATGCTTCCGGCGATGAATACCCGGCGACCGACGGCAAAGCGCTCCAGCGCGGGGTTATGCCACTCGGTGGCAGCAACTGCGGCGGCATTGTCGAAGAGTGGGTCGCCATTGACCGTGGCGTTGTCGATTCCTCGCGAGCTGAGACGCTCAACCGACGCGTTGTCGAGAGCGAAAATATGGCGGAACGTAGCCGCAGATTGGCGATAGAGTTTGCCGTAATGACGCATGACGGCGCTATCGCTGCGGATAATCGCCGAGACGAGCAGGGCGGGAATCCGGCGGCGGCGAAGTTCGTCGAGATAGTTGTGCCAGAATTCTGCGACCATAAAAACGGCGCATTGCGGGCGAATAGCGTCGAGGAAGCGGCGTGCGTTGCAGCGGGTGTCGAACGGCAAGTAAAGAATCGCATCGGCAACATCGCTTCGGCCGGCGAGGGCCTCATAGCCCGTGGGCGAGAAGAATGTCAGGACGACGTTGATGTTCCGCCGCGCTTTAAGCTGACGAATAATCGGGCGGGCGATGCCATACTCGCCGAGCGAGGCACAATGAATCCACACCGTCGGCAGCGCGCGGTCGAGCCGCGTAGCCACACTGAGGGCGCTATCGACGGCCAACGTTTGTGCGCGACAGAACCGCACGAACTTCGCCTCGTTCGACTCAGGCACAACCTTAGCCACCACCGGTAACAGTCGGCAGGCGCCTCGCATCGCTATGTTGTATATTCCAAGCATTGCCATCGGCATGGGGGGGAATCGCCCTAACGAAGGGCCTTTTCAGCTTGCAAAGTTAGCTCTTTCCCCGCGAATACTCAAATCAATATAAAGAACTCATTCAAACTTTTTACCGAATGTTAAATGAGTTCATGTGAAATCATTCTTTTATTCACCTTTTTGGTCTTTTCCGGTCGCTTTTGCCTATTTCATCGGTCACGTAGCTCGCTACGCTCCCTCTTCAATTGACAAAATCGACTCGAAAAAAGCCTCAAAAAAATACACCGTTTTCAACTGTCGTAAGTGACTCCGGCAGCTTTATCTCCTCAAGATTTGTGCACCCACTAAACGCCGTAGCGCCTATGGAGATTATAGATTCGGGGAGATCAACCTTAACCAAACCGGTGCATCTTTCAAAGGCGCTCTGACCGATTGATGTTAGGTGGGTTCTAAAAAATACATGAATATGAGTGAATGCCTATCCGCTTATATT
>CAYNSG010000053.1:0-12746 GCA_964399885.1 uncultured Bacteroides sp.
AAATTTCTCGGGGCCGCCGGTTCGGCGTTGGCAGCCGGTTAGGGAATGGGCATAAAAAAAGAATGAGTAATGCTCAGACCGAAGTCTAAAACAATTACTCATTCTCCTCTCTCCTCTGCGGTATGGACGGGACTCGAACCCGCGACCCCCTGCGTGACAGGCAGGTATTCTAACCAGCTGAACTACCACACCAAAAACTCTTTTCTGAGCTTGCGAGGCGATGTTTCCATCGTTTTGCGCTGCAAAGTTACGGCGTTTTTATATTCCGTGCAAGAGTTTCACCAAAAAAATTTCAATATTTTTCGTTTTGTTTGAGCCGCCTTTTCTAACGAGCTATCAATCAGGGTTCGACGATTACGAGGATTGGATTGGCATCTTCGACGAGGAGGTCTACCCAGTCGGGATATTGCGTGCCGGGGTGGTCCTCGGCCCATTTGTCGAGGTCATCGAGGCTAAGCAGCCCCACGAGTCGACCGTCGGGCGTGGCGGTGGCGGGCACGAACGGAATGGGGAATCCCGTCAGGTCGTCGATGAATCCGTCGGCGCCAGCCATCATGCGGGTTGTGCCGGTGCGTTTGTCGAACAATCCGAGCTGATCCTTGGCGTCGCGGCCGCAGAACGGACCGTGGGTGACGCCGAACACAATCAGGTGCTCGGTTTCGACAACGCCGGTCTGAGCGACGTCGGAGGTGGTGAACTCATGGGTCGACACGTCGCCGACGGGGATGAGCTTGTCGCCGAAGTTGAAGATATAGGCGGGCGTGGCATCGCCGGTGGCGGCGACGGTGAAGATTGTGTCGCTGAGCATCGCCGAATAGTGGAGCGAATCGCCGACGCTGTAGAGCTTGCCGACGCAGTTGACCATATTGACTACGCCGTCGGTTGTCTGGAACACGAGGTTCTGCAGCTGGTCGCCGGCATTGCGCAGCGCGCCGCGAGGAATCTTGACCGTGACGCTCGAGATTTTATCCCGCTCGGGCATGGGGATCGGCGGAACTGAGCGGAGCACGTAGGACGAGTCGACCGCGTCGGAATCGAGCTTGAATGTGTAGAACATTTGAGCGGTGGCGCTCGCGCCTGTCGATGCGGTCACCTCATCGCCACGGAAGACGCCCTGATAGGCGGAAATCGGGCGCGGGGTGACGATGTCGGCCTTCAGCACGCCGTCGAGGGTGTAGCTGAGCAGATGGCCCGACGTGTAGCCGTTGTAGTAGACGGTTTTCCCGTCGTCGGAGAGACGCGGATAGGGGCGGTTGTAGGCCTGCGGATCCTGACCGCCGTGGCCCACGAAGCCTATGAATTTGCCGTCGGAGAGGCTGAACGTCATCGGCGACAGCCCGGTGACGGCCATGCGGCCGTTGAAGAAGATGGCTGCATTGCCGGCGGCTTCGACGAGCACGTCGGCGGGCAGTAGTGCCGAGTCGGTGGTTTCGAGCGGGATGTAGGTGATTTTCTTGCCGAGGTCGGAGACTTTCAGTTCGGTGGGCGCACCGATAGTGCCGACAACGTCGATGACCATGTTGGACGACAGCTGCTCGGATTCAGAGCAGCCGGCGGCGACGAGACCGATGGCCACTGCCGCGAGGAGAATTTTCTTCATATATAGAGGGTGTTGATGGTTTGTCGGATGGCTGTGAGGCGTTCGAGCAGCCCCTCAAGCAGATCGAGACGCAGCATGTTGGCGCCGTCGCTCTTGGCCACTTCTGGGTGGGGATGAGTCTCGAGGAAGATGCCGTCGGCGCCGGTGGCTATGCCTGCGCGGGCGATGGTTTCAATCATCTCGGGGCGTCCGCCCGTGACGCCGCTGGTCTGGTTGGGTTGCTGCAGCGAGTGGGTGATGTCGAGGATTACGGGGCAGCCGAAATCGCGCATCGTCGGGATGCCGCGGAAGTCGACCACCAGGTCCTGGTAGCCGAACATTACGCCGCGCTCCGTGACGGCGACATTCTCGTTGCCGACCTCGCGAACCTTATCGACGGCAAACCACATCGCCTCGGGCGAGAGAAACTGGCCTTTCTTTATGTTGACGTCACAACCCGTTTGTGCGGCGGCTACGAGGATATCGGTCTGGCGGCAGAGGAACGCCGGAATCTGGAGCATGTCGACATATTCGGCGGCTACTGCGGCCTCGGCGGCCGAATGGATGTCGGTTACCGTCGGGATGCCATATTCGCGACCCACCTTGCGCAGAATCTCCAGCGCGGCCTCGTCGCCGATGCCCGTGAACGAGTCGAGGCGCGAGCGGTTGGCCTTGCGGTAGGAGCCTTTGAACACGTAGGGGATATCCAGGCGACAGGTAATCTCAACGATTCGTCCGGCTATATCCATTGCCATCTGCTCGCCTTCGATCACGCACGGACCGGCGAGCAGAAAAAAGTTATCTGATTTGCGTATTGTTTTCATTGTGGAATGAGTTCAGAGTATGAATCGCTATGTCGGCTGCGAGGGCGGCCGTTTCGGTGCGCAGGCGCACATTGCCGAGAGTCACGGGTGTCCACCCCGTCGCGAGGGTCATCCTTATCTCGTCGGGCGAGAAATCGCCTTCGGGACCAATCAGCACCGCCACGTCGCTGCCGGGCGTGTAGACTCCGGTGAGCTCGCGGCGCGGTATCGATGGGTCGCAGTAGGCCATGAGCCGCTGCGGCTCGTTCATCAGCTCGAGCGCAGCCGGCAGTGGAGTCAGTGGCAAAATCTCGGGCAAGGTTGCCTTCAGCGACTGTTTCATTGCCGAGACGGCTATCTTCTGCAGGCGGTCGAGCTTCAGCTCGCGGCGCTCCGAGCGTTGGCACAGCACGGGAATCACGCGGTCGACACCAACCTCCGTCAGCTTCTCGACGAGCCATTCCATGCGGTCCATATTCTTTGTCGGCGCCACGGCTATGGTTATCCGATTCTCCCAAGGCGCGGCGACCTCCTCGACCTCGAGAATCTCTACCATCGTGTGTTTCTGACGGGCCTCGGCGATGCGACAGCGATAGCGGCGACCCTTGCCGTCGACGGCAACGAGCTTATCGCCGTCGCGCATACGCAGCACGCGCACGCAATGCTGCGACTCCGATTCGGGGAGCACCGGCTGCAGGCCAAGGTCGGGGGCGTAGAACTGAATCATCACTCAACCTCTACGGCCTCCGAACGGGCGCGAACAATCTCGCCCTCGGCCGGACGCACATGTTTGTAACGGAAGCAGATGGCAAAAGCTATGCAGACCACCAGCGAATAGCCGGCGAATATCAGCCAGGGCGAGCGCCAGTCGCCAACCATATATGAGCCGCCGCCAACCTCCTGCCACGAGCAGTAGTGGTTGACGACCATGCCGGCGATAAGCGTTCCGACCGAGGCACCGATGCCGTTGGTCATCAGCATGAACAGTCCCTGGGCGGACGATTTCACGCGGTCGTCGGTCTCCTGGTCGACAAACAGCGCGCCCGAGACGTTGAAGAAGTCGAACGCAACGCCGTAGACAATCATCGAGGCGATGAACATCCAGAGGCGGTCGCCGGGGTTGCCAAAGCCGAAGAATCCGAAGCGCAGGACCCATGCGGCCATAGCTATGAGCATCACGCGCTTGATGCCGAAGCGCTTGAGGAAGAACGGTATCATCAGAATGCAGAGTGCCTCGGAAATCTGCGAGAGCGACGTCAGCAGTGTCGAGTTGTTGGCGCCGAACGTGTTGGCATATTCAGCCACGCCTTTGAAGCTCGAGATGAACGTCGTAGCGAAGCCGTTGGTGATTTGCAGCGCCACGCCCAGGAGCATCGAGAAGATGAAGAAGATACACATGCGGCGGTCGGCAAACAGGCGGAAAGCGTCGAGGCCGAGCATCTGCGACCATGTTTTCTTCGTAGTCGACGTGCTTACCGGGCAATTGGGCAGCGTGAAGCTGAACAGACCGAGGATGAGCCCCAGGACGGCGCACGTCAGCAGCTGGTTTTCAGTGTACTGAAAGCGGAATGCCGCCATCGGGTTGGCCTCGCTGAGGGTGAAGCCAAACGAGCCGTCGTGCCAATAGGCTGAGTTGACAAACCACATCGAGGCGATGAAGCCCACTGTGCCGAGCGTGCGGATGGGCGGGAAGGCGTCGACGGGGTTGAGCCCCTTGGCGGTCATGACGCGAAACGACGTGGAGTTGTTCAGCGCAATCGTTGGCATGTAGAAGGCCACGCTGAGCGTATAGAGCGAGAAAAACGGCCAGAATTCGAGCCGGGGATGCGTTGCGCCATACCACCAAGCTGCGCCCATAAACGCTGCAGCCAGCAGATGACAGATGCCCAAAAGACGCTGGGCCTGAATCCATTTATCGGCAACAATACCCATTATCGCCGGCATGAATATCGAAACTATTCCTTGAACTGAATAAAACCACGCGATATCAGAGCCGAGGCCGTGGGGTCCGAGATATTGACCGAGGCAGACGAGATAGGCGCCCCATATCGCAAACTGAAGAAAATTTAGCGCCGACAAACGGGCTGTCAAACTTCGCATTTCGTTTTATATTTTTGTTGTAATGATTGGTTTCTATTGTTTATCAAGGACTTTCAGGCGTCGCCGCGCTTTCGGCGCAGAATTTCGCTGACTTTCGCCGCCTCTTCATAGCGCTCCTCGGCAATCAGCTTGTCGAGCGTGCGTTCAAGCTCTTCGATGGCGTAGTTCTCCAGGCGCGGCTCGGGGTCGGGCTCGGGATAGGTGATTTCTATCTCTTCGCCGTCGTCGTCCGCGTCGGTTTTGTCGACTCCCTCAAGCTCGAAGCCGGTTTCGAGGAGGATTTCGCGCGTGGTGAATATCGGGGCGTTTGTGCGCATCGCTATCGCTATGGCGTCGCTGGTGCGCGAGTCGATGACGACGGTGCGGTCGCCGTCGGTAAACGTCAGCTCCGACGAGAAAATTCCGTCCTCGAACTTATAGATGAAAACCTCGCGCAATTTCACGCCGAAGGCATGGGCGAAGCTTACAAAGAGGTCGTGGGTCATAGGGCGCGGGGGCGTGATGCTCTCCATTCTGAGGGCTATCGACTGCGCTTCGGCGGCGCCGATTACTACCGGAATCCGGTAGGGACCGTCGATTTGTTCGAGAATTAGCGCGTAGGCTCCGTTCTGGAGCTGGGAGTAGGAGATGCCCATAACGCGAAGGCGGATGCGGTCACTGTTCATACTCACAGTTTTATCGCTGTTGGTTTGGCTTTTCGGCCGGTTATCACTGCGCTGCCGTAGCAGATTCGGCTGTCGGGCGAATAGATGACGGCAAACTGCCCGGGTGCTATTCCCTGGATTTTCTCGCGGCTGTCTATGAGATAGTCGCCGTCGGGGGTGCGCGTCAGCGTGCCGTGGAGAAACTCGGGCGAATGGCGGTTTTTGAACGTGATTTCAACGCCGTCGCACGCCGCGGGCCAGGGGTTGCGCGTAATCCAGTGCATCTCGGTAGTGTGGATCTGCTTGCCATACTGCTTTTCGGTGTCGTAGCCGTTGCTTACATAGACAACGTTGTCCTCAACGCGCTTGCCTACGACATACCATGGTCCGCCGCTGAGCCCCAAGCCTTTGCGCTGGCCAATCGTGTGAAACCAGTAGCCGCGGTGCTCGCCGATTTTCCTTCCGGTTTCTATCTCTATTATCGCGCCGGGACGTTCGCCGAGGTGGCGCTTTATGAAGTCGTTATAGTTGATTTTGCCCAAGAAACATATCCCCTGGCTGTCGCGGCGGTAGGCGTTGGGCAGATTGGCCTCGACGGCTATCTCGCGCACTCGCGACTTGGGAATGTCGCCGATTGGGAACATGATATGGCTGAGCTGGTCGTAGCTTATCCGGGCGAGGAAGTCGGTCTGGTCCTTCACGGGGTCGGGGGCTGTGCCGAGATAGACGAGCCCGTCGTCGCCCGTGAGCGTCGAGGCGTAGTGGCCCGTGGCTGTTTTGTCGAATTCGTGCCCCCAACGCTGCTCGAAATAACCGAATTTAATCATCTTGTTGCACATCAAATCCGGATTGGGCGTCAACCCGGCCTTGACCGTGCGCAAGGCGTATTCCATCACGTTGTCCCAATACTCCTGATGGAGCGAGACGACGTCGAACGGCAATCCGTAGCGGCGCGCAATAACCGTGCACATTTCTATATCCTCCTCGGCCGAGCAGTCGCCTTCGCCGTTATCGAGCCCGATGCGGATATAGAACAGGTGGGGGTCGATTCCGCTCTCAACGAGCCGATGAACAGCCACCGCGCTGTCGACGCCGCCCGATATCAATGCTGCAACATTCATAGTCTTATTCTTAGACCTCCTCGAGTTCGTCGCGCTCGTCCTTGCCGTTGCGCGAAATCAAGAATATCGAGATAAAATAGTCGAGCGAAATCTTTCCCGGGCCTGCGAGCAGAATGAAAACGTAGATGCCTATGAACATCATCGGGATATACGGCTGGCTGCCTGCCGAGAGGTCGTAGACGCCCGCCGTAGGCACGTCGCCGTTGAGCGCAAAACAGATGATTGCTCCAATCATAGTCAGAATCGGCGGGACAACGGCTATACGCGTCAAGAATCCTACCATAATCAGCAGCGAGCAGACAATCTCCACGACTATCATCACCGTAAGCCCCGTCTCGGGCGACAGGCCCAAAACCGTAGGATACTGCGCTGCCAGCTCGTGGAACTGCATAAGCTGACGGATGCCGAACTGCATGAACATGACGCCGACAAACAGCCTGATAAACAGGCGCGCCATATTAGTGTAGGTGTAGCCCGTGCAACGCACGAACATATCTGATAAAAAATGCTTGCTCATTTCGCTCAAATTATCTCCATCATCTTAACAAGTTGCTCTATATCGATGTTTTTCAACACGATTTTTCCTTCGTGGTCGAGCACATAGAACGACGGCGTGGTGCTGATATCATAGATATCGTCAACGTCGGGGGCGGCGAGCACCTGCCACTCTTCGGGATACCCCTCGGCCATTCGCTGCCAGCTTTCGTCGGCTGCCGAAGGCGATACGGCCACGATTCGCATTATGCTCTCTTTCACATAGTCCGTAGCCTTGATGTTGGAGTTCAAGCGGGCGCGTGCGAGAGTGCAGTCCATGCAGTCGGGGTCATTGAAGAAAATCACTGTCAGCGAGACTGTTGTGTCGGGCTCGTAGACTCCCATGTTTCCCTGGCGGTCGGTGTATTCAAACGACGGCGCCGTGGCGCCTTTCTGCGTTGCCGAGAGAATTCGTGCCTGATGCTCATACGGTTCGCGAACGGCCTTGTCGATGCGCTTGTTGCCCGCAACGGCAACCGCAAACGGCAGATAAAGCTCGTCGCTGTAGATTTCCGCCGTGTCGGAATGGACGTACTCCTCGGCTTTGCGGGCAAGGAAGAGCATATCGTCGGGCTGCTTTTCGAGCTTGCGCAAAAGCGATGCCACTGCGCGATGCGCCCCGCGCTGCGATGCGTGAGGCATCAGCATCAGATAGTTCTTAAACTCCTCGGCCATCTTCTGGCGCGACGAAAAAATCTTTTTCATGTCGCAGAAATCCCAGTAGTGGGAAATCAGATAGTCGGTGCGCCCCTGCAGAGTAGTTATCGAGTCGGGAATCATCGGCAGGGTGATATAACGGTCGGTCTTAATCTGCCCGGTATATGTCTGGGAATAAGCCGGTAAGGCTACAGTAGCGCTTAATGCAACCAGCGCTCCGACAGCCAGATATTTCATTTTATTTATTAGCATACAGTATTTTGACTTCATTTCTATAGTATAAACTATTCGTAAATTAGCCACAAATTTAACCATTTTTCCTCACCCCCGCAAATTTCCCGCAATTTCACATCGATGCAACTTGATGCAACTTGATGCGACTTGATGCAACCTGAACACAAAAGTTGGGATGTTTGAAGAAAATCCGTAACTTTGTAGCTTAATTCTATCGAATTCTACAGACAATTATGCCCGGCACATCACAGCGGGGACAGATAATGCCCGCATCACCAATACGAAAACTCGTTCCTTTGGCCAACAAAGCCAAGGAGCGAGGAATAAAGGTTTACCATCTCAACATCGGTCAGCCCGACCTGCCCACGCCCAAGGAGGCGTTTGAAGCTCTGCGCAAAATCGACCGCACTGTGCTCGAATACAGCCCCTCGGAAGGGTTGCTCTCGCTGCGCCAAAAGCTCGCCGACTACTATCACCGCTTCAATATCAACGTCGATGTTGACGACATCATCGTCACCACCGGCGGCTCGGAGGCTGTGCTGTTTGCATTTATGGCTTGCCTCGACCCCGGCGACGAAATCATAGTCCCCGAGCCTGCATACGCCAACTATATGGCGTTTGCAATCTCGGCGGGCGCAAAAATCGTCACCGTCCCCTCGTCGATCGACGAAGGATTCGCACTGCCGCCCGTCGAGAAGTTCGAAGCGCTGATTACGCCCCGAACAAAGGGCATACTCATCTGTAACCCCAACAACCCTACGGGCTACCTATACACTCAGCGCGAGATGGAGCAGATTCGCGACCTCGTGAAGCGCCACGACCTCTGGCTCTTTTCCGATGAAGTTTACCGCGAGTTCTGCTACACCGGCGCCCCCTACATCTCGGCGTTCCATCTTCCCGGAATCGAGGAGAACGTAGTGCTGATCGACTCCGTTTCGAAGCGCTACAACGAGTGCGGCATCCGCATCGGTGCCATCATCACTAAAAACAAGGAGCTGAAGGCCAACGTGATGAAATTCTGTCAGGCACGCCTCAGCCCGCCGCTGATTGGCCAGATTATAGCCGAGGCTTCGATTGATACACCGAAAGAGTATATGCTGATGACCTACAACGAGTATGTGGAGCGACGCAAATTCCTCATCGACGGCCTCAACCGTATCCCCGGCTGCTATTCGCCGATTCCCATGGGTGCGTTCTACACTGTTGTCAGCCTCCCGGTCGACGATGCCGACAAGTTCTGCAAATGGTGTCTGAGCGATTTCGAGCATGAGGGCGCTACGGTGTTCATGGCTCCGGCGTCGGGATTCTACACCACGCCCGGCATGGGCAAGAACGAGGTGCGCATGGCCTACGTGCTCAACAAGGAGGACCTTGCCGCCGCATTGCGCGTTCTCGCGGCTGCTCTGAAGGCTTATCCTGGAAAAACTGCCGCCGCGGGGTGAAACGTTTCGATGTCGGAGTCTGGCTTGCCCGGCGTCTGAGCCTGAAAGAGGGCGAACCCGGGCAGCGGCGCGTTTGGTCGCCGGGAGTGATTGTGGCGGTGGCTGCGGTCGCTCTGTCGGTCTGCGTCATGATTATCTCCATCGCCATCGTCACCGGCTTCCGTGAGGAGATTACCGCAAAAGTCAGCGGATTCGAGCAGCAGATAACCATTGCCGCCGACCGCAACGGATTCATGGCCGAGCCCTACGTGGAGCAAGGCATTCGCCTGACCGACACGCTGCAAGCAGCGATTCGCAACGTTGTTGGCGCCGACGCCGCTATCAACGTCACCTTGCGCCAACCCGCCATACTCAAAACCGACACTGAATTTCAGGGAGTCATCATCAAAGGCATTCCCTCCGGGGGCGCCGACGAGGCGTTCATTGCCCCGCAAATCATTGACGGCGCGATGTTTGCCGCCGATTCGCTCAACTCCATCGCCATCTCGCACCACGCCGCCGAGACGATTGGCTTGGCCGTTGGCGACCGCGTTTTCGTCCATTACTTCATAGGCGACAACCTGCTGACGCGCCGCATGAAAATCGCCGCCATCTTCAACACGCATTTCTCCGACTACGACAAGCTGATGGCTTACGCGCCGCTGCGGGCGCTGCAGAACGTGGTCCGTGTTGACTCGCTCACCGGCACTACCATCGACATCAACCGCCTCCCGGCCAATGAAATCGACCCGGCGGTCGACAAGCTCCGCTTCGCGCTGACCGACTATGCCGCAGCCCGGGGCGAGAATCTGCGCTACCACGTTGCCGATGTCCACGAAACCGGCGTGCTGTATTTCAGCTGGTTGGCACTGATAGATACGAACGTCGTCGTTATTCTCGTGCTGATGTCGTGCGTAGCCGGATTCACGCTCATCTCCAGCCTGCTCGTCATCATCCTCCAGCGCATTCCGACAATCGGCATACTGAAAGCTATGGGAGCCGACGACCGACTGCTGCGGCGCACATTCATCGCCATCTCCTCGCGCCTCGCCTTGGCGGGAATCGTGCTCGGCAATCTCGTCGCCTTGGCAGTGCTGTTCCTCCAAAGCCGATTCCACCTCATCGGGCTCGACCCCGAGTCATATTATCTCAACTACGTGCCCGTCCGTGTCAATTTCGCTGCCATAGCCGCGCTCGACGTCGCTGTAGCCGCGCTCTGCATACTGCTGATGCTCATCCCCTCGCGGATGATTGCGTCGCTCAACCCCGCCGACACTATGCGCTACGAATAGACCATTTTGGCACGATGTTTGTTATTAAATTAATACCCACTAAAAATTAGCTCAACCACATTATAATTCATGACTAATAAAGCTAATCTGGCATCACTCGTCACCGAAAGCATTCAAGACCGCAAAGGTCGTCACATCACACATATCGACCTCTCCGACATCGAGTCGGCGGCTGCATCGACGTTCATCATCTGCGAAGGAACCTCCACGATGCAAGTTGCCGCTATCGCCGACAACATCCGCGAACAGCTCCAGGAGAAGGCCGGCATAAAACCCTACAACTACGACGGCTACGCCAACGCGCAGTGGATCGTCATTGACTACGGCGACACGTTTGTCCACGTGTTTCTCCCCGAAGTGCGCCAACGCTACAACCTCGAAACACTCTGGAGCGACGCCAAACTGACCGAAATCCCCGACCTCGACTGATTTTCTCACCCCCACCCTTTCATCTGCTCTTATTATGCAACCACAGAAACCTAAAAAGCCTGCAGTGAGATTCAACATGTACTGGATGTATGCTATCATCATCATCATGCTCGTCGGAATCCTCTATTTCGACGACAATTCGATGAGCAAGGAGGTGGCTTACTCCGAGTTTGAGACCTACGTCAACAAGCGGGGAGTCGATAAAATCATCGTCTACTCCAACAAGAACGAGGCCGAGGCATTCCTGACCGACTCGATGGCTCAGGCCGTATTTCCCAACGCCTACAAACCCGGCGGAGGCGTCGCCGCAAAGATTCAAACCGAGATTCCCTCGGCCGACAAGCTGCAGGACAAAATCGACCAGTGGCAGGCCGACGGCGTATTCACCGGGCAGGTGAAATTCGAGAAAGCTTCCGATTTCAGCGCTCTGCTATGGTCGTTCGGTCCGTTCATACTCATCATCGCCTTCTGGCTGTTCATGATGAAGCGGATGTCGGGCAAGGACGGCGGTGCCGGCGGGGTGTTCAACGTCGGCAAGTCGAAAGCGAAGATTTTCGACAAGGACGGCCCGATTCAGGTGACATTCAAGGATGTAGCCGGACTCTCCGAAGCCAAAACCGAAATCGAGGAGATTGTTGAGTTTCTCAAGAATCCGCAGCGCTACACCAACCTCGGCGGCAAAATCCCCAAGGGCGCACTGCTCGTAGGCCCTCCCGGAACCGGCAAAACATTGCTTGCCAAGGCTGTTGCGGGCGAAGCCAACGTGCCGTTCTTCTCCATGTCGGGCTCCGACTTCGTCGAAATGTTTGTCGGCGTCGGTGCCTCGCGAGTCCGCGACCTCTTCCGCCAAGCCAAGGAGAAAGCACCCTGCATTGTGTTTATCGACGAAATCGATGCCGTAGGCCGTGCCCGCGGACGCAACCCCAACATGGGCGCCAACGACGAGCGCGAAAACACCCTCAACCAGCTGCTCACCGAGATGGACGGCTTCGGCACCAACTCCGGAGTCATCATCCTCGCCGCCACAAACCGCGCCGACATTCTCGACAAAGCGCTTCTCCGCGCCGGACGTTTCGACCGACAGATCTACGTTGACCTGCCCGACCTCAACGACCGCGTGGCCATCTTCAACGTCCACCTCCGCAACATCAAAACCGACGACAGCGTCGACGTCGACCTCCTCGCGCGCCAAACGCCCGGATTCTCCGGCGCCGACATCGCCAACGTCTGCAACGAGGCTGCACTCATCGCCGCCCGCCATAACCACCCGGCAGTTACGCGCCAGGATTTCATCGACGCGGTCGACCGCATCATCGGCGGCCTCGAAAAGCGCTCGAAAATCACCACCGACGAGGAGAAACGCGCCATCGCCGTCCACGAGGCCGGCCATGCCACCGTCTCCTGGCATCTCCGCTACGCCAACCCGCTCATCAAAGTCACTATCGTGCCGCGCGGCAAGGCTCTCGGCGCTGCATGGTATCTGCCCGAGGAGCGCCAAATCACGCCCACCCAGGCGCTGCTCGACGAGATGTGCTCAACCCTCGGCGGACGCGCTGCCGAAGAGCTCTTCCTCAGCCGCATATCAACCGGAGCCGCCAACGACCTTGAGCGCGTCACGAAACAGGCCTACGCCATGGTTGTCTACTACGGCATGAGCGACAAGCTACCCAACCTGAGCTACTACGACTCTACCGGCCAGGACTACGGCTTCTCGAAGCCCTACAGCGACGACCGCGCACGCCTCATCGACGAGGAGGTTTCACGAATCATCAACGAGCAATACGCGCGCGCAAAAGAGATCCTCAAGCAGCACGCCGAAGGCCACGGACAGTTAGCCCAAACGCTCATCACCCGCGAAGTCATCTTCACCGAGGACGTCGAGAAAATCTTCGGCAAACGCCCCTGGACATCGCGCACCGACGAGATTCTCGC
>CAYNSG010000054.1:0-1580 GCA_964399885.1 uncultured Bacteroides sp.
GGTTATGTCGCTATTTTATAGTAACTTTGCGGAGGTATATCACCATTGTATTCAAACAGAAATTTGACGGTCATGTTAAAGCGAAAAATTGAAGATTATATAACGAGTCATCTCCAGTCGGATTCCGATAAAATCCTAATCGTCGAGGGTGCCCGACAGATAGGAAAATCTTTCATAATCAGAACGATTGGGAGCGCATTGTTCGACAATTTCATCGAAATCAATTTTGTGAGAGACGATGAAGGGGAGCAGATGTTCAAAAGCATCCGTACGATCGAAGACTTTTACTTCACCCTTAGCAGTGTTCATGGCCGGATGCTGGGCGATTATCATAACACTCTCATATTTCTCGATGAAATTCAACACTATCCTCAATATCTGACTCTATTGAAGTTTCTGCGTGAAAACCATAGGTTTCGATTTGTTGCAAGTGGAAGCTTATTGGGAATCACGTTGCGTTCAACGACATCCATACCTATAGGCAGCATCATCCGCAAGGAGATGTATCAACTCGATTTCGAGGAGTTTTTGATTGCTAATGGCATGGGAGAGGAGGCTATCAATGTCATACGAAACAAGTTCAACAATAAAGAGAGCCTTCCGGATGAGGTCCACAACCATCTCATGTCGATGTTTCAGCGCTATCTTCTTGTTGGCGGCCTCCCTGACGCGGTAAACGCCTATCTTGCTACACACAACGTCGTGAATGTCAGAGAAATTCAGGATTCAATACAAATGTCATATGGCGACGACGCGTCGAAATATGAGGAAAATTCAGGCAAAGCTCTTTCAATACGCCGCATCTACGACATGATTCCATCGCAGATGGAAAACAAAAAGAAACGTATTGTAGCAAAGGATATAAAAGATAAGAAAGGTGATCGATTTGACAATTACACGGAGGAATTTGAGTATCTCATATCTTCGGGCATAGCATTGAGCGTCAACGCCATTACAAATCCTCGGTATCCACTCGCCGAATCAGCGAGGAAAAATCTTCTGAAACTATATTTCAATGACGTAGGGCTTCTGACTTCTCGGCTATATGGCGACAACATCCAACCGGTAATCAAGAATGAAAGAGGTATTAATCTCGGGTCGGTCTATGAAAGCGTCGTGGCCCAGGAGTTGAAAGCTCATGGACATAAGCTCTTCTATTACGACAACAGGCAAAAGGGGGAAGTTGATTTCCTCGTTGACGATAAGAATTCGATGAGTGTACTCCCAATTGAAGTGAAATCCGGCAAGGATTACACCATACACAGTGCGCTGTCACGCATGGTGGAGGAGCCGGAATACAATATCAAGTCGGCGATAGTGTTTTCAAACGAACGGCTGGTGACAACCGTTGGCAAAATCACTTATTTGCCAATCTACTATGTAATGTTTATAGACAACACAGTGATGCCCAAGCAATTGATATTCTAAGAGTCTTTACAAGCAACTTCATAGCGCTTGCTGGTAGGCAGTAAATTGCTATTCGTCAATGGGACGGGAGGAAAACCGTCCCTTCCTTATTTGGGGGCAGCGAAGGAGGGGGAAACAACCGTGTCGGTGGGGATGGAGAGGGTGTCGGGAGA
>CAYNSG010000054.1:1680-12671 GCA_964399885.1 uncultured Bacteroides sp.
CGACGAGGGCGGGGGTGGATTTTTCTTTGTTGCGAAGGAAGGAGAAGATGTTGTCGAAGTCGCGTTTGAATACGACGCCAACGCCCTGGGTCGTCAAGGCGCTGCGCAGATAGTAGTTGCGGTCGTTGTAGCGGTTATAGGCTTTGAGGCGAATCGTGCCACGGCGGTTCAGCAGGTATTCTATATCGAAGTCGCCGATAAAGGTGTTGCTGTTGAGCGATTTGTCGCGATAGCCGAAGTTGCCGTTGAGCATCAGTCGGTTGTTGAGAAGATGACTGGACAGGGCGAGGTCGACCTCGACGTCGGAGAAGTCGCCGCGATCGCTGCGCACAGTCGGCGCGATGCTCCAGTTGTCGCTGAGCTGTCCGAGGATGCTTCCGAGCTGCGACGACAGCGTCGACGAGGCCACGGAGACGAGCTCGTTGCCTTTGGTTGTCGTCATATAGTCGGGCGTATAGAAGCGGTTCAGTGCCAGGAGATAAATAATCTGGCGGTTCATCATATCCTCGGTGCTGACGATGCTTCGCACTTTGCGATATGTGTCCTGGGTAAGCGTGGGGAATTCGAGGTCGAACGAGATGTCGGGTTGTCGCATATCGCCGTTGACGAGCAGCAGCGCGTGAACGGGGACGTTCGTGCGGTTGAGTTCTTTGTCCTGCAGGAACGACTCGTCGAGGTCGCTGAGGTTGGCGTTGAGCGAATAGACGGCTTCGATGTCGAGCTGTGCTGCGAATGGGTCGCCGGTGAATGTTATGGAGCTGCCGTCGCGAATGGTGAAGTCCTTGATGATAATGTCCTGGAGCGTGAAGTTGTAGTTGCCGCGCGTGAGGGTGTAAGTTCCGAACATTCTCAGGTCCTCGTTGGCCGAGTCGTAGGTCATACGCAGGTTGCCGTTACCGTAAGCGCGGATTCTATCGCCGCCCACGGGGTCCATGACGAGGGTCACTTGCGCGTTGGGCGTGACGTCGACGGCAATGTTCATCTTATATATGCTGGGCTCGCCGCCGTCGTCGCCCTTGGCGATGCGCTCTTTCAGCTCGCGCACGGCTGCGGGAGGCGCTGTGGCGGCTGCGAGACTGTCTTTGCGCGCTTGGTCGCGGTCGCGGAAGGTTATGAACGTATAATCATAGGCGTGTTCGGCGTCGCTGAGCACGAATGTAAATGTCGAGTTGGGGGCCGTCTGCATGTTTACGCTGATGTCGACGATTCCGGGCTCGCCGGTGATTGTCGCTCCCCCGTTGCCATAGATGCGGCCATACCAGTTAGTTTCGGAGTTTTCGGCGACGTCGTAGACGAGCATATCGCGGGCGTCGGTTATATTGAAGCGGAACTTCGGCTTTTTGAAATATTCGTGGCGCAGCCAACCGTTGAGCAGCGCGGTGTGGCCCGCCACGTCGCGCAGATGGATATTGTTGAGGTCGATGTAGCCGGGGGTGAGATGGACGGAGTCGGTGGCTATATAAGAGGTGTTAGTGAAGTCGAGTTTTAGCTTCACGTCCTCGGCGTAGATGTCGCCAACCATGTCGATATACTTAAAGCTGCCCCAGAGGCGCGCTTTGCCCGAGGCATAGCCGCTGACCGACGATGTGAACGCCTCCATAAACGGCAGCATGAAGCCGATTTCAATCTTGTCGGCATCGAATTGGAAGTCGAGCGAGTCGGTCATGGGCATGATGCTGCCCTCGATTTTCGATTGGCGACCGTTGGGCTGGTCGATAACCGCGTGGAGATTTACTGCGCGGCGGTCGTTGTCCCATTCCGAGAGGATGTGCGTGTCGCCCATGAGCGAATGGTTGTAGCTCAGGTGGTCGACGTTGAGTCCGTCGGTGTAGAGTCGCGGCGTTTTGCTCAGTGCGGCGATGGCGTAGAAGTTGCCGGTGGCAATTCCGCCGAACATTGCCGTCTGTATGTCGAGCGTTTCAAATACATAGTCGAGGTTGACGTCGCGGAGAGCCACAGTAATCGAGTCGTTCTCTTCAGCGCCGACTACGCCATTGATAGCAACATATTGCCCCTCGCGGCCTATTCGCAGATTGTTGACCGTGATAAGTTTGCCGCTGATGTCGATTGTCGCGGGGTCGATTGTCCAGACGGTGTCGTTCATCACCAACCCCGAGGGGTTGATTCTGACGAGTGTGTTGAGGGCATCGTTGTCGGCATCGCGGCTGAAGGCCGTGCTGAGGTTAATATCGCCGAAGAATCCGCGTTCGCGGGCCACGTTCCAGGAGAGTTTGGTGTCGACATGGTCGGCGGCGGCATAAGTGTTGAGCTTCAGCGTCATCTCGCCTTTCTTGGTGAGATATTGCGTGGCGATATCGATTGCCGCACGGCCGCCGAGGGTATCGGCGTCGGCTTTCACGCCGAGGATGGTATTTTCGAGCAGTTTGCCTTTCTGCTGCAGGTAAGGCGCATCGACAGTCAGCGCCATGTGGCGGTTGGTGAAGTCGAATTCGCCGGTGCCCTCCACCGGGTAGATGACGCTCAGCGGCAGATTGATTGCATCGCCCAGCGGGTCGGTGGTTTTCAGAGTGAACCGGACGTCGGCATGGCCGTTGTCGTCGGGATTCACCGGATGAGCCGGGGCAGCAACGAGCGAGGGCAACACGTCGGAGGCCATGCGGCGGCAAGCGGCTACAATCTGTTTCGGCGTGAAGTTGCCGGTTATTGAAGCGTCGGCCAGGTCGCTCGTGAGAGTAATGCTTCTGCTGAGCGAGTCGATTGTCGACTCCAGCGTGACATTTTTAATATCCAGCGGCTTTTCGGAGCCATCGAGACGGATATTATTCAGCGTTAGACGGCCGGCGATATTATCCTCGCCACCCCACCGTGCGTCCATGTCGAGATTTGCCGACAGATTCCGATCGGGGAAAAGCGAGGGATTGAAAATCGACGGATGGAAAGAGTTGACATCGGCCGTAGTCTTCAAGCTCCGCCAGCCGTCGGCGAGCGAAGTTTCGGCGTCGAGATTAAAATCGCACGCCGGGTTGCGCGATTCGGCACTCAGCCCGGCATAATTGCCATCGATGTTGACAGTTGCTACTACGTCGGAGAGCTCCGTTGCGCCATAAACAACACGGGCAATGTTGAGGGTCGAATAGCCTACGGGGTGATGGGGAACGAGCGTGAATTCGGCGCGCAAATCAGCAGTGAGACTTTCAAGCTTCGAGATGGCGGCTGGCAGGCTCGCGGTCAGCTTCGTGCCGTCGACGTCGGGCAGCGAACATTCGACCTTGACGACATACTCGCCCTCGTGGCGTCGCTGAGCGTCGGCAGCAATAACGATTTGCCCGACGTCGGTAAGGACGTTGAGCGCCGTGGTTGCTCCCCGACGGTTTCCGTCGGCCTCGCCAAGCAGGTCGATGTGACCCAGATTGGCGAGCATCTTCTCCAGATTACCATCGAGCGGTTTGCCGGCAATTTTCAGGATTATTTGACTGATATCGTCTCCGCTTGCTCCGAGGCTTATGCGTCGCAAATCGATGTGCGCTTCGTCGAGCTTACCGTAGAAACCGTCAGCTACGGCATCGGCACGCAGCCAGGTTGCGCCGTTGTCGACCGTTATGTCGAGTTCTTCCAATCGAGCCTGACGGTCGGCAACTTTCAAGGCCATGGAGAGATTGGCTCGCAGGTCGGCGGCAGAGAATGCCGGGAGGAAGGGAGCAATGTCGGCCAAGTTGACGTAGCTGCCCGTCTCAATGCCCGTCAGCAATCGGGGATTTTCCATGAACCGCCCGATGGCTTTCAGCGAGTCGTAGTCGAACTCCGTTGGGCGCAGCGAAATCTGCGAGTCGGGCAGACGGAGAACAACGTTTTCGGCCGTCGCCTTCGTGCTGCCGACGTTGAAGTCGCCCTCGAGACCGGTCAACCGAAAGCCGCTGCTCTCGGCGAATGCCAGTCGGCGGAGCACGACCCGGAAATCATCGTTGGCCATTCGCGGCAACCTGAGGTCGGCGCGGAAATCGTCGACGAAAATATGATTCGGGTCAAACCCCTCATCGCGGCGGGGTTCGGAGAGAATATCGTAGCGCAACGACGACGTGCGGACCACGACCGTGTTGACTCTGAAGTCAAACCGCGTAGGAGGTTTGCCGGGCTCTTTTGGCGAAAGGGCATCGATCATCGGCTGAATGTTGAGCGGCGCGCCGACACTGTCGCGGCTCAGACGCACGTCGAGCCCGATAAGCTCAGTAAAATTCACAACCAGTCGTCGCTTCAGAATCAGAGCGCCGAGATTCAGTCCCGCGCCGATGCGGTTGGCAGCGATGGCAGTGTCGCCCGCGGCGTCGGTTATCGCTACGCGGCGCAGGGTTACGCGGCTGAACGGCGCCACATTGACGTCGCCGATGGCAACATTCATTCCCAACAGCTTGGTCAGCTCACGCTCAGCACCCGCACGGATAGAATGCTGCACGCCCGGTATCGACAGAGCCACAAAAAGCCCCGACGGCACGAGAACAGCCAGCACTATAGCAATAACGAAAACGCTGCGTAATATCCGGTAGACCCATTTCACGTCGCGAAATTACGTAAAAATCGGCAATCAGCGACTTTTTGCCGCGAATAAAAATGATGCGAGAAGTTGGGAGTTACGCGACTTTTGCGTAACTTTGTGGAATGGATGTCGAAAACGGTTCGGCAGCCATCTTAACCAAACAAGATCTTAACCAAACAAGATAACAGATACCGAAATGTCTAAATACCATTTGCTGACTATAGCCACCGTAGCACTCGCGGCGTCGCTTCCGGCATCGGCCGAAACTGACTACACCCAATGGGTTAATCCTTTTGTGGGCACAACCAACTATGGGACTACTAACCCCGGAGCAATCGTCCCGAACGGGATGATGTCGGTTGTACCATTCAACGTGATGGGTTCCGACTTGAATCGCTTCGACAAGGACTCACGCTGGTGGTCGACCCCCTACGACGTCACCAACAAATTTTTCACCGGCTACGCCCATGTGAACCTCAGCGGCGTCGGCTGCCCTGAACTTGGCTCGCTGCTGACCATCGCCACCACCGGCGACCTTGAGCCCGACTACCACAAATACGGCTCGGAATATACAGCCGAAACAGCCGTCCCGGGCTACTACAGCAATCGCCTGACAAAATATGACATTCTGACCGAAGTCACCGCTACGGAGCGCAGCTCGGCTGAACGCTACACATTCCCAGGCGGCAAGGGTAACATCCTCATAAACCTCGGCGAAGGATTGACAAACGAAAGCGGCGCGACGGTTCGCCGCGTAAGCGACACGGAGATTGAGGGCTCGAAGCTGCTCGGCACCTTCTGCTACAATCCGCAGGCGGTTTTCCCGATCTATTTCGTAATGCGCGTAAGCCGCAAACCGTCGGCGTCGGGCTACTGGAAGAAACAGCGCCCGATGACTGCCGAAGCTGCCTGGGACAGCGACGCCGGAAAGTATAAGATTTACACGCGCTACGGCCGCGAACTCTCGGGCGACGATATCGGATATTGGTTCACCTACGACAGCCTCAGTGCGGGCGAGCAAGTTGAGGTAAGAATGGGCGTTTCGTTTGTTTCGACAGAAAATGCCCGCGAGAATCTCGATAAAGAACAACTCTCACTGACGTTCGATGAGCTCCGCGCCAATGCCCATAAGCGTTGGAACGACGACCTCGGCAAGATTCGCGTAAAGGGCGGCACTGAAGAGCAGCGCCGAGTGTTCTACACCGGACTCTACCACACACTGATTCATCCCAACCTCCTCTCCGATGTAAACGGCGAATACCCGCTGATGGAGAACGCCGGCGCCGGCCACAGCGACACCCCGCGCTACACCGTGTTCTCGCTTTGGGACACTTACAGAAACGTTCACCAGCTGCTGACACTCGTCTACCCCGACCGCCAGCTCGACATGGTTCGCTCGATGGTAGGCATGGCCAACGAATGGGGATGGCTGCCGAAATGGGAGCTTTACGGCCGCGAGACATTCACAATGGAGGGCGACCCGGCGCTCCCGGTTATCGTCGACACCTGGCGCAAAGGATTGCGCGACTTCGACATCGATTCAGCCTACGCAGCCATGAAGCGCTCCGCAACAACCCCCGGCGCTCAAAATCCGATGCGCCCCGATATCGACCCATATATTGAGAAAGGCTACGTGCCGCTCGGATTCTATGCAGGCGATATGTCGGGCGACAATTCGGTCAGCCACGCCCTTGAATATTATGTTGCCGACAATGCTCTGGCATGGCTTGCCGAACAGCGCGGCGACAAGGAGTTTGCCGCCGAGTTGCGCAAACGTGCCGCCGGCTACAAGAACTACTACTCGAAAGAGAGCGGAACGCTTCGGCCGCTGAACGCCGACGGAACGTTCCTAACGCCGTTCAATCCGCGTCAAGGCGAGAATTTCGAGAACGTTCCCGGATTCCACGAAGGCAGTGCCTGGAACTACACATTCTTCGTGCCCCACGATGTTGAAGGCCTCGCCAAGCTGATGGGCGGCAAACGCAAATTTGTCGACAAGCTTCAGATGGTGTTCGACGAGGGTCTCTACGACCCCTCCAATGAGCCCGACATCGCTTACCCCTACCTCTTCAGCCGCTTCAACGGCGAAGAGTGGCGCACACAGCGCGAAGTCAACCGACTGCTCAAAGAGCATTTCACCTCGCAACCCAACGGAATTCCCGGCAACGACGACACCGGTACGATGTCGACCTGGGCGCTATTCTCAATGATGGGATTCTATCCCGACTGCCCCGGTGAACCGTTCTACACGCTGACATCGCCCACATTCGACGAAGTTGAGATCGACCTCGCCGACGGCAAAACGCTGACAATCGAGGCCAATCATGAGTCGCCCGAAAGCATCTATATCGACTCGATGACTCTCGGCGGCAAACCGCTCAAGAAATATCGCATTAGCCACGACGAGCTGCTCGACGCCGGCAAGATTAACATGAAACTCTCATCGACGCCTAAAAAATAAGAAATCGCGCAAATGAAACATACACTCTGCCTGCTCGCGATTGCTGCTGCAGTAGCTTCATGCGCCGGCAACCACCCCACCGACTCGCCGAACTTGACTCAATTCGTCGACCCTACGATTGGCAGCGGTGCTCATGGCCACGTGTTTGTCGGAGCCAATGCACCGTTTGGAATGGTTCAGCTCGGACCGACAGCAATCACCCAGGCTTGGGATTTCACCTCGGGCTATCACGACTCAGACAGCACCATCATCGGCTTCTCCCACACCCATCTCTCGGGAACCGGAATCGGCGACCTGTTTGACATCACGGTTATGCCCGTCGTGGGCGAAGTCACCTATGCCCGCGGCAACCATGCCGACCCGGGGAGCGGGCTTTGGAGCTACGGTCGGCGCTCGGAGCAGACCGTCCGTCCTGGCTACTACAGCGTGCCGCTCGAACGATATTGCGTACTCGCCGAACTGACTGCCACGCCGCGCGTAGGATTCCATCGCTACACCTTCCCCGCCACCGACAGCGCCGCAATTGTTTTCGACTTGCAGAACGGCGGCTGCTGGGATGCGCCTACCTCCGTAGAGATTACCCCCGAAGGGAACACGCGCATTACCGGACATCGCCACTCGACCGGATGGGCCAAGGATCAGCGAGTGTTTTTCGCTGCCGAGCTGTCGGAGCCGTTCGAAGAGTTCACACGCCATGGACGTGAGAACCGCTATGCGCGGCTTTCGCTCGCACCGGCCGACACCGCACGCACCGTTATGCTGAAAGTAGCTCTCTCGCCCAACTCCATCGCCGACGCCCAAGCCAACCTCGATGCCGAGCTTCCCGGCTGGGATTTCGACGCCACGGTAGCGGCAACCGACCGCGCATGGAACGACGAGCTCTCGCGTATAACGGTCGAGTCGACCGACACCACGGCTCTGCGCAAATTCTACACCGCGCTCTACCACGCTATGACCCTTCCCGCATCATTCAACGACTACGGCCAGAAGCCCGACTACACCATCATGTCGCTCTGGGACACCTATCGCGCCCAACTGCCGCTGCTGACAATCATCGACCCGCAGCGTAGCGGCGATATAGCCAACGCGATGCTCGACATCCACGACCGTCAAGGTCGACTGCCCGTCTGGCATCTCTGGGGAAATGAAACCGACTGCATGGTTGGCAACCCGGGCATCATTGCCGTTGCCGACGCCGTTGTCAAGCAACTGCCCGGCGTCGACCCGCAGCGCGCACTGAAAGCTATGATCGAGACTACCGCCGACACCGCCCGCGGAATCGCGCTGCGCCACAAATACGGCTATATCCCCTACGACCTCTACAACGAATCCGTGGCTAACGACATGGAATATGCCATTGCCGACGGTGCTCTTTCGGCGGCAGCTCTTGCCATAGGCGACACAACCGTGGCCCGCGAATATGAGCAGCGCAGCCATTCATGGCGGACATTCTTCGACCCGGCGACAGGCTTCGCACGCGGTCGCGACAGCAAAGGCGAATTCCGCCCTACGTTCGATCCCTACAGCACCACCCACCGCGAGGACGACTACTGCGAAGGCAACGCCTGGCAATACACCTGGCTCGCGCCCCACGACCTCGACGGTATCGTTGAAGCTTTTGGCTCAAAAGAGGCTACCCTCGCCCGGCTCGACACGCTTTTCACCGCCGACTCGCGGCTGACCGGCGATGCCTCGCCCGATATCACGGGACTCATCGGGCAATATGTCCACGGTAACGAGCCCGACCATCATGTAATTTATTTCTATACGATGTTGGGCGAACCGCGCAAGGCGGCAGGATATGTGCGACAAGTGCTCAACGACCTCTATACCGACCGCCCCGACGGACTCTGCGGCAACGAGGATGCCGGACAGATGTCGGCATGGTTTGTGCTCTCTTCGCTTGGATTCTATCAAGTTGAGCCTGCCGGTGCGCGCTACTGGTTCGGATCGCCGCTGTTTGAGAAAGCCGTAATCCCCGTGCCCGGCGGAACATTCACCGTCGAAGCTCCAGGCGCGGCAGAGCACCCCTACATCAGCTCGGCGACCCTCAACGGACAACCGCTCGACCGGATGTATATCACCCACGATGAAATCATGGCCGGCGGAACACTCCGCTTTGAGATGACCGACTGACCCCCACTATCGTCATAACGACCAAGCGGCAGAAATCGCAACAACGATTCTGCCGCTTGGCGTATATTTTCACTAAGGAATTGATTAGTTGAGGCGCTCCCAGCTGTAGTCGCGGACGGAGTTGCGACGGCGCAGACGGAAGCGCAGCGTGTAGAACGGGTGGAAGAGCGCAAGGAACGGGACCGTGAGGAATTGCGGCCGGATATTCAGCACGCGGCAAAGATTGCGCCACGCAAACATCATCGGCAACCAAAGGCCGAGGAGAACCACCGCGAATGCTGCGGCGCCAATCAACGTCGGCAACGCCAAGACGATGCCCGCCCCACCGGCGAGCAGCCATAGCCACCATGCGCAGCTGAAGCTGCCGAACAAGCGGAAGCCGCCTTGGCGAAGGAAGCGCGAGGTGAATCGACGGCTCATATTGTCCATTCGCTGTTGATAGGCAGGGTTGAAGTCGTGGATTTCTACGATTGACTCCGGCGAGAGCTCCACGGAATAGTCGGCGTCGGCGGCCAGTTCGCTGACGAAAACGTCGTCGTCGCCCGCAAAGAGTCCGAGCGAATTGGCGAATCCTTTATGTTGGAAAAAGAGGCTTTTCGTATAGCCAAGATTGTAACCGTTGCCGCGCACAGCCTTACCGGCAAGCGCCGACGAGATCCAGCGGGCGGCGACAAACGCGCGGTCGAACGCACGGCTTCGGCGCATACGTCCCGAGTCACGTCCATCGTGGTCGAGAAGCGTAGCGTAGCCCAGAACCATCTGAGCGCTCTCGGCAAAATGGCGCGCCATTGAGCGTAGCCAAAGCGGAGATGTTATCGAGCAGTTGCCGTGAGTGAGCAGCATGCAATCATAATGGGCGGCCTTGATGCCTATCGTGAGCGCAAGCTTGCGGCGGCTGAGATTGCGCGACTTTCCGGGGGTGAAAGTCATGTAGAGCTCGGGGTATTTGAGTTGGAGCTCGTTGACTGCATCGGCGGCAGCCTCCGAATCCTCATCGTTGACCACAATAACTTCCATCTTCGCGGGATAATCCTGGGCAAAAAGCTGCGGAATCATCCGGCGGAGTCCGTCGGCCTCGGTATCGGCATAGATGACGACCGACACGTCGGGATATTGTTGCTCGGATTCAAGCTCGAGTTGGTCGGTCGCGGCGCGACGCTTTATCTTCAGAAGCCGCGGCAAGAGGAACGCAAGGAGATAGACTGCCGACAGCAGGCTGACTCCAATGGCGATCCAGGCGGC
Organism: uncultured Bacteroides sp.; assembly: GCA_964399885.1. Classification (GTDB taxonomy): domain Bacteria; phylum Bacteroidota; class Bacteroidia; order Bacteroidales; family Muribaculaceae; genus Paramuribaculum. The sequence goes on from CAYNSG010000054.1 coordinate 12,012, forward strand.
GATGCTTAGTTCATAGATGTCAAACATGCCGCAAAGTTACAAAATTTCTTAGAAACAGAATTGGAAGAGGGCGTCGACGCGGTCGACGGTTGAATGCTGATGGTTGAAATTCGTTCGCTTGCCGATAAGATACTCAGCGCCAACCTGCAGACGCGGCGTGATGTCCCAGAAAAGATTCACGGCGCCATAGATTCCCTGGCGATATTCGGCGTCGGCCACGTAGCGCTGCCGATAGTAGCGCGTTGTTCCGAACGAGCCGCAAGCGTAGATGTTGCTCTTGAAGAAATAGCGCACGCCGGCGGTGATTCCCAACGAGCGCGGGGCATACATCCGCCCGGGGACGTCGATGTCGGCAACCAAATCGTACATTCCGACGCGCAAATCGCCCTGATATGAACCTTGACCGCGACCGTAGGCAACGGAGCCGTAGATCGTCAGCGGTCGGATGACCTTAACCATACCGGATAGCATTGTGCCCCACCCGACAACGTTATGATTCTTCAGCTGCAGCAAGTCGCGATACTCCGATACGCGCAACAGCCCGCTGAGGCGAATATGGCTCAGTCCGCCGTGCCACTGATACTGGACGAAAGCCGCCAAATCGGGGAATAGGTATAGGCGGTTAATGCGCCCAATTTAGTCTTTTGATACTAAGCGTTT
>CAYNSG010000055.1:0-12321 GCA_964399885.1 uncultured Bacteroides sp.
ACAAATGTAGCAATTAATTTTGGATTGGGCGCATTAACCGCCTATACCTATCTCGATAATTGCCTTTGACTGACAAACAGTCATTTTCGCTCATAAATATAGTTGATTTTTAGTTGTTTATTTGCGATTGAGAATCTTTACTCCGGTAGAAAAAGTCTGCCCTTCCTAAATTTTCGCGCGACGATGTCGGTCGACATCGCCGCGCGATAAAATGTGATATTAATCTCTATTTACTATACTTTGCAATTATGCTTTTTCGATTGGAGGTATTAGGTTCCTATATCTTATTATCTAAGCGAGTAGCTTGATTTTGTTTTCTGTTGCAAAGATAAGGCGGCAGTGTGACATTGCTGTTACTTCGCTGTTACAATGCTGCAACATCGCTGTTTTTTAACATTATCATTTACGCTTTTAACAATTTCACCCTGCTGCGAGCCGTCGCAGCAGGGTGAAAGTAGAGAATTAACCGGCGGGATTAGTCAACGCCGAGATCTTTCTTGATGCCTTCGATTTTTGCGTCGGCGGCAGCGATGGCGTTGTTGTAGTCGGCAGCGCTCTTCATCTCGCCGCGAACCTCAACGTAGAATTTGATTTTGGGCTCTGTGCCCGAGGGGCGTACGGAGATTTTCGTGCCGTCCTCGGTGAAGTACTGCAGCACATTGGAGGTGACGGGCATGTCGATCTTCACAGTTTTGCCGGAGATGGCGTCGGTGGCGGTCAGAGTGTCGTAATCTTTGATGGTGACAACCGGGCTTCCGCCGATAGTTTTGGGCGGGTTGGCGCGGAACTCCTTCATGATAGCCTGGATCTCTTCAGCGCCTTTCTTGCCTTGGCGCACGAGCGAGATGCCGGCTTCGCGCGAGAAGCCATACTCGATGTAGATATCCTGGAGCATCTGCAAGAAGTTCATGCCCCGGTCCTTAGCCCATGCGGCAGCTTCGGCGAGAAGGCTCACGGCGCTGACGGCGTCTTTGTCGCGAACGAAGTCCTCGGCCAGGAAGCCGTAGCTCTCTTCGCCGCCGCCGAGATAGCGTGCGGTGTTCTCGTTCTCGCGGATGACGGCTGCAATCCATTTGAAGCCGGTGTAGCAGTCATACATGCGGATGTCGTTCTTGTCGGCGATGCGTTTGATGGTTTCGGTCGTCACGATAGTCTTGACGATATACTCCTTGCCGGTAAGTTTTCCGAGTTCGGCGTTGCGGGTCATGATGTAGTTGAGAAGAATCATGACGATCTGGTTGCCGTTGAGCAGCACGTATTCGCCCTTCTCGTCGCGGATCACGGCGCCAACGCGGTCGGCGTCGGGGTCGGAGGCCATAATCAGGTCGGCTTCAACCTCTTTAGCCTTGGCGATAGCCATAGCCATAGCCGAGGGAACCTCGGGGTTGGGCGACGCTACGGTCGGGAAGTTGCCGTCGGTAACGTCCTGTTCGGGAACGTGGATGATGTTTGTGAAGCCATAGTTGGCGAGCGACTGCGGGATGAGCGTAACGCCGGTTCCGTGGATCGGGGTGTAGACAATCTTCATGTCTTTGTGGCGTTCGATAGCTTCAGGGCTCATCGACAGTCCTTTGATGGCGGTCAGGAAAGCGTCGTCGACCTCTTTGCCGATAATCTGTATGTTGGCCTTGTCGCCTTTGAATTTGATTTCGCTGATGCCTTTGATGCGTTCAACGTGGTTGATGATGTTCACGTCGTGGGGAGCGATGATCTGTGCGCCGTCTTCCCAGTAGGCTTTGTAGCCGTTGTATTCTTTGGGGTTGTGGGAAGCGGTGATGTTCACGCCGCTCTGGCATCCGAGATGACGGATGGCAAACGAGAGCTCGGGAGTGGGGCGGAACGAGTCGAAGAGATAAACCTTGATGCCGTTGGCCGAGAAGATGTCGGCAACAATTTCAGCAAATTTGCGGCTGTTGTTGCGCACGTCGTGGCCTACGGCTACTGAAATCTGAGGCAGGTCGGCAAAAGCTTCCTTGAGGTAGTTGGCGAGTCCCTGTGTGGCAGCGCCGACGGTGTAGATATTCATGCGATTAGAGCCTACGCCCATGATTCCGCGCAGACCTCCGGTGCCGAATTCGAGATCTTTATAGAAAGCCTCGATGAGCTCAGTCTTGTCGTCGGCTTCGAGCATGCGCTTCACTTCAGCGCGGGTGGCGTCGTCATATCCTTCGCCCAGCCAGGTTTGTGCTTTAGCAACAACCTGGTCAATCAGTTGCTGATTGTTTTTCATGATTCAGGGATTTTATGTTGAGTTTATGAATTTTCTGTGGTTATGCAGTCATAGCGACAAAGATACGATTAAAATCGAAAATTTCAAACCCCGCGAGGGTTAATTATTGCGATAATAGTCGAAAATTGTTTACCGGAGGGAAAAAGAATAGCCCCCGGCGTGGGGGCCGGAGGCTACTCAGATTTATATACCCTTGAGAATAATTGTGTCAGAGGAAGTTCTTCGTGTCAGTCGGGATTACGGCTGAGTGAAGATTACGATACGGTTCCAGTTGTTCACGTCGTAGGGCTGAACATCGCTGCCGTTAGCCTTGATGGTGAGGCGAGAAGAATCTACGCCATATTTGTTAACGAGGGCGTCAACGACTGCCTGGCTGCGGCGCTGTGAGAGCTCCATGTTGTAGGCTGCTGTGCCGGTGTTCTTGTCAGCATAGCCCTGAACGGTAACTGTAGCGTTGGGGTTAGCTTTGAGGTATTCAGCTACGTTGTAGACGTTAACCATTTCCTCGTCGCTGATGCGAGCGCTGTCGATGCGGAAGCGAACGGTAGCGAGCATGGGAGCGTTAACGATTACTTCTTCTGCTTCAACAACTTCGGGGTCGGGGCAGGGGAGCTGAGCTTCAGCTGCTGCGAGAGCTGCTGCTGTGGTTGCGAGCTGACCGCGGAGGTCGTTAACCTGCTGGTTGAGCGAGTTGATGTAGCCAAGATATTCGCAGGGGTTGTAGCCTGTGAAGTTGCGGCCACCAAAGTTGATGTTGAAGCCACCGTAAATCGAGAGGTCAGCCTCGATGGGGTCGCCTGATACTACGTTGTTGAAACCATCACCGTAGAAGTTAGCACGTGCTTCAGCGAAGAAGTCAACATACTTGCAGAGACGGAAGCGGAGCTGCAGACCTGCAGATACGGGGAGAGTCCACTGTTTTGTTTTGAAGTGTCCGTCGCCGTCGGGGATGACTGCCATGGAAGCGGGGAAGTCCCAAGTGTAAGTTCCGCCAACTCCTACGAAGGGAATGACGCTGAATACGCGGTCGGCGTTAACGCCACCAAGCGAGTTGAACATATCCCACATAAGGTCGAAATTGACGTTAGCCATGTTGGCTTTGCGTACGCTTGCCCAGTCGAAGCGAATTTTGCCGTAGTAACCGGTCAGGCGGAAGCCCAGGTAGGGGCTGAACCAGTGACCAACACCTACGTTGTAGACGGGCGTGATGTGACGCTTGCCGTCGCCGCGGTTGAGGTAGTGGTCGGTGTAGGGGATCTGGATGCCTGCACCCAGCTGGATGAACCAGTTATCCTTCCACGAAGTGGAATACTGAGTCTTGCACTCAACGGGAGCCTCGGTGATTACCGACTCCTCGACAACAACCGTCTCTTGAGCCTTGGCGGTGTTAGCAGAGAGCAGCATCGCGCCGCATCCTGCAATCGCTAAAAGAAGGTTCTTTTTCATTTCTCTCATAAATTTTAATGAAACATTGATTTTTTTTGCAGTCTTCGGTTAAACGCTGCAAACTGCGTGCCAAACTCGGCAACATCGTTCGTCGGCGTTTTGAATTTATAACATAAGGTTAAGTTTTTTTGTTCGGCAGAGGGTGAAATTATTTTAAATTATTTGTCGGCGCGCCGTCTCTGTCGCGCTCTTTTCGGCTGAAAATGCGGTAGCTAAAGGTTTTTTGATTAACTTTGCATTCCGAAAAAAATAATAATGAGTCAATCAACACAACTGACAGAAGTGACACCCCGGAAAAAGCAAATTGCCATAATTGGCAGTACGGGCTCCATCGGAACGCAGACGCTCGACATCGTCGGCCGGAACCCTGACCGTTTCGCGGTCAGCGTGCTCGCAGCCGGCAGCAACGTCGACAAGCTTATAGCTCAGGCACGCCGATTCCGCCCCGCGCTTGCCGTCATTGCCGACGAAACGAAATATCTGAGGCTGCGCGACGAGCTCGCGCCGCTCGGCATCGAAGTGGCCGCCGGCAGCAGTGCGCTCGCCGACGCCATGGAGCGCCCCGATTTCACTACTGTGGTGACAGCTACCGTGGGCTACAGCGGCCTCGAGCCAACGCTGCACGCCATTGACACCCGCAAAGAGATTGCCCTTGCCAACAAGGAAGCGCTCGTAGTAGCCGGAGAGCTGGTGACGAGCCGCTTGCGCGAGAGCGGCGTAAGGATGCTGCCGGTCGACTCCGAACACTCTGCCATCTATCAGTGTCTCGTCGGCGAAGACCCCGCGACCGTTGAACGCCTTATTATAACAGCCTCGGGCGGACCGTTCCGCACTTTCACGCGCCGGCAGCTCGAAACCGTCACCGTAGCCGACGCTCTCCACCACCCGAACTGGAGCATGGGTAGCAAGATAACCATCGACTCCGCCACGATGCTCAACAAAGCGTTTGAAATCATCGAAGCGCGCTGGCTCTTCGACATCGAGGCCGAACGAATCTCGGCCGTAGTTCATCCGCAATCGATTGTCCACTCGATGGTTGAGTTCTGCGACGGCGCCGTCAAAGCCCAGCTTGGCGTGCCCGATATGCACCTGCCGATTCAGTATGCTCTCGGCGATGCCACGCGATTCCCCTCGGCCGAACGCAAGCTCTCTATTGCCGATTACGCCTCTCTGACATTCGAGCAGCCCGACACCGAGCGCTTCCCCTGCCTGACGCTGGCCTATCGCGCACTCGCCGAAGGCGGCACGACAGCCTGCACCATCAATGCCGCCAACGAAATAGCCGTTGAGCGCTTCCTCCACGGCCGTGTAAGCTTCCTCGACATCTACGAAATCATAACCGAAACCCTCGCCACTGTGCCGTTCATAGCCGCTCCGGGCTACGACGACTACGTGGGCACAAACTTAGTGGCACGCCTCGAGGCTGCCAAAATCGCCGACCGCATTGCGCAGTCGAAAACCGTCACAATCCAATAAATTAGCATGGAAACATTCCTCATAAAAGCGGCGCAGCTGATTCTCGCACTCTCGTTGCTCGTAATCATCCACGAGTTCGGACATTATCTGTTCGCACGACTGTTCGGAATCCGCGTCGAAAAATTCTATCTCTTCTTCAACCCCTGGTTCTCGCTCTTCAAGTGGAAACCAAAGCCCGGGAAACAGCGCCTGAACCCCGACGGAACGGTCAAAGCCTCGTGGCACGACACGGAGTATGGTATCGGCTGGCTCCCCTTAGGCGGCTACTGCAAGATTGCCGGCATGATCGACGAGTCGATGGACAAAGAGCAGATGGCACAGCCCGAACAGCCCTGGGAGTTTCGCACGAAGCCCGCATGGCAGCGCCTGCTCGTGATGCTCGGCGGCGTCATGTTCAACTTCATCCTCGCTATTATAATATATGCGGGGATTGCATTCCACTGGGGCGAACGCTACATCCCGCTGCAGGAAGCCTACGAGGGCATGGACTACGTTGAAATAGCCCAAGAGGTAGGATTCCGCAACGGTGACGTTCCGCTGCTCGCCGACGGCAAACCTATCGACGCCTCGAAGCAGGACTATCTGCTGCAGATGGTCGAAGCCGACAAAGTGACCGTGCTGCGCAACCACACCGACAGCGTTGTCATCGACCTGCCGGAGAACTTCGTGCTGAAGCTCAACGATTCTCCCGGCTTCATGACCTTCCGCATCCCGGTGTTCATCGACCGCCTGGTGCCCGGCGAAGCTGCCGCCAAAGCCGGCATGCTGGAGGGCGACCGCATTGTCGGCGTTGATTCCACAGCCACTCCCTCTTACACCGAGCTCGTCCCCGCGCTGCTCGCCTCGGCCGGACGCGAAACCGACATCCACATCGTGCGCGACGGCAAGCCCATGACGCTCCGCGCCACGCCATCCGAGGGCGGCAAGCTCGGCTTCCTGCTCAAAGCCCCGACCGACGTCTACCCGACCGTGGCCGTTCGCTACGGCGTGCTCGGCTCGTTCCCCAAAGGCTGGGAAATCGGCACATCGACCCTTTCGAACTACGTAGGCTCGATGAAATACGTCTTTACCTCCGAGGGCGCCAAAAGCGTTGGCGGTTTCGGAGCTATCGGCAACCTGTTCCCGACCAAGTGGAGCTGGTACAGCTTCTGGCAGATAACGGCGTTTCTCTCCGTTGTGCTCGCGTTCATGAACATCCTGCCGATTCCCGCGCTCGACGGCGGCCACGTTCTCTTCTTGCTCTACGAAATCGCTTCGGGCAAAAAGCCCAACGATAAGGTGATGGAGTATGCCCAGTATGCCGGTATGCTCTTCCTGCTGCTCCTCCTCGTCTACGCAAACGGCAACGATATAATCCGCGCATTCCGATGAAAAACTACCCAACCATAAAGCTGCGCCGCGGCAAGGACGAATCGCTGCGACGCTTCCACCCCTGGGTTTTCTCCGGGGCTATCGAACGAGCCGACGACGGCATTGAGGAGGGCGACACCGTAAGAGTTGTCGACTCGGAGGGCAACTTCCTCGGCTACGGCCACTATCAGATTGGCAGCATTGCTGTCAGGATGCTCAGCTCGGACGACGAAGCTATCGACGAGACGTTCTACGCCTCTCGACTCCGTCAGGCATGGCAGATGCGCCGCGCTCTCGGCATTGTCCGCGAAGGCACCGACGCCTTCCGCCTCGTCCACGGCGAAGGCGACTTCCTGCCCGGGCTGATTGTCGACGTCTACGGCCCGACAGCCGTCATGCAAGCCCATTCGCCGGGAATGCACTTCGCGCGCGACATCATCGCCCGCCAACTCGTTGAGCTCCCCGGCGCCGGAATCAAAAACGTCTACTACAAATCAGAGACAACCCTGCCATATAAAGCCGAACTCGACCCGCAGAACGACTATATCATCGGCTCGTTTGCCGGCGACGTAGCCACCGAAAACGGCCTGCGTTTCCACGTCGACTGGCTTCGCGGCCAGAAAACCGGCTTCTTCGTCGACCAGCGCGACAACCGCTCGCTGCTCGAACATTACAGCCGCGGACGCCGCGTGCTCAACATGTTCTGCTACACCGGCGGCTTCTCGGTCTACGCCCTTCGCGGCGGCGCCGAACGCGTGACGTCGGTCGACAGCTCGGCCAAAGCCGTCAGCCTGACCGAAGCCAATGTGGCGCTCAACTTTCCCGGCAACACGCGCCATAACGCCGTGGCCGAAGATGCGTTCAAATTTCTCGGCTCAATCAGCGAGGGCGACTACGACCTCGTAGTTCTCGACCCGCCCGCATTCGCCAAACATCGCAGCGCCATCCGCAACGCCCTGCGCGGCTACCAGAAGCTCAACGCCCGCGCCATCGAGAAGATGCCCGCCGGGAGCATTCTGTTCACGTTCTCCTGCTCTCAGGCAATCACGAAAGAGCAGTTTCGCCTCGCAGTATTCTCAGCCGCTGCCCAGACGCGACGCCGTGTGCGCATCCTCCACCAGCTGACGCAACCCGCCGACCACCCCGTGAACATCTACCACCCCGAAGGCGAATACCTCAAAGGGCTGATTCTCTACATCGAGTAACCTGTCGACAAAGATAAACGCCAAAGATATGCACAACGCCGGGACGTTTCAAAGCGAAACGCCCCGACACCGTTGTTTATTGAGCTAAGCAGCTTATTTATAGCGCGTCCAGCGGATGAGGTCGCGGACGGTAGGCTTCTTGCCGTACATGAAGATGCCGACGCGATAGATCTTCGCGGCTATATAGACCATCACGAAGAACGACGCATAGAGAATTACCAACGAGGCTACAATCTCCCACGTAGGGATGCCCGAGGGGATGCGCGCCATCATTACCATCGGCGAAGTGAACGGGATGAGAGAGCACCAGAACGAGAGCGTCGATGTCGGGTCGTTGGCGGCCGTCATGCCGAAGATGATTCCGAAGATAATCGGGAAGACGACGAACGACTGCAGCTGGCTGGCGTCCTGGATGTTGTCGACGGCCGAGCCGATAGCGGCGTAGATGGCTGCATAGAGCAGGAAACCGCCGACGAGGAAGAGAATCAGCAGCCCGAAGAGGCTGAGGATGTAGCCTACGTTGCCCATAAGCGATACGGCCTGCAGAAGGTCGGTGTCGACCGTAGCAGCCGAGGTGTCGAGCGTTCCGGCGTTGAGGGCGCTTACCTGGCCGGCGACATCGGCGGGCACAACTGCCGGGAGCACGAATGCCGACATCGCTGAAATCAGCACGCCCCAGATAACAATCTGAGTGACAGCCACGAGCCCGATGCCGCAGATTTTGCCGAGCATCAGCTGCGTCGGGTTGACCGACGAGACTACAATCTCAAGCACGCGGTTGTTTTTCTCCTCGATGATGCTCGTCATCACCATCTGGCCGTATAGCAGCAGAACCATGTAGAGCATCAGCGTCAGGATAATGCCGAGGGCATAGCTGAGCATGGTCGACGACTGGTTGTCGCCCTCGTCGCGGTCGTTGCGGATGCTCTGCAGGCGCACGTCGGAATGCACTTTGTCCAGTATATCCGACAGATTCTCAATGTTGTAGCCGCGCAGGCGGTGGTTCTCGATAATGTCGTTGAGCTGACCGGAAATTTCTTGTTCGAGCATGATCGACGACGCGCCGTTGGAGTAGTAGCGCACTCCGCCGTTGCGGCTCAACGCCTCGGAGGGGATGAAAAGCACGCCGCTGAGCGTGTCGCATTCGAGGGCCGAGTTGAGGTCGACGCCGTTGAGTGCTACAAACCGGGTTTCGTCGTCGCTCTTCAGCTCAGAGGCGATGATGCCGGTGTTGTCGATGACGCCGATTGTGCGGTTGTCGCCGCCGGCAAACTCCATCAGCAGCGCCGGGGCAACCATCATCAGGAGCATCAGCACGGGCATCAGCAACGTCGTGAAAATAAACGATTTTTTGCGGACGCGCTCTGAAAATTCGCGTCCAATTATTATGCCTATCTTTGATGTCATGACTGCAGGGTGGGGTTTTGCGCCGCGCTTACGGTGCGGATGAATATATCGTTCATTGAGGCCATAACCTCGTTGAAACCAACGAGCAAGGTTGAGGCGTTGGCCCGGTCGAGAAGCTGACGAAGGTCAACGCCGGGGCGGAGCAGCAGCTCGAGCGTGCGGCGGCCGCGGGGAGCGTCGCCGGGGATAAACTGCTCGGCCAGGGGCTCGAGAGCACGCATAAGTTCGTCGGGCGAGCCTTCGAACGTCAGCTGATAGCGGCCGTCGGAGAACTGGCGGCGGATTTCGTCAACGTTGCCCGTCAGGATGTTATGGCCGTTGTTAATCAGGGTTATGTTTGCGCAAATCTCCTCGACCGACGCCATGTTGTGGGTCGAGAAAATCACGGTTGAGCCCTCGTCGCGCAGGCGCAGAATCTCGTCGCGCAGCAGGTTGGCGTTGATAGGGTCGAAGCCTGAGAACGGCTCGTCGAAAATCAGCAGCTTGGGGCGGTGGAGCACGGTGACGATAAACTGCACCTTCTGCGCCATGCCTTTCGAGAGCTCCTCGACCTTGCGGTTCCACCACGAGCCGATTTCGAAGCGGTCGAACCACTCGCGGAGCTGCCGCGTGGCGTCGGCGTGCGAAAGACCTTTGAGGCGGGCGAAGAACACGGCTTGCTCGCCAACTTTCATCTTTTTGTAAAGACCGCGCTCCTCGGGCAGATATCCGATTGCAGCGACGTCGGCAGCCGTCAGTCGATGGCCGTCGAACGTCACTTCGCCACTGTCGGGGGCGGTGATATGGTTGATAATGCGAATCAGCGTGGTTTTTCCGGCGCCATTGGGTCCGAGGAGCCCGTAGACCGTGCCACGGGGCACGTCGAGGCTCACTGAGTCGAGGGCCTGATGTCCGGTGAACGCTTTGCTGACGTTGTCAACCGAGAGAATATTATCCATTTAGTTAAGTAGTAGGTTATTTTATGCAGCGGCAGTAGGCTTCTTGCGGCTGCCGAAAAAGCGGTCGATTATGGCAGCCAAGGCGCCGTCGCCGGTAACGTTGCAGGCTGTGCCGAAGCTGTCCATGGCAATGTAGAGTGCAATCATCAGGGCGTTTTGCGCCTCGGTGAAGCCCAGCACGGAGGTGAGCAGTCCGAGCGACGCCATGATGGCTCCGCCGGGGGTGCCGGGGGCAGCGATGATGGTTACGGCCAAGAGGCAGATGAAATGGATGAACATCGGGGTGTCGAACTCCATTCCCTGCATAATCATGAGCGCCAGGGCGCAGGCGACGATCTTGAGCGTGCTGCCCGACATGTGGATGGTGGCGCAGAGCGGAATAACGAATCCGGCCACATCCTCGCTGACGCCCATCTTGATAGCCTGGCGGAGCGTCACCGGGATGGTGGCGGCCGATGACTGAGTGCCGAGCGCTGTGAAGTAGGCGGGCATCATTGTCCAGAGCATTTTCAGCGGGTTGCGTCGGGCAAAAAGCGACGCGACGCAATATTGAAACACGAGGATAAAAACGTGGAGCGCGAAGATGACTGCGATGATTTTCAGGAACGCCATCAGAATCGTGCCGACCTGCCCTGTTATGGTCATGCAGAGGAAGATGCCGAAGATGTAGAACGGGAGCAGAGGCACGATAGCTTTCGAAATCGAGAGCGAGATGATTGTGCGGAACTCATCGGCGCCGCGGCGCAGCACGTCGGACCCGCAGTAGGCTATGCCGAGTCCCATCAGAAAGGCGAGCACCAGCGCCGTCATTACCGACATCACCGGGGGCATCGGCATCTCGAACCAGGGAGCAACGGCGGCGCTCTCCTCGACGGCCATCAGCGCGGGGTCGGCGGTGATCATCGAGGGGAAGAGCCAGCGGTCGGTGAAGTAGGAGGTCATGCCGGCAAAGATTGTGGCTACATAGGCGAGGGCGGCTGTTGCGAGCAACATCGCGCCGGCTTTGCGCCCTATGTCGGCGATCGCGGGGGTGACGAAGCTGAGGATAATCAGCGGGATGAGAAACGACAGGAATGAGCCGAAAATCTCGTTGAACGTCGCGCAGAGTCGGCCGAACCATTCGGGGGCAATCATGCCGATTCCGATGCCGGCGGCAATGGCGATGATGATTTTAACGAGGAGGTTTATTTTTATCGGTTTCATAGTTACTTGATGAGGATTTTCTCCGTGCGGCTGCCGGTGCGGCGCAGATAGATGCCCGGGCGGAGGTTGTCGGGGTTGACGCGGCGTCCGTTGAGGTCGAACCAAACGGCTTCGGCGTTGCTGTCGTCGTCAAATCTGTCGCCGTTAACGCGGTCGATGCTCGTTGCTGCGGCATCGTATCGTCCCGAGAACTGTCCGGTGATAATCTTGCCGCTGTCGGGGAGGATCAGCTCGAGGTTGAGGTCGATGCGGTCGTCGGCGTCGGCAATGGCGTGGAGCGTTGCGTCGACCATCAGCGAGCCGGTGATTGAGATGCCCGAGTTGTTGCCATCGTAGCTTGTCAGGCGGTCAGTCAGTCGGCTGACGGCTACGCTCGAGAACGCTACGCTGTTGCCCAGCGAGGCTGCGCGCGATGCGGGGTTGACCTGCAGGCCTTCGATCACGAAGCGAGCACGACCCTCCTCGCGGGGGCTGATGTGGGCGGTGACGGTCATAGTCTGGTCGGGCTCACCGTCGGTGGTAAGGGTGAGCAGTCCGGTGAATGCAGCGTGCTCAACGGTAGCTGCCGAGGCTTCGGGGCGGTTGGTGAAGCGGGCCATAATCGGCACTCGGCGGCCGTCGTCGGTAATCCAGTTGACATCGACGGTTACGAGCATCGTTCCGGCAGGAGTTTCGGTGGCACCGACCTTGATATCGGCATGGATTGCGCCGTCGGCGAGGATGGCGTTCTCAACGGCGCCGGTGTATGTTGTCAGCACGTCGGACTGTCGCTGCGTGATGCCGGCGACGGTGATGTCGCCGAGGTTAGCGGCCTCGCAGGCAGCGTCGAGGGCGAGCATGAAGTCGGGGAGCATGAAGGTGAACGTGCCGTCGTCGTCCTTATGGATTTTGAGGGTGGCTTCCATGCCGCCTTCGGTGATGTCGTAGGCGTTGAATTCGATGTTGAGGCGACCGTTGAGCTCAATCCATTCGGGTTCTGTGGGCTCTACGGGCTGCTCGGGTTTCTCCTGAGCCTGGCCGTTGAACTCAACGTCGATGTTGATGCCGCTCCAGACAACGCCGATGG
>CAYNSG010000056.1:0-12170 GCA_964399885.1 uncultured Bacteroides sp.
GGTGTATAACAGCAACATAGCGACCCTTAGGTGCTAATGCGGACTATCATAAAACAGAATAATAACGATAGGCCAAAAATATTCTAAACATAGGGCTCATTGAGAGGTCCCGGGCTATGGAAGATTAGAGTTTGCGGATGAAGATGAGGCCGTGGGAGTCGTTGCCGGCGGGACCGAATTGGTCGACGACGATGGTGAAGGGGGTGCCGGCTTCGAAGGAGTCGACAGCTACGGTGTAGACGGCGGGTGCATCGCCGGTGGCGATTGTGTTGTCGGCTACTACTTCGGCGAGCTGTTCGTTGCGTTTCATCAGGCGGAGGTTGCCGAGGCGCAGCGGGGCAGTGCCTTTCGTGGGGATGAATGCGATTTCATACGTGCCGTTTCCGGAGATTTTGCCCGTGGCGTCGATTTGCCAGGGGGCGGCGATGGGCTGCACCTGCATCGGTCCCCATTCAGACGTAAGCGTGCCATACTTGGCGTAGGCCGAGTAGTCGGGGGCGTAGTAGACCGGCAGCGAAACGCGTTTGGGGGTGATGACGGTGATTGCGTGGAAGTCGGCTTTTGAGTCGGCGACTACGGGGGTGCCGTCGTAGAGCGTCGAGTGGACAGTCGGGTAAGTGCCGTCGGTGGTGTATCGGATTTGCGAGCCGGGCACGGAGGGCGCGAGCGTGAAGGCGAGGCGTCCGTCGGGAGTCTCGGCGATGTCGGTCACGAGTGGCTCGGGGACGCGGTAGACGGCGCCTTTGTTGTCGAGGCGGGCGTAGTGGGTCGCGACGCGGTCGCGGAAATCATTGAAGTCGCGGCGGCTCTCCTTGCCCCAGGCAACTTCGGCCAAAGCCATCAGGCGCGGGAAGGTGAGATAGTCGATGTAGTGTTCCGAGCGGTTTTCGTCGAGCATCGGAATCTCCTGGAGGACAGTGCCGTGGATAAACTGGTCGCTCCAGAGACAAGCCATGACGCCGATAACCGACGACGAAGGCGAGTAGTCGTTGACGGGCATCGAATAGGCGCGTTCGAGCGAAATCGGGGGCATCCATGATGCAGCTTTAATTTCGCCGGGCGTTGAGGATTCGGGGAAGTCGAAATAGGTGTGGGTTGCGGGAGTGAGGATGGCTTTATGTCCGCCGGGGGCTACGAGGGTGGTGTCGCCGACATTGTGCCAGATGAGTGCCACGACGGGCGTCGAGACGTTGCCGCGTGTGATAATCTCCTCCCAGCCGATGACGGTGCGGTCGTGGCGCGCCATCATGCGGGCAACCGAGTCGGTTAGCCAACCCTGCAGCTCGGAGGCTTTCGAGAGGCCTTCGCGTTTCATCAGCGCTTGGCAGTCGGGGCACTCCTCCCAACGGGTGTAGACGGCTTCGTCGCCACCTATATTAATATATTTCGAGGGGAAGAGGTCGATGGTTTCTTCGAGGATGTCGGTGATGAATTTAATGGAGCTGTCCTTGCCGACGCAGAGAAGGTCGCGGCTGATGAAGTGCTGTCGCGGGAGCTCATGCTGCAGACCCGTGCAAGAGAGCCAGGGGTAGGCAACGACGGCCGAGAGGATGTGGGCGGGGAACTCGATTTCGGGGATAACCTCTACGTTGCGCAGGCGGGCGTAGTCGATGATTTCGCGGATATCGTCCTGAGTGTAGAATCCGCCGAGTTTGTTATGCTCCGGGCCGGCGTAGGCGCCAACTTCGGTCAGGCAGGGGTATTTTTTCGATTCGAGACGCCATCCCGAGTCGTCGATGAGGTGGAATTGCAGCTTGTTGAGCTTATACATCGCCATGAGGTCGATGAAATGCTTCACGTAGTCTACGTCGTGGAAATATCGGGCAACGTCGAGCATCATGCCGCGCCAGGGGCGTTCGGGGGCGTCGAAGATCTCAACGCACGGGGCGGCCCATTTCACTCCGCGCTGCGGACGGTCGGCATAGATTTGCTGCGGCAGGAGCTGCAGAAACGACTGTATGCCATAGAAAAGTCCGCCGGCATCGGCTCCGGTGATTTCAACGCTCGCGGGGGTGACGGTCAGGCGGTAGCCTTCGGCGGCCTCGATGTCTTTCGGATTGATAGCGAGGCGAATGTCGCCTTTGGGAGCTATTTTGATGTCGTCGCCGATCGAGGTCGCGATGATGTCGCGGAGATACTCGGCAAGCTCCGTAGCGTCGGGGGCGGCCGAGATTGTCGTCGTCGGGGTTATGACGAACTCGCCGTCGGTTTGCGTCAGGCTAACCGGCTGCGGGATAATATTGACTGAGGTTGAAGCGAAAGTCGCCAGAGCGACAACGGCGCAGAGCGCTGTCAGTAGGATTTTTCTCATGGTCGGGATTGGAGGTTGTTTCGACAAAGTTAGATATTTTATACTTTGTAGAGCGAATATTATCGAAAAATTTTGTTCAGTCAGTTAATTTAGATTAATTTTGCCGAAAGAACCGCGCTATAGTCAGATTCGACGAGCCTCCGCGGGCGCGTTGAATCGGGCCGACGGCCGACCATGAAACGACATCAATCCAAATAACAATAATCAATTTACATTTATCACTATGTGGTTAACATGCTCATCCATAGGAAGGAAGTTCGTGATGGCTCTCACGGGCATTTGCCTTGTCCTATTTGTCACGTTTCACTGCCTGATGAACGGTGTGGCGATTTTCTCGCCCGCAGGATATAACGCAGTTTGCGCTTTCTTGGGCGCCAACTGGTATGCCCTGGTTGCCTCGATAGGCCTCGCCGTTCTCTTCATCATCCATATCTGCTATGCAGTTTGGTTGACTATCCAGAACCGTAAAGCCCGCGGTAACGACCGCTACAATGTGGTCAAGAAACCCGCTCAGGTTGAATGGGCTTCGCAGAACATGCTCGTTCTCGGTATCGTCATCCTGGCCTTCCTCGTAGTTCACCTGATTCAGTTCTGGGCAAAGATGCAGCTCGCTGAAATCATGGGCGTTCACACTCCCGATCCTCAGGATGGCATGCTCTTCATCAATCTGGCATTCTCCTGCTGGGTAACTCCCGTTGTCTACATCATCGGTTTCGTTGCTCTGTGGTTCCACATGAACCATGGTTTCTGGTCGATGTTCCAGAGCTGTGGTTGGGACAACGACATCTGGATCAACCGTCTGAAATGCATCGGCATGTGGTGGACCTCAATCGTTGTGGTTCTCTTCATCGTCGAAGCTATCGTGTTCACAGTCCGCGCTATGGCCGGCTGCTGATTTAATTAACAACTAATATCACACACATAAAGATATGGCAGATATTAAGAATCTCGAGGGGATGATAGACTCAACGCCCATCATGAAGGACTATGCCGACATAGAATCCGCAAAACTCCCCGAATATCAGATTGACTCGAAGGTTCCCGAAGGTCCTGTCGCTGAGAAATGGACCAACTACAAGGCTCACCAGAAACTCGTCAATCCCGCCAACAAGCGCAATCTCGACATCATCGTCGTAGGCACCGGTCTCGCCGGCGCATCGGCAGCTTCAACACTCGCCGAACTCGGCTTCAACGTATATAATTTCTGCATCCAGGATTCACCCCGCCGCGCTCACTCGATCGCAGCTCAGGGCGGTATCAATGCAGCCAAGGATTATCAGAACGACGGCGACTCGGTTTACCGTCTGTTCTACGACACCGTGAAAGGCGGCGACTTCCGTTCGCGCGAAGCCAACGTCTATCGTCTGGCTGAGGTTTCAAACAACATCATCGACCAGTGCGTTCAGCAGGGCGTTCCCTTCGCCCGCGAATACGGCGGCCTGTTGGCCAACCGTTCGTTCGGCGGCGCACAGGTTAGCCGTACGTTCTACGCTAAAGGCCAGACCGGCCAGCAGCTCCTTCTCGGCGCTTACGCTTCGCTCAACCGCCAGATTGAGAAAGGCCAGGTTCGCTCGTTCAACCGTCGCGAGATGCTCGACGTCGTTATCATCGACGGCCGCGCACGCGGTATCATCGTCCGCAACCTTATCACCGGCGAGCTCGAGCGCTACGCCGCCCACGCCGTTGTTCTCGCAACCGGCGGCTACGGACGCACATTCTTCCTCTCGACCAACGCTATGGGTTGCAACGGCTCGGCCGCTATCCAGGCGTTCAAGAAAGGCGCTTATCTCTCAAACCTCGCGTTCACTCAGATCCACCCCACCTGTATCCCCGTTCATGGCGAAGACCAGTCGAAGCTCACCCTCATGAGCGAATCGCTGCGCAACGACGGCCGCATCTGGGTGCCCAAAAAGAAAGAAGACTCCGAGGCTATCCGCGCCGGCAAGAAAAAACCGACCGATATCCCCGACGAGGACCGCGACTTCTATCTCGAACGCCGCTATCCGGCATTCGGCAACCTCTGCCCCCGCGACATCGCCAGCCGTGCGGCTAAAGAACGTTGCGACGCAGGCTATGGCGTAGGCACAGGCAACGCCGTTTACCTCGACTTCAAGTATGCCATCGAGCGTCTGGGCGCCGACGTTGTCCGCGACCGCTACGGCAACTTGTTCGATATGTATCAGATGATCTCCGACGACAACCCCTACGAGACCCCTATGATGATCTTCCCCGCATCCCACTACACGATGGGCGGCATCTGGGTTGACTACGAGCTCCAGACATCAATCAAAGGCCTCTTCGCTATCGGCGAATGTAACTTCTCCGACCACGGCGCTAACCGCCTCGGCGCATCTGCTCTCATGCAGGGCTTGGCCGACGGCTACTTCGTTCTGCCCTACACCATGCAGAACTATCTCAGCGACCAGATCAAAGTTCCCCACTTCTCGACCGACACCAAAGAGTTCGACGAAGCCGAGAAAGGCGTTCGCGACCGCATTGACCGCCTGATGGCTATCAAGGGCACAAAGAGCCCCGACGAAATCCACAAACGTCTGGGTCACGTGATGTGGAACCTCGTAGGTATGGGCCGCACGCTCCAGAGCCTTGTGAAGGCTATCGACGAGCTTGAGGACGTCCGCAAAGAGTTCTACACCGACCTGCGCATCGTTGGCCGTCCCGACGACCTGAACACCGAGCTCGAAAAGGCTCTCCGCCTCGAGGACTTCCTCGTGATGGCCAAGATGATGGCTATCGATGCTCTCCACCGCAACGAATCGTGCGGCGCTCACTTCCGCGAAGAGTATCAGACCGCCGATGGCGAAGCCAAACGCGACGACGAACACTACATGTATGTCAGCTGCTGGAAATACACCGGCGACAACGAGAAGCCCATCCTGCTCAAAGAGCCCCTCAAATATGAGGCTATCCAGGTGCAGACACGTAACTATAAGTCGTAATGGTAACACCACTCTCATCAACTCTTTAACAGAAACAACAAATGGAACATACAATAAGCGTAAACCTTAAGATCTGGCGCCAGAGAGGCCCCAAAGAGAAAGGAAGCTTCCAGAACTACCATCTCGACAACGTTTCGACCGGAAGCAGCTTTCTTGAAATGCTCGACATGCTCAACCAGCAGCTCGTCGAGAAAGGAGAAGAGCCCGTGGTGTTCGACAACGACTGCCGCGAAGGCATCTGCGGCATGTGCTCGCTCTATATCAACGGTCACCCACACGGACCCGTGCAGGGAATCACAACCTGCCAGCTCCACATGCGTAAGTTCAACGATGGCGACACCATCACCATCGAGCCCTGGCGCTCAGCTGCATTCCCCGTGATTCGCGACCTGATGGTTAACCGTAACGCTTTCGACCAGATTCAGCAGGCCGGCGGCTACGTTTCGTTCAACTGCGGCGGTGCTCCCGACGCCAACGCAACGCCTATCTCGAAGGCTGTTGCCGACGTGGCTATGGATTCTGCAACCTGCATCGGTTGCGGCGCTTGCGTTGCTGCTTGCAAAAACGGTTCGGCTATGCTCTTCGTTTCGGCCAAGGTTAGCCAGTTTGCTCTTCTGCCCCAGGGCCAGGTTGAGCGCAAACGCCGTGCACGCGCCATGGTGCGCCGCATGGATGAGCTCGGCTTCGGCAACTGCACCAACACCGGTGCTTGCGCCGCTGAGTGCCCCAAGAACGTGCCCCTGAGCAATATCGCCCGCCTCAACCGCGAGTTTATCAAAGCCAAATGCGCTGACTGATAACTGACGTCTAATCACCCATAGCGCCTCCGGAGCCAACCCCTCCGGAGGCGCTTTTTTGCGCTCAGAGGGTGAGCGGGGGAAATATCAAATTGTCAATTTGTCAAATTGTCAAATTGACATTTTGCCGATAATGAGCCCGGGTCGGGCGGCGTGAGCGCCGGGTTTGCGAGTTTGGCAGAAAATGATTAACTTTGTGTGTTGATTCTCACACTATGACTGAACAGACCTTTAATGAGCCGCTGCCCGAAGAGCAGGATGCAGCGCTGACACGCGAAGAAGCCTCACTTAATAACTATACTGAAGAAGATATACGTTCGCTCGACTGGTTGGCCCACCTGCGCGAGCGCCCCGGCATGTATATCGGCACGACCGGCGACGGCTCAACGTTCGACGACGGCCTTTATGTGCTCGTAAAAGAAGCCGTCGACAACAGTATCGATGAGTTTACGATGGGCAACGGCAAGCGAATTATTATCACGGTTGCCGACCGCGAGGTGACTGTTCGCGACTTCGGCCGCGGAATCCCACTTGGCGCTCTCGCCGACGTCACTTCGAAAATCAACACCGGCGCTAAGTTCAACGACTCCACGGCTTTCCAGAAGGTTGTGGGTCTCAACGGCGTGGGACTGAAGGCGGTCAATGCTCTTTCGGCGACGTTTGAAGCTACGGCTTATCGCGACGGCAAGACGCGCACCGTTAGCTACAGCCGCGGCCGTCTGATCGCCGACACCGGAATCAACGACACCACCGAACCCAACGGAACATTCATCCGCTTCAGCCCCGACGACCAAATCTTCGAGGGCTATGCGTTCCGCGATGATTTTATCCGCACGATGGTGCGCAACTACTCGTATATCAACAACGGGCTGACGCTCATCTACAACGGCGAGCGATTCGTGTCGAAAAACGGTCTGTACGACCTGCTGCAGGAGAATATGACCAACGACCCGCTCTACCCGATTATCCACCTGAAAGGAAAGGACATCGAGATAGCGTTCACCCACGCCAACCGCTACGGCGAGGAGTACTACTCGTTTGTCAACGGCCAGTACACTGTGCTCGGCGGCACTCACCTGGCAGCCTTCAAGGAGGCCATAGCGCGCACAATCAAGGATTATTCGAAAAACAGCTCGTTCGAGCCGTCGGATATCCGCAGCGGCATCGTAGCCGCAATCTCTATCAGCGTAGAAAATCCCAGCTTCGACAACCAGACCAAAACTCGCTTCAGCTCGCGCGAGGTTGCCAAAGGCGGCCCGACAATACAGAAGTTTATCGGCGATTTCATCTCTACCGAGGTCGACAACTATCTCCACCGCAATCTCGACATAGCTTCGGCGATTATCAAGAAAGTTCAGGCCAACGAGAAGGAGCGCAAGGCTATGGCGGGTTTGACAAAGAAGGTGCGCGAGCAGGCGAAGAAAACGTCGGTCTACAACAAGAAGCTCTACGACTGCCGCTATCATTTCTCCGACACCAAAGGTCCCGAAGATAAGAAACTCGAATCGAGCATATTCCTGACCGAGGGCGACTCGGCAGCCGGCTCAATCACCAAAATCCGCAACGTTGAGACTCAGGCCGTGTTCTCGCTGCGCGGTAAACCCGAGAATACATTCGGCAAGACCAAGAAAGTGGTCTACGAGAACGAGGAGTTCTATCTGCTGCAGGCTGCGCTCGACATTGAGGACGGTCTCGACAAGCTCCGCTACAACAAGGTGATTATCGCGACAGATGCCGATGTCGACGGAATGCACATCCGTCTGCTGCTGCTCACCTATTTCCTCCAGTTCTATCCCGACCTGATTAAATCGGGCCACCTCTACATACTGCAGACGCCGCTCTTCCGCGTGCGCAACAAAAAAACCGCCAAGCGCGCCGGCAAAAAGCGCGGAGCTGAGAAGCCCGACGAAACCTACTACTGCTACACCGACGAGGAGCGCATAGCCGCCATCGAGAAGCTTGGCGACAACGCTGAGATAACCCGATTCAAAGGCCTCGGCGAGATTTCTCCCGACGAGTTCCAGGGGTTCATCGGCAAGGATATCCGCCTCGACCAGGTGAATATCCATAAAGCCGACTGCGTCAGCCGCTTGCTGCGGTTCTACATGGGCAAAAACACGGTTGAACGCCAGAACTTTATTATCGAGAACCTTGTTGTAGAGGATGACCGCGAAATCGACGAAGCTCTATGACAACCGCACTTTTCCCCGGGTCGTTCGACCCCTTTACGCTCGGCCATCTCGACATCGTCCGCCGTGCACGCGAGATGTTTGGCCGAGTGGTAATTTCCGTCGGCATTAATCCCGCCAAGGCTACCGACGAGCGTGCTGTCGAGCAGCGCCTCGACGCCATTCGCCGCGCAGTTGCCGATATCGCCGGCGTTGAGGTTATGGAATGGCAAGGGCTGACGGTCGACGCCGCCCGCGAGGCCGGGGCAACGGTGATGGTTCGCGGCGTCCGTTCGGCTGCCGACTACGACTATGAGCGGTCGCTCGCCGAGCTCAACCGCCGCATCTCGGGCATCGACACGGTGCTCCTGGTCGCCTCACCTGAATATTCATCAATCAGTTCGTCGGCCGTCCGCGAGCTTCAGCGCTTCGGCTACGACACATCGAAATTTCTACCCTAAGTAACTCTTAAACATGAAACATATACTATCTATCGCCATATTCGCGGCCTTGACCGCATTCTCAACCTCTGCTCAAGGGCAGCGCTTCGACGGCATTCAGAAAATTGGTGCTGTGCGCTTTCTGATAGATCGAGACTATGTCGACACTGTAAACAGCAAGAAGTTAACCGACGAGGCTATCCGCGCCATGCTCCGCACTCTCGACCCCCATTCAACCTACACAGACGCCGAGGAGACACGCGCTTTCACCGAGCCGCTTCAGGGCAATTTCTCCGGCATCGGGATTCAGTTTAATATGCTCGACGACACGGTGCGCGTGATCCAGACCGTAGCCGGCGGCCCGTCGGAAAAGGTGGGCGTTCAGCCCGGCGACCGCATAATGGCCGTCAACGACACCGTTATCTCCGGCATCAAGCTGCCGCAGAACGACGCCGTCAAGCAGATGCGCGGGCCGAAAGGGTCGACGGCTGTGCTGTCGGTTCTGCGCCGCGGGGTTGCCGACACGCTGCGCTTCAACGTGGTGCGCGACGATATCCCGACCTATAGCGTTAGCTCAGCCTATATGGTCGACCCGACAACGGGCTACATCAAGGTGACGCTCTTCGCCGAGACAACCCCGGAGGAGATTCGCGACGCCGTCGTTAAGCTTAAAAAACAGGGGATGCGCGACCTGATTATCGACCTGCAGGATAACAGCGGCGGTATTCTCGGCGCTGCCGTCGAGATGGCCGGACTTTTCCTCAACAAAGGTGATTTAATCGTCTACACCGAAGGGCGCAACGCTCCCTCGGCAAAATATTACAATGAGCATCAGGGGATAATGACCGACGGACGGCTCGTTGTCGCCGTCAACCAGTTCTCGGCTTCGGCTGCCGAGATTTTTGCCGGCGCGATGCAGGATAACGACCGCGGAGTCGTTGTAGGACGTCGCACATTCGGCAAGGGACTCGTTCAGCGCCCCTACCCGTTCGCCGACGGCTCGATGATTCGCCTGACTGTTCAGCGCTACTACACGCCTTCGGGTCGCTGCATCCAGAAGCCCTACACCGCCGGCGACGAGGATGCTTACAACGCCGACATGATGCGCCGTTATCGCGGCGGAGAGTTCACGTCGGCCGACAGTGTTCATTTCGCCGACTCGCTTCGCTGCGAGACGCTGCGACTTCACCGCACGGTTTATGGCGGCGGGGGCATCATGCCCGACGTGTTTGTGCCAATCGACACCGCATATTATTCCGACTACTATCGCGACCTGGTTGCGCGCTCGATAATACCGCGCTTCTGCAACGAATATATCGACAACAACCGCGTGCAGCTCAAGCGGCTCTATCCGACCGAAAACGCATTTATCGACCGCTTTGATGTCGACAGCGCGATGCTCGACAGCATCACGTCGATGGCCACCCGCGACGGACTGCCGCTCGACAGCGTTGGCTATCAGACGAGCTTGCCCGCCATTCGTTCAATCGTCAAAGGATTGATAGGCCGCGATCTGTTTGAACAGTCAACCTACTATCGCGCTGTCAACCATCTCGACCCGATTTTCCGCCGCTCGTGCGACCTGCTGATGCAGCGCCAGGACTACACAACAATCCTGCCGCAGTAATAGCAGCGGTAGGATTGTAGGTGCTGCGCGTCAGTCGCGGCGGTCGACGGGGAGCTCGCGGACTATGCTATGGTCGAGCGAGATGAGCGTCTCGGTGCCGGTGACGCCCGGGATATTCTGGATTTTGCCGTTGAGAAGCTCCATCAGGTGCTCGTTGTCGCGGGCATAGAGCTTGATGAGCATCGTGTAGGGGCCGGTTGTGAAATGGCATTCAACTACCTCGGGGATTTTCTCCAGCTCGGGGACGACGCGGTGGTACATCGCGCCGCGCTCCAAGTTGACGCCAATGTAGGTGCACGTGCGGTAGCCGAGCTTTTTCGGGTTGATGTGGTAGCCCGAACCGGTGATAATGCCGAGTTCTGTCATCTTCTGTATACGCTGATGGACAGCAGCGCGGCTCACGCCGCAAACCTGCGCGACCTCTTTCGACGGTTTGCGCGCATTGTTGATGATTATGCCGAGAATTTTTCGGTCAAGGCTGTCGATTTTTTCCATATTAAGCTGTTAAAACGTCCACATGAGGGGCATTGTTCATGTTATGGTTGCAAAATTAATATTTTTCGGCTGTTTTGCAAACAGAGTGATAAAAAAATGTCGACGTTTTTGGCAGTTTCGATTGAATTGTCTACATTTGCGGTAAACAAAAGCAAACCGACGATGAACAACGAAAAGAAATGTCCCGGCATCGCCATTACTATTGGACGCCAGTTTGGCAGCGGTGGTCGCGACCTTGGCATCCAATTGGCAAAAGCATTAGGGTTCAAATACTACGATAAGGAGCTGCTGAGCGAGGCCGCCAAGCGTGCGGGCGTCAGCACGGAGTTCTTTGAGAAGAACGACGAGCGCGTGCCGTCGTTTCTCAACGGGTTGTTCTCGTTTGCTTTCGGGCTCGCCCCGGCCAACTATTATGCCGGGTCGACGTCGATATCCGATGATTCGCTCTATCGCGCCCAGAGCGATTTCATACAGTCGCTGGCCAACAAGGGTTCGTGCGTGATTGTGGGTCGCTCGGCCGACTATGTTCTGCGCGACCATCCGGCTGTTATCAACATTTTTGTCCACGCCCCGATGGATGCGCGCGTCGAACGAATCATGCGGCGCGACCCGAGCCTGACGCGCGAAAAGGCGCGTGCGAAAGCTGAGAAAGTCAACCGTCTACGCGCCAATTACTATAATTTCTATACAGATAAAACCTGGGGAGCTGCAGCCAGCTACGACCTTACGCTCGACACATCGCTGCTGCCGATGGATAAGATTGTTGCGCTCGTCCGCAGCTACATTGAGATGCGATTCCCCGGAGCCGTTATTCCTGACTGTCAGTCGGATGCTGCTCAACCTGCTTCATCCGAGTCGGAGTCATAGAGACTGTCTCGAGCATCGAGTTGACGGCTGAGGCCACAAGTGCAATTCCCGTGATGAGAACCACGACGGAGTTGAGCGTGCGTACGCTCGTGCAGAGCAGAACCACGCCGGCAATTATCATCAGCACCGGGATGATGTAGAACCATCCGGGCATGATTATCGGCTTGGCCCGGAACCCGATGACAATGATGTGGTAGATGCCGTAGAGAATCAATATCGCGGCAAAGATATAGGCCAACAAGCCAACGAAGAACGCCGGGTTGACAATCATCCAGATGCCCAAGGCAAGCGCGCCGACGCTCGCAACAATCGATGCCGACGAGGCTGAATAGTTGATTTTTCCATCCTCCTTTTTGCGAACCATCGCCGAGATGAGGCTGTAGAGCCCGGGAATCACGAGCATGAGACCGACGGATATGACTATCCACGAAAGGATGTCGATGCGCTGGTGCCATACGATTAGTAGTATTCCAACTACAAACACGATAATAATCGTGAGCCAATTGCT
>CAYNSG010000057.1:0-1348 GCA_964399885.1 uncultured Bacteroides sp.
CCCAAAGAAAGTAATCAAAAAAAGGAGAGGCCTCGGCGGTGTCTCCTTTTATGAGTTTCATGAATAAAAAATCGTAAGGTAAAAAAGATTGCTTTTAGGTTTGCGTTACAAAGGTATTGGCTATTTTCCGCTTTCGACAAATAAAAAAGTATGTTGTTTAACATAATTCTTGCGCATGTTTAGCTTGCAAAAAGACTAAGCGTCTATAAAACAGCAATATAACAAATCGTCCATCAAAAGTCTCATTTGTTAATATTTTTTAATTTGAGTCAAAATGCCGGATTTCGACTTTCTCGCCGTCGAAAACCGCGTAGGTCATCCGCCGGAACGCGTCGCCTATTATATATAGGTGTGAGTCGGGGGCAACGTTGATTTCCGCTAAGGTGTGGCGGTGACCAAACATGAAATAATCTACATGGCCGTGCTGTGCCATATACTCTTCGGCGAACTTCACGAGCGGGTCGGCGGTCGAGATTTTCGCCGGGGCGGCAGCGCCGATCTTTCGGCTGTGCGACGACCATCGGTGGGCGAACGGCACAGTCCAGCGCGGATGGATAGCCGCAAAGAGCCGCTGGCAAGTTTGGTCGCGGAAAATCCGCTGCATCCGGCGATACGACGGGCGCAGCTCGCCGACGCCGTCGCCATGCTCCATCACGAACCGCTTGCCGTCGATTGTGCGGTCAACGATGCCGTCAACTGCCGTCAACCCTATCTCCGAGGGCAGATAGTCGAAAATCCAGATGTCGTGGTTTCCTTTCAGCCATGTTATCTCGACTCCTGCATCGGCCAGGCGAGCCAACGCGCCGAAAAATCTCACATAGCCGCGAGGCACAACCGTGCGATACTCAAACCAATAGTCGAGCGCATCGCCCAATATGTAGAGCACCTTAGCGGTCGGCTCAATCGAGTTGAGCCAGCCTACGATAGCCCGCTCATGAGCGCGGGGGTCGGCAACGCAGCGCGAGCCCAAATGGAGGTCGGAGATGAAATATGTCAGTGTGCGAGCCATCAAGTGTTTACATAAATCCGAGGTCGAGTTTAGCCTCGTCGCTCATCATATCCTTGGTCCATTCCGGCTCGAAAACGATGCGGATATCAACGCTTTTAATTCCCTCGATGCTCTCGAGTTTTATGCGAGCATCCTCGATTATGAAGTCGGCGGCGGGGCAGTTGGGTGCTGTCAGCGTCATGTCGATTTTCAGGTTGGCATCATCGTCGATGTCGATATTGTAGATTAACCCGAGGCTATAGATGTCGACGGGAATCTCGGGGTCGTAGACTGTGTGGAGCATCGCTATGACCTTCTCTTCAAGCGCAAGGCGTTCGTCGGGTGTCAGCATAGAGTTGT
>CAYNSG010000057.1:1448-12119 GCA_964399885.1 uncultured Bacteroides sp.
TAGGCGGCGCAGCTCGACCCGTAGAATGAGTAGGTGAACATCGACGACATTGCGAAGCACGTCACGATTGCCGTTAGCAGATACTCGCCCGCGGGGATGTTTGAGCCGAAGGCGTTCAGCGCGAGCGTCAGCCCTTGGCTCTCGCCGGGCGTAATCTCGCCGCCGAGAAGAATGGCGAAGGCGGTCAGAGTGCAGACGAAGCCCGAGTCGATTGCCGGACCGAGCATCGCCACGAGCCCTTCGCTGACGGGCTCCGTGTTGGCCGACGTGCTGTGCATTATTGAGGCTGTGCCGACGCCGGCATCGTTGACCAGCGCGGCGCGGCGGGCGCCGATTATGGCTATCCCCGCGAGGGCTCCCCAGCCGGACTCAAGGCTGAACGCGCTGCTGAAAATCGACCGGACTACAGCAGGCACGGCGTCGAAATGGGTGACGATAATGTAGAAAACCATCAAGAAGTAGGCGCCGACCATAAACGGCACCATTACCGTCGCTACGCTCGCTATGCGGCGAATGCCGCCGAGCACAACCAACGCTACCGTCGCGGCTATCGCGATGCCTATCGTGAGTTTTACGAGCATCTCATTCTCGGCCGTGGCGCCGGTGGCGGCAGCGAGAGCCTCGGCCAGCTGGTTGGCGTTCATGATGCAGAGTGTGCCGAACATGCCCGCTACGGCAAACCCTACGGCCAACGGTCGCCAGCTTTTGCCCATGGCGCGCTCGATTATGTGCATCGTGCCGCCGCAGTGCGTGCCCTCGGGCGATGTGGAGCGGAACTTCACGGCGAGCACCCCTTCGTGGTATTTCGTGCTCATCCCGACGATGGCGCTCACCCACATCCAGAACACTGCTCCCGGTCCGCCCATGGCTATTGCTATCGCTACGCCTGCAATGTTGCCCATCCCGACGGTGGCGGCCACGACCGACACCAGCGCCTGGGCCGACGAGATACCACCACCGGAGTCGGCTCCGGGACGCCGCCGCAGTGTGCGCAGCGCCTCGGGCAGTCGACGCAGCGATACCATCCCCGACGAGAAGAACAGCCACAGGCCGCCCCCTATCAGGGTAAGAAAAAGGGGATAGCCGCACACGAAGTCGGCTATCTCCGTTAGTCGTTGTGTTATGACGTCGGTCATTCAGCAATCAGACGAGATGACGGATATTCTCCTCGCGGTCGCCCGGCAGAAGGTCGATTACCGGAATCTCTATCATCGTGTAGGCACCGGGCTTCTGAAGCATCGATGCGCGGGCTACGCCGACGAGAATCTGGGCGGTCAGCGCAGGGTTGTTGATCGACATATTGAACTCAAAGCGCTGGTTCTGAGTGCGACCCGAGACGCCTTTGCGAACCATGTTCACGCCGTGACCCATATCCTTCACTTCGTCGACCGAGGCTACCTGAACTACGTGGGTTTCGTCCGAAGCGAAGTAGGGATCCTCCTTGATGGCGCGCGTAACCTCGTCGAGGTTGGTGTCGGGTTCAAGTTCAACGTAGACCATGCGGCGATGAATGCCCGTGCCGAGCGGAATTGTCATCGACAGCGCGTTTTTCACTCCGGCTTTCGATTTCAC
The DNA here is from genome assembly GCA_964399885.1 of uncultured Bacteroides sp. Classification (GTDB taxonomy): domain Bacteria; phylum Bacteroidota; class Bacteroidia; order Bacteroidales; family Muribaculaceae; genus Paramuribaculum. Next base: position 3,021 of record CAYNSG010000057.1, read on the forward strand.
GCAGACGGTGTGACCCATGCTCATGCCCGGGCCGAAGTTGGTGTAGGTGATTCCCTTGGGGGCGGCGGCCTGCATCAGTGCGCGTACAATCGAGTCGCTTCCGGGATCCCAGCCGGCCGAGATGATGGCTACTGTGCCATGCTCGCGGGCTACTTTGTTGAGCTCAGTGCGCAGGGCGGCTATCGACGTGTGGATGTCGTAGCTGTCGACCGTGTTGATGCCTTTTGCCAGGAGAACTGCGGCGTGTTTCTCAACTTCGCGCGTCGGCGTGCAGAGAATAGCTACGTCGACCTTGCCGAGGTCGTCGATATTGTCGGTAACCTTGTAGGGGGTGAGTTCCGGCGGAACATTCGCGGGATTGCGGCGAACAACGCCGGCTATCTCAAAATCGTCGGCTGCCTGGAGCGAGTCGAGCACGAAATGACCGATGTTGCCGTAGCCTACGATTGCTGCTCTAATTTTTGTCATTGTCAGAGGTGTTATTACTTTTTGAGGGCGCTGACGATCTCCTGCGTGTCGCGGGCTATCATTAGCTCCTCGTCGGTCGGGATAACTACAACCCTCACGCGCGACGCGGGGGTTGAGATTTCGGTTTCGGTGCCGCGGGTGCGGGCATTGAGCTCTTTGTCGATCTCCACACCCATGAATGCCAGGGGAGCGCAGACGTTCTCGCGCACGCCGGTCTGGTTCTCGCCGACGCCGCCGGTGAACACAATCACGTCCAGTCCGCCCATCTCGGCTGCGTAGGCGCCGATATATTTCAGGATGCGCTGCTCATACATGTCGAGAGCCAACTTGGCGTGCTCGTTGCCGGCGTTGACGGCTGCCTCGATTTCGCGCATGTCGCTGGAGATTTCGCTGACTCCGGCAACACCGCTCTCTTTGTTGATGATCTTCTGGATATCGTCGGCGCTGTAGCCGTGTTTGAGCATCAGGAAGGTAAGTGCACCGGGGTCAACGTCGCCAACGCGGGTGCCCATCATCAGGCCTTCGGTCGGGGTGAGACCCATCGAGGTGTCGACGCTCTTGCCGTTGAGCACTGCGGTGATTGAGCCGCCGTTGCCAATGTGGCAGGTTACCATCTTCAGGTTCTTCAGGTCGAGGCCGAGGAATTCGGCTGCGTGCTGCGAAACGTAGCGGTGGCTCGTGCCGTGGAAGCCGTAGCGGCGAACGCCATCCTCTTTATAGAATTTGTAGGGGAGGGCATACATGAACGATTTTGCGGGCATCGTCTGGTGGAAGGCGGTGTCGAACACGCCTACCTGCGGAACCTCGGGCATCAGCGCCGAGATAGCCTCGATGCCGGTGATGTTTGCGGGGTTGTGGAGCGGGGCAAGGTCGTAGCAGTCCTTTACCTGCTGGATAACCTCGTCGGTAATCAGCACGCTGGTGTTGAACTTCTCTGCGCCGTGCACAACGCGATGACCAACAGCGTCGATCTCCGAGTAGCTCTTGATGCAGCCTTCTTTCGGGTCGGTCAGGTTGTTGAGGATTGCCTGAACGGCACCTTTGTGGTCGGTAAGCCCAAGCTCGGTGATGGCTTTGGTGCCGTCGGCGCGTTTGAATTTCAGAAATCCGTCGTTCAGGCCGATTTTCTCAACGCCTCCCTCAGCGAGGGTGCGGTCGGTGTCGGTGTCGATGAGTTTGTATTTTACAGAACTGCTGCCGCAGTTTAGCACGAGAATTTTCATTTCTTCAGTTTCCTTGATGGTTATGATTGGTTTATTTTGCGTTCTCTTTCAGACCGATAGCCTGGTTGGCGGTCATGATGATGGTTTTGTAGATATCCTCGGGGAAGCAGCCGCGCGAGAGGTCGTTGACCGGAGCGGCAAGTCCCTGAAGAACCGGACCTACAGCCTGCACGCCACCAAGGCGCTGCACGAGCTTATAGGCTATGTTGCCAACCTCGAGCGAGGGGAACACGAGCACGTTGGCGCGGCCGTTGAGCGGGCTGTTCGGAGCCTTGGTGTTGGCTACGCCGGGCACGATGGCTGCGTCGGCCTGAAGCTCGCCGTCGAGAATCAGATTGGGGGCCATTTTGTGGGCAATCTCCGTGGCGCGAATCACTTTATCTACGCGCTCATGCTTGGCGCTGCCCTTGGTCGAGAACGACAGAATGGCTACGCGAGGCTCGATGCCGGCAATGTCGCGGGCGGTCTGAGCTGCCGAAACTGCTATCTGAGCGAGATTCTCGGCGGTCGGGTCGGGAACAACGGCGCAGTCGGCGAAAATCATGATGCCGTCGGTGCCGAAATTCAGTCTCTCGGGGAGGAGCATCAGGAATGCGCCCGAAACGACGCTGATGCCCGGCTGGGTCTTGATTACCTGGAAGGCGGCGCGTAGCACGTTGCCCGTGGTGTTCATGGCGCCGGCAACCTGGCCGTCGGCGTCGTCCGATTTAACCATCAAACAACCCAGATAGAGAGGATTGGCGGTTGTCAGGCGGGCCTCCTCCATCGTGATTCCTTTCTTCTTGCGCAGCTCAAAGAAGAGCGGAGCGTAACGGTCGATGACGGCTTCGTCGGCAGGGTTCACAATCTTGGCTCCCTTGATGTGGTCAAGTCCCATATCCTCGGCTAATTTCATGATTTCAACGGGGTCGCCGATGAGGATTATTTCAGCGAGCTTTTCGGCTATGATGCGGTTGGCTGCTGTCAGCGTGCGGGGTTCTGTGCCCTCCGGAAGCACAATCCGCTGAGGATTGGCTTTGGCCTTTAAGGTCATCTTCTCAATCAGTTCCATGTCTGTTGGTATGTTGATTCGGTTTGTAAGGTTATGTTTCTAACTTGCAAATTTACGCCTTATTCTTGTAAATCCATTCTCCGCAAGGTTAATTTTTATCAAAGCCTCCCCCAAAATCCCCAATTTGCCAAAAAAAATCAATTTGTCAATTTGTCAGCCGGCCAAAAAATCAGAATGTCAATTTGACAATTTGTCAATTTGACATTCTGATTATTATTTCTCAATCCCCCGGGGTCAGTTGCCAAACTCCAGGGTGGTGTAGAATCGCGTTCCGCTGCCAGGGTTCATGGCGTTGAACTGCAGGCGGATGAATCCGTTGTCGGGCCCGAACCAGGTAGCGTCGAGCGTGCCACCGACGCTGGTGTAGCCTACGGGGCGTCCGTAGCGGTTTACGAGCTGCATGTAGAGGTTGTTGTAGCGCGTCATGTCGCGATAGGTGGTCGAGTAGCTGAACTGCGAGCCGGTCAGACCGCCGGGACCATAGTAGAGCGTGGCGTCGGGCCAAACGTAGTTCATCTCGTTGACGTTGCGCAGATAAACAACGTCGTCGCTATAGCCGTCTACGAAGTAGTTGTTGCCGTAGAGATAGTCGAGCGACACTCCTATCGCCGTGCCGAATGTCAGTCCGAGAATTCCGGCGAGCGACGGTCCGTGCCAGGGACGCCATGCCGGAGGGGGAGTCGGGCGACGCCATGGGCGCACCGGCGGACGATACGGGCGCACAGGCGGCACAATCATCGACGGACGCAGGGCGGACTGACGCAAAGCAACCGGGTGGCGGGTAGGAGTCGGCTTAGGAGTTGGTGCCGGAGCTGCAGCGGGGCTATGGTTCGGTGTCTGGTTGTAGGACGGGCGAACGTTGGGCTTATGGTTGCCGGGGTTTGTGTTGCCCGGGCGATAGCCGTTGTTGTTCGGGCGGTTATTGTTGTTATTGTTGTTATTGTTGTTGCCCGGACGATAGCCGTTGTTGCTCGGGCGATTATTGTTGTTATTCTGGTTGCCCGTGACCTTCTGGTTGCGTCCGGGGCGCGTTGTTGCCTTATCCTCTTTCTTTTTCTGCGACGAGGGACGCGTCTGTTGGTTGCGGTTTGTCGAGTCGGAGCTGCCGCGGTCGGTCCTACCGGGGCGAGAGCTGTTGCTGCTCTTCCGGGTCTGCTCGGTTTTCTCCTTGCCGCGGCTTGCACCGTTGTGGCGCTGGGCATCGGCTGAATGGGCGCTGAGCATCATTGCTAATGCAATGGCTGCGACTGTGAGTGATTTTCCGGTCATAGTAGTAAGTTTTTTAAGATTAAACACGCTCGGGGGTTAGCGTTGAAAGCGTTTATGTTATTGATTCGAAAGCCGCCGAGAGGTTTAATGTGTGTGGCGCAAACAGACAATTCTGTCTACTTTTCTGCAAATCTACGCAAAAAATTTGGATTTGCAACGCCAACGTGTTAACTTTGTAGCTGAAAAAACCGCCAAAATTTGCAAAAAACTTATTATCATGAAACCCATCGAACGTATTCTCGCTGAGAAACTCCTTAAAATCAGTGCCATAAAGCTGCAGCCTGAGCTGCCCTTCACCTGGGCTTCGGGTTGGAACTCTCCTATCTACACCGACAACCGCAAAACCCTCTCATATCCCGATGTGCGCAGCTTCATCAAAGTTGAGATGTGCCGTCTCATCATGGAGAACTTCGAGGCTCCCGACGCTATCGCCGGCGTTGCAACCGGAGCTATCGCTATGGGTGCGCTCGTTGCCGACACTCTCGGCCTGCCCTACGTCTACGTCCGTTCAACCCCCAAGGACCATGGCCTCGAAAACCTCATCGAAGGCAATCTCAAGCCCGGACAGAAGGTGGTTGTCATCGAGGATCTCATCTCTACCGGCGGCAGCAGCCTGAAGGCTGTTGAGGCTATCCGCGCTGCCGGATGCGAAGTTGTCGGCATGGCTGCTATCTTCACCTACGGATTCCCCCTCGCCGTGCGTCGATTCAAAGAAGCCGGTGTCGACCTCATCACTCTCTCAAACTACAACGCTATGCTCGAAGCTGCCCTCGAAACCGAATATATCCGCGAAGAGGACGTTGAAACTTTGAAAGAATGGCGCAAGGATCCCGCCAACTGGGCTCCCGCCAGAAACTAAATACGAACTGAATGGCTAAATATTCAAGTAAACCCGTTGTCGTTGAGCGCAACAACGCCGAGTTCTTCGACAAAATCTCAAACATAGGTGCCTATCAGCAGCTGCTCGACCAGCTCCCCGACTATGAGCGCGCAAAGCTCGGCGAGGTGAAGTTTGCCGATGACGCCATTATCATTACCACCCGGCCCGTAGGCGAGATGAGGTTTGATGTCGTGGAGCGCGTTGCTCCCGAGCGCGTTGCTCTCGCGGCCGCGCAGTCGCCCGTGCCGCTGACGATTTCAATCAATCTCAAGCCGGTCGACGACGCTACCACCCAAGTGGTAAGCGAGATTGAGGTCGACATCCCGCCGATGCTCAAACCCCTCGTCGGCGGAAAGATGCAACAGGCCGCCGACATGTTTGGCAACTTGATAACCACCTTCTTCGCTAATAAGTGAGAATACTCGTTAAAATATTGTCGTCAATGCTTTTGATAGCCGCCACGGGCTGCAACAGCGTTGACGACACTCGTATTCCGCCGCGTCCGGTCTACATCCCCTTCGGCGACGTTGGTGTCTGGAACACCTACGGCGTTGCCGGGGCGCTCTCCTCGCGCAGCTTCATCAAGAGCTCTCGCATCCCGGCGGGCTACCCCTACACGGAGGTATCGGCCACGGGCTTCGGCGGTGTACTTCTTGTCGGAGATTTTGACGGTACTCCCCGAGCCTTCGACCTTGCCTGCCCCGTAGAGGTGAAGGCCGATGTCCGCATCGCTGTCGACCGGGACGCGGCTGTTGCCGAATGCCCTGTGTGCCACAGCGTCTACGATGTTTTCCGACTCGGGCAGGCACTCTCCGGTCCCGCCGCCGAGATGGGCTACGGGCTGACCCGCTACAATGTCGGCGCCTCGGCCTCGGGAATCTACATGGCGATTACCCAATAACCGAACTGCCACTACTCTATAAGCGTTTCAACTACGAACGATGAGCAACCATTATAAAGGACTTTCTGCCGAGGAAGTTCGGCAGAGCCGCAGCCGATATGGCACAAACATACTGACGCCCGCGAAACGTCAACCGCTTTGGAAGCAGTTCCTCGCTAAGTTTCGCGACCCTCTTATTATCATCCTTTTGATAGCCGGAGTGTTGTCGTTTGGCATAGCTTTCTATGAGCTGTGGGTGCTTGGCGACGGTCCGGGGGTTTTCTTCGAGCCGGCGGGTATCTTTATTGCTGTTCTGCTCGCAACCGGCCTGGCGTTTTTCTTTGAGGTCAAGGCTAACAATGAGTTTGAAATCCTCAATAAGGTCAACGACGACGAGCCGGTGCAGGCTATCCGCGACGGCCATCCCGTGCAGATTCCCCGCAAGGACGTGGTTGTTGGCGACATCGTGATTCTCTCTACCGGCGAGGAAGTGCCCGCCGACGGCGAATTGCTTGAAGCCACGCAGCTGTCAATCGACGAGTCGTCGCTCACCGGCGAGCCCATCTGCCGGAAAACCGTCGATGCCTCTCAGTTCGACCCCGACGCTACATTCCCCTCCAACCATGCCATGCGCGGCACGAAAGTGATGGAAGGTCACGGCGTTATGCGCGTTCTCGCCGTCGGCGACGCCACCGAGAACGGCAAGGTTTTCGAGGCTACGCATATCGACGACAGCGTGCGTACCCCGCTCGACGAGCAGCTCGACCGCCTCGGGCGCTTGATTGCCAAGGTCTCCTACGCTATCGCGGCGGTGATTATCGTGGGGCGCGTAATCAGCTATTTCCTCGCTACGCCCGATTTCGAATGGATTGATTTCGTGGCATATATGCTGCAATCGGTCATGATTGCCGTGGCGCTGATTGTCGTGTCGGTTCCCGAGGGGTTGCCGATGGCGGTGACGCTCTCGCTGGCCTATTCGATGCGCCGAATGCTTAAAACCAACAACCTCGTGCGCAAGCTCCACGCTTGCGAAACCATGGGCGCCATAACCGTAATCTGCACCGACAAAACAGGCACGCTGACGCAAAACCGCATGCAGGTCTACCGCAGCGATTTCTTCGGCAACCCTCCCGACGAGATTATCGAAGAGGGTATGGCGGTAAACTCAACTGCGCGCCTCGACCTCAGCGGCCCGCTGCCGCAGGTTCTCGGCAACCCTACCGAGGGCGCGCTCCTGCTCTGGCTCGCTAAGCGTGGCAAAGATTACGCCGAGCTGCGCGAGAGAGTGGAGGTAGTCGACGAGCTGCCGTTCTCAACCGAGCGGAAATTCATGGTCACGGTCGTCAAATCCTCGACCGGACGCACTATCGCATATATTAAAGGCGCGCCGGAGATCGTGCTCAGCCGATGCTCCGAAACTCCCGGTGCCAACCGCAGCGACATCGACGCGCTTCTTCGCGGCTATCAGGCGCAGGCTATGCGCACTCTCGGCTTCGCCTACCGCTACGTGGCCGACGGCGAGAAGATTATTGCCGACGGCAAGCTGACGGTCGACGACTTCACGTTCCTCGGCGTCGTTGCTATCTCCGACCCCGTGCGCGACGATGTCCCCTCGGCTGTAGCCGAGGTGTCCAATGCCGGCATCGCTATCAAGATCGTTACGGGCGACACTCCCGGCACAGCTCGCGAGATCGGACGCCAAATCGGGCTGTGGAACGACGCTGTCGACGGCGACGACAACATAATCACCGGCGAGGAGTTTGCAGCGCTCACCGACGACGAGCTGCGTCGCCGTGTGGGCTCACTGAAGATTATCGCTCGCGCTCGACCGATGGACAAGAAGCTACTCGTCGAGGCGCTGCAGGCCAACGGAGAGGTGGTAGCTGTCACCGGCGACGGCACCAACGACGCCCCGGCGCTCAAAGCCGCCCATGTCGGGCTGTCGATGGGCGACGGCACGTCGGTCGCCAAGGAAGCCTCCGACATTACGATTATCGACAATTCGTTTGCCTCTATCGGGCACGCCGTCATGTGGGGGCGTTCGCTCTACAAAAACATCCAGCGCTTCATCCTTTTCCAGATGACGGTCAACGTCGCTGCCTGCCTAATAGTGCTTTCCGGCGCGTTCATGGGCGTGCAATCGCCGCTGACTGTCACTCAGATGCTCTGGGTAAACCTCATCATGGACACCTTCGCCGCCATGGCACTCGCCTCGTTGCCGCCCACCGAGTCGGTCATGCTCGAGAAGCCGCGCCCGCGCTCGGCGTTCATTATTACGCGACCGATGTGGCGCGACATTATCGCGACCGGTGTGGCGTTCTTCGCCTTCCTGCTCTGCGTGCTCTACTATTTTGAGCACACCGACCTGGCGGCGCTCACCGAGATTGGCTCCGTACCGTTCAGCAAGCTCAACTCCGGATTGACGCCCTACGAGCTTTCGCTATTCTTCACGATTTTCGTATTCCTGCAGTTCTGGAACATGTTTAACGCCCGCGCATTCTCCACCGGTCGCTCAGCCTTCCATCTCCGCGGCTGCAACGGCTTCATCCTGATTGTGGTGTGCATATTCGTGGGGCAAATATTAATCGTAGAGTTCGGCGGACCGTTCTTCAGCGTCGTCCCCCTCCGCATTACCGACTGGCTGATAATCATCTCCGCAACCTCCCTCGTAGTCTGGCTCGGCGAACTCCTCCGCCTCCGGCGCTAACCCGCTCCCACAGCTATCTCCCTTTCGCCATCCCAAATCAATTTGTCAAAATGTCAAATTGACAAAATGTCAAATTGACAAATTGCCCCGCTCGCCTCGCTTGCGTTCCCGCGTTTTCTGCTAAAGCGCGAAGCGCGTTTCTGCGTTTCTCGTGACAGCAAAACTGCCCCGCAAATTTTTCTCCGGTGGTCAGTCTTGATTGCGGCGGGGATTGGCGGCGCTACGGTGTCGCCAAAATGAAACAAAAGGATAGTCTCACGACTACCCTTAAGCCTCAAATACACAATTATCTATAAAACAGCTATTTAGTACTTAAACTCTCTCTTATTCAATGTGCATGACAATTTGAGCGCGCTTCCGTGCTTCAGGCTATGATTCTTTTTTTACCCTTTGCAGGGTTGAATAATGCCGTCATTGTCATTTTATATTCTATCTTACCTTATATACTATCTTTTGGGTTCAATGCCGGATGCGGGAGCATCGTGGCAGTTCCACTGAACACAAACATGTTGTTACCTCTTGTAACGCTGCAAAGTTATAGCGTTTCTGAATAATGTGCAAATTATGCAGCGATTTTTCTTCAAATTGTAACTTTGTTAATTGTAACTATCAGATAATCAG
>CAYNSG010000058.1:0-12048 GCA_964399885.1 uncultured Bacteroides sp.
CATTTATTTTCATAGATTAAGCAATTTTTAGGTACTTTTTATAGAAAAACTCAGATTTTTTAACCCTGACAAGGGGTGTTTTGCTATAAAAACTAACGCTCAGAGGTTGCTTAACTTGCTAACTCTGAGCGTTTTAGTTTCTGGTGGTGCCAACGGGAATCGAACCAGTGACACAAGGATTTTCAGTCCTTTGCTCTACCAACTGAGCTATGGCACCTTTTTGCTTTTGCGATGCAAAGGTAGGGGTAATTTTTTGATTAGACAAATTTGCGGTAGTTTTTTTTGAGCGAGTTGTGGATTTAACTTTATTTAACAATTATAGTGTTGAATATCAGCTTTGTGATGACAAGAATTATTTTCCGGGCAAGTTTGATGGCGAAAGGAAACGCAGAAGCGGTCGCTGTGCTCCCTTGGAGGGAACTCGCAGATGGACGCAGAACTTTGAGGTGGGTGAGTCAACTTGAAGTAGGGAAATCGCAGAAGCGGTCGCGAGGCTCCCTTGGGCAGAACTCGCAAAAGTTGGGCGGTAGGGGAGGTTGCCGGATTTAGGTTGACTCGAGGATGTAGGGAAATCGCAGAAGCGGTCGCGAAGTTCCTTGGGAAGCAATGTCGGGCGGGAGGGCCGAAGTTAGGTGGGGGAGGTGGTGATGTAGGGGAAGGGGATGGGGAGGTGGATGCGGCGGGCGGTGGAGGTGGCGTGGTCGGGAGTGAGGGTGATGGTGAGGTTGGAAGAGGTGTTAAGAGGGTAGGAGGAGGTGAGGCGGGTGAGGAGAGGGACGATGATGTGGCGGTCGATTTGCTCGATGGCGTGGATTTTGGCGTGGAGGTCGCCGAGGTGGGATGCGGTGTCGGGCGCTTCGATGTGGAGGAGGACGAAATCGTAGCCGGCGTTGAGGGCGTCGAGAGCTGCACGGCATTTGGCGGAGTAGTCGGTGGAGAGGTCGCCTGTGGCGCCTCGGGGCACTATGCAGTCCATTCCGGTTGCTTTCGCGATGCCGCGAAGCAAGGGGACGCCGCAAACGACGATTGCGCGGTGAGCATTATATATAGGTGTCAACTCGGGGAGCTTGCCTCCTCCCCAAAGGGCGATATGGCTGACGGGAGGCAGACTGTGAGCGATTCGTGCTCGATTAACGGGATGGTCGGCTAAAATCTGTCGGGCTTTGGCGGCGACATAGTCGGCGTGACATCCATTGAGAGCGGCTACGGCGTGGACAGCATCGATGCGAACGAAGCGCGCGGAGGGGATTTCGGTAGTCAACGCTTGGCAAATAGCGTCGATCTCATCGGCCGAAAGCGCTTCGGGGTCGGGTGGAGGGAATTGCCCGGCGACGGTGGCGTCGGAGAAGTTGCAGCGGAAAGCCGTTTCGTCAGCCGCAAGCTCCAAGCCGACGCCAAGAGCCTCGAAAGGCCCGCGGGCAATGTCGGGCGCGGGATTGTAGCCGAGTATTTTCAGAATTGCATAGTCGCTGCCGGGGGCGGAGCCGTCGGGCATGGCGGTAGAGCGCATCGCGGTTCGTCCGATTTGCGCGAGGCGGTCGATTGCGGGAGTGTCGGCAAGCTGTAGCGCCGTGGGTCCTTCAGCCGGGTCGTCGGCCATGCCGTCGGCAATAATCAGCAGCTGTTGCATCAGCGGATATTGGCAATGCTGATTATGTCGGCGAAAACTCCGGCGGCAGTGACGTCGGCGCCGGCGCCATAGCCTTTGATTACCATGGGGTACTCCTTATAGCGTTCGGTCGTGATCATGATGACATTGTTGCTGCCTTCGAGGTTGAAGAAGGGGTGACCCGAGGCGACGCATTCAAGGCTTACGCGCGCGTTGCCGCGGTCCATTTTGGCAACATATCGGAAACGTTCGCCGCGCGAATCAGCTTCGCGGCGACGGCGTTCGAACTCCTCGTCGAGCCGGTTTATGCCCGCCATAAAATCGTCGACCGAGCCGTCGAAATACTTCTTCGGGATAAGCGGCTGGATTTCAACATCCTCTTGCTCAATGCGATAGCCGGCTTCACGGGTGAGTATGACGAGCTTGCGAACTACATCGGTGCCGCTGAGGTCGATGCGCGGATCGGGCTCGCTGTAGCCCTCGGCGCGAGCTGCGGCAACAGCCTCAGAGAAGCTGACACCGTTGCCAAGTTTGTTGAAGATAAAGTTGAGAGTCCCGGAGACAACCGCCTCGATTCGAAGAATCATATCGCCCGAGTTTATCAGCGAGTTGATGGTGTTGATAATCGGCAGCCCGGCGCCAACGTTGGTTTCAAAGAGATATTTGGCATCCTTGGCGTGGGCGAGATTTTTGAGCTTGCGATAAAGCTCGTAGCTTCCCGATGCCGCGATTTTGTTGGCGGCAACGATGTTGATGTTATGGTTGAGCAGAGCGGGGTAGAGCCCGGCAATTTCGGCGCTCGAAGTACAGTCGACAAACACGGAGTTGAAGATGTTCATTCCGATAGTTTTGTCGCGGATAGTTTCGGGCGAAGAGACGATGTCGCTCTGCTCGAGCAGCTCCTTATAGCGACTGATGTCGAGACCTTCGCGGTCGAAAACTACTTTTTTGGAATTGGCAATGCCCACAACCTTTAGCTTCAGGGCCTTATCACGGAGGAGATTGTCGTGTTGTTGGGCAAGCTGCTGAAGCAGGTGACGCCCAATGTTGCCAATTCCGATTATGAAAAGATTAAGCACTTGGGTGTCAGAGAGGAAAAAACTGTCGTGGATGACGTTGAGCGCTTTGCGCTGGTCCTTTAGGCGGATTACGAAAGAGATGTTGGTTTCGGAAGCTCCTTGGGCGCAAGCGATTACGTTGATGCCGTTGCGGCCGAGCGTGTTGAAAAGGCGTCCGGCAACGCCTGTGGCATGGCGCATGTTCTCGCCGACGATGGCGACTGTGGCGAGATTGTGCTCGGCATGAATCGGGTTGAACTCACCGGAGGCGAGCTCAGTGGCAAATTCGCGATGGAGAGCGTCGAGCGCACGGTCGGCGTCCTCGTTGCGGACGGCGAAAGAGGTGGTGTTTTCACTGGAAGCCTGGGAGACCATGAAGACGCTTACGCCCTCGCGCGCGAGCGAATTAAATATGCGGGCGTTGACGCCGACGATGCCGACCATGCCGAGACCGGAGATGGTTATCAGGCACGTGTCGCTAATCGACGAGATACCTTTGATTGACTTGCCGTCGGTTCGCGCCTCGGTTTCCTCGCGGTTGGATGAGATGAGAGTGCCGGGAGCGTCGGGGTTGAACGTGTTCTTGATCCTGATAGGGATATTTTTGTGGAACACGGGGTAGATTGTCGGCGGGTAGACTACTTTGGCACCGAAGTTGCAGAGCTCCATGGCCTCGACAAACGTCAGATGGTCGATGACGTAGGTGTTGTTGATTATGCGCGGGTCGGCGGTCATGAATCCGTCGACGTCGGTCCAGATTTCGAGCTCTTCGGCGTCGAGAGCTGCGGCGATGATAGCGGCGGTGTAGTCGCTGCCGCCTCGTCCGAGATTGGTGACGTCGCCCGTCGTGGAGTCGGAAGAGATAAATCCGGGGACTACGGCGACCTCATAATCCTCGTCGGCGAGAGCGTCGAGCAGCAGCGGTTGCGTAGCGTTGTTGTCGAGCACGTGCTTGCCAAACTGATTGACGGTTTTGATGAACTTTCGCGAGTCGAAAAGCTTGGCTCCGGCGATTATGTTGGAGATTATGAAGCTTGAAAGTCGCTCGCCATAGCTTACGATAGTGTCGAGCGAGCGTGGCGAAACTTCGCCGAGAAGGCTTACGCCCTTGAAGATATTGCCAAGCTCGTCGAGCATGACGTCGACCGTTTTGCGGCACTCTTCGCGGCGGTTTTCGGCAACCATGCCGTCGATAACCTCATGGTGGCGTCGGGCGATGGTGGCGTATGTAGCGAGATAGTCGTCGGTGTTGCCGGCGGCGGCTGAGCGAGCTGTAGATATCAGCAGGTCGGTGACGCCTCCGAGGGCGGAGACGACGATGATGGTCGGCTTCTCGCGACCCTCGACGATGCGTTTTACAGCCGACAGACTTTCAACTGTTCCTACGCTTGTTCCGCCAAATTTTAATACTTTCATTTGATATGAGTTGTTAAGAGAAACTCTTATTAGAATTCGCTTGAGAAATGGAATTTGATTTTCGGAAAATCGGTTTGCGCCATTTGGAGCACGTAGGCCGAATCGGCGAGAAACACGTCGCGCCCCTCGCGGTCGGTAGCCATGAACTGATGTTTGCGGCGTTTGAAGGCAGCGAGCGCTTCCTCGTCGTCGCTTTCAATCCAACAAGCCTTGTAAAGCGATATCGGTTCCCAGCGGCACTGCGCGCCATACTCGTGGAGCAAACGGTACTGAATGACCTCGAACTGGAGCTGCCCGACGGTACCGATGATTTTACGGCCGTTGAATTGGTTGGTGAAGAGCTGTGCTACGCCTTCGTCCATCAGCTGCTGGATGCCCTTTTCGAGCTGCTTGGCTTTCATCGGGTCGGTGTTCTCGATATATTTGAACATTTCGGGCGAGAAGCTCGGCAGCCCTTTGAAGTGGAGGGTCTCGGAGGTTGTCAGCGTGTCGCCGATTTTGAAGTTGCCGGTGTCGGGAATGCCAACGATATCGCCGGGAAAAGCCTCGTCGACGATGCTCTTCTTCTGGGCCATGAACGCTGTTGGGGTGGCAAATTTCAGGGTTTTGCCCGAGCGGATATGGCGGTAGGGAGCGTTGCGCTCAAACTTGCCGGAGCAGACTTTGACGAACGCAATGCACGAGCGGTGGTTGGGGTCCATGTTGGCATGGATTTTGAAAACGAAGCCGCTGAACTGCTGGTCGTCGGGACGAACCTCGCGTTCCTCGGCAACAACCGGGCGCGGCGCGGGGGCAATCTTCACGAAGCAGTCGAGAAGCTCCTTTACGCCGAACGTGTTGAGCGCAGAGCCGAAGAAAACCGGGGCGACCTTGCCGGCAAGATAATCGTCGGCGTTGAATTCGGGGTAGACGCCCTCGATGAGTTCCAGGTCTTCGCGGAGCTTGGCGGCATCGGCTTCGCCTACGGCAGCGTCGATCTGCGGGTCGGAGAGGCTGTCGATCTCAACGCGCTCGGTAACCTTCTGCTTGTCGGGTGTGAATAGGTCGAGCGAATGCTCATAGATGTTATAGACGCCTTTGAATTTCGCTCCGATATTTATAGGCCAGCTGAGCGGACGGACATTGATGTGGAGCTCCTGCTCGAGTTCGTCGAGGATGTCGAACGGGTCGCGTCCCTCGCGGTCGAGCTTGTTGACGAAGATGATTACGGGGGTGTTGCGCATGCGGCATACCTCCATCAGTTTACGCGTCTGCTGTTCGACGCCTTTAGCGACATCGACAACGATGATAACGCTGTCGACAGCCGTCAGCGTGCGGTAGGTGTCCTCGGCAAAGTCCTGGTGGCCGGGAGTGTCGAGAATATTTATTTTATAGCCGTCGTATTCGAACCCCATAACGGCGGTGGTGACGGAGATTCCACGCTGTTTTTCAATCTCCATCCAGTCGCTGGTGGCCGTTTTCTTGATTTTGTTTGATTTTACGGCTCCGGCGATGTGGATAGCGCCACCGAAAAGCAGAAGCTTCTCGGTAAGAGTTGTTTTCCCGGCGTCGGGGTGAGAGATGATTGCGAATGTTCGACGGCGGGCTATTTCGTCGGTCAGTTGTGACATTTATGTAATTTCTTATTTCAAGGTGCAAAGATACGCAGAATTCCGAAAACTTTGCTAATTTTGCAGTAGTTAACGCCGAAATGACGGCAGGAGATATGGAACTGACAATAGCAATCATAAAGGAGGTGGCTTCGCTCGACACGGCTAAGGGTCGCCGCGAAACCGGCTGTTTCAAGGCCGAGGGGACGAAATGCGTGGCCGACACTCTCGGCAGCTTCGAGCTGGTAAGGCTGTTGGCTTCAGCGGCGTGGCTCGAAGCAAATCAGGAAATTGCTGAGAAAGCGAGAGGAGAAATCGTAAGCGTTGCTAACCGCGATTTCGCCCGTATGTCGCACCTGTCGACAGCTCCATCGGTCATTGCTGTCTATCGCCAGCCTCAGCGCGCGGTAACGCCGGCTGAGCTGTCGGGGAAGCTCGCCTTGGCGCTCGACGGCGTTCAAGACCCGGGCAATTTGGGGACGATTATGCGCACCGCCGATTGGTTTGGTATTCACGACGTTATCTGTTCGGCCGACTGCGCCGATCCTTTCTCGCCGAAAGCGGTGATGTCGACTATGGGAGCAATCTCGAGGGTTAAAGCCGTGCGCTGCAATCTCGCCGAGTTCATAGCCGGATATAATGATGCCGTGTTTGGCACATCGCCCCGAGGCGAAAACATCTATCGGGTGGAATTGCCCGCGGAGGGTTTGATCGTGATGGGTAGCGAGGGCCATGGGATGACGCCCGAAGTTGATCGGCTCGTCACGCATCGGCTGATGATTCCGCCCTTTGCGGTCGATGGTGCCGGCGCTCCGGAATCGCTTAATGTGGCTGCCGCAACAGCAATAATAATATCAGAATTCAGAAGACGATGGCAAAGCTGAAAACCGTTTGGGTCTGCAGTGCTTGCGGAGCTGACTCTCCGAAGTGGGAGGGCCGATGCCCGCAGTGTGGCACATGGAATAGCATGGTAGAGGAGAAGGTTGCCGACACCAAGAAAGCTCGCGGCAATCAGTTGGTTAGGAAAACGCGTCCACAACCGGTTTCGGAAATCACGACGGCCGACATCCCGCGAATAACAATGCCGAGCAAGGAGTTGAACCGCGTGCTCGGCGGCGGCTTGGTGCCGGGGTCGATGGTGCTCATCGGCGGCGAGCCGGGTATAGGCAAGTCGACGCTCGTGTTGCAAAACACGCTGTCAATCAAGTCGCGGCGCGTGTTGTATGTGTCGGGCGAGGAGAGTGCCTCTCAGCTGAGAATGCGAGCCGACCGCCTGGGGCGCGTCAGCGACAACGTCTATATCGTTTGCGAAACA
Organism: uncultured Bacteroides sp.; assembly: GCA_964399885.1. GTDB lineage: Bacteria > Bacteroidota > Bacteroidia > Bacteroidales > Muribaculaceae > Paramuribaculum. The sequence continues at coordinate 6,988 of CAYNSG010000058.1, forward strand.
TCGCTTGCCAATATCTTCGAGCATATCAAGGAGGTCGACCCTGGGCTTGTCATCATAGACTCGATTCAGACGATAGCCTCCGACGATTTGGAGTCGCCGGCGGGGAGCGTCAGCCAAGTTCGCGAGTGCGCCGCTTCGCTGCTGCGCTATGCCAAGGACAGCAATGTGCCGGTGCTTCTAATCGGACATATAAATAAAGAGGGGAGTATCGCCGGCCCGAAAGTGCTCGAACATATTGTCGACGCCGTGCTTCAGTTTGAGGGCGACCGGCATTATCTCTACAGAATCCTTCGGTCGATAAAAAACCGCTTTGGAAGCACTTCGGAGCTGGGCATTTACGAGATGCGCCGGCAGGGGTTGCGCGAGGTTACGAATCCGTCGGAGATGCTGCTGTCGCAGGCCGGCGAAGAGCTGTCGGGGACAACGATAGGGATTACGATGGAGGGTGTGCGCCCATTTTTGATTGAGGTTCAGGCGCTGGTAAGCACGGCCGCCTATGGCACGCCGCAGCGCTCCGTAACCGGGTTCGACGCCAAGCGAATGAACATGCTCCTGGCTGTGCTGGAGAAACGCGTAGGTTTCAAGCTGGCTCAGAAGGACGTGTTCTTGAATATAGCCGGCGGACTGAAAGTCAATGACCCGGCGTTGGATTTGGCTGTGATTTGCGCCATTTTGTCGAGCAACGTCGATATGGCGATAGGTCGACGCGTCTGCATGGCGGGCGAAGTCGGGCTGACCGGCGAGATTCGTCCGGTGACGCGCATAGAGCAGCGTGTGGCTGAAGCCGAGAAGCTCGGAATGGAGCGAATACTTATTCCGAAAGGCAATCTGAAAGGTTTCGACACCGAAGGCTTGAAGATTGAAATTACGGAGGTTGCGAAAGTCGAGGAGGCTTTTCGCGCGCTATTCTCATGAGGTAGCTGCTTGTGGGACGAGGCAGGCGCTGCCTTCCCAGAGGAGATAGATGGGCGTGAAGACGACGAGCAGAGTGAACGGGTCGCCCGTCGGGGTTACGACGGCGGCGAGAAACAGCAGCGCCACTATGGCGTGACGGCGGTAGCGCGAGAAGAAGCTACGCTTGAGAATGCCGGCGCGTCCGAGCATCCAGGCAACCAGCGGCAGCTCGAAGATTATGCCCATGATGAGGATAAGCGCGAGAAAATTGTCCATGTAGGAGTCGAGCGACAGCAAGTTGACGACCGACGCACTTACATGGTATTCAGCGAGAAAGCGTAGTGTCAGCGGGAAAACGAGAAAGTAGCCGACGGCAACACCGAGATAGAACATGCAGATTCCGGTAAGGAAAGCCCGGGCGGCTCCGCGTTTTTCCTCAGGGTAGAGTGCAGGCGCAATGAAACTCCAGATGAGATAGATTATCGCGGGGAATGCAGCGATGACCGCCATCCAGAGAGAGGTTGAGATGTGGATGAAGAACTGCGACGCGAGTTGGGTGTTAATCAGCGAGATATTGTCGGTAGCGGAGATTTCGGCGGGCATAATCGGCGAGATTCCGGCAATGCGCGAGAGCAGTCGGAATAGTGGGAAATCGGGCGAGCATGGCGCGAGGATGACGTTGTCGAAGAGCCACGTCATGTTGGCAAAAAACAGGCAAGCTAAAGCTACGATGATAATCGCGGCCTTGATAATCACGCCGCGCAATTCATCGAGATGTCCCCAGAAATCAAGCTGGTTAGCGTCGGAATTCTGACTCACTCTTTGTTTTCAGATTTTCCGTTGGCTTCGTCGGTGATATCATTCATGCCTTGGCGGAAGCTGCGGACGCCTTTTCCGATGCCTTTCATGAGCTCCGGGATGCGGCGACCGCCGAAAAACAGCAGTACGACAATTGCAAGAAGGATAATTTCGCCCGTTCCGAGATTGAAAAAAGCAGGTATCATAAGTAACTCTTAAAAATTAGTTTATAATATCGTTCTTAATCAAGTAACTCTTTAGACTTTGATGAATTTCCGTGATTTTTGTTGCTTTTCTTGCTTCTCTTCAGTCGCATAGCTCGCTATGCTCCCTCATCGCAGCAAGAAAATCAATCAAAAATCCCTGAAAATTCATTCAAAGCTAATTTTTAAGAGTTACTTATTGGTTGGTAATTCTGTGTTAATTCTGTGACGTTTTCGCGTAATTTTCGTGCAAAGTTATAAAAAAGTCCGCGTTTTTATGTACTTTTGCAAGATAAATCGGAAAAAGTAATCGAACTCATTCAAACTTTTTAATGAATGTTTGATGAGTTCTATAAAAATCATTCTTTTATTCACCTTTTTTGGGCTTTTTCGGTCGCTTTTGGCAATTTCATCTGTCACGTAGCTCGCTACGCTCCTTCTACAATTGACAAAATCGCCTCGAAAAAGCCGTAAAAATCTGAATAAATAAAAAGCTTAAATGATTTCATATGAACATACTGAAAGTTAATTTAGTTGCAGCCGTCATGCTCGTTGGAGGCATCGAGGCGATGGCATGCACAAGTCTGATTGCCGGAAAGAAGGCAACAGCCGACGGTAGCGTGATGATCACATACGCCGCCGACAGTCACACGCTCTACGGCGAGCTGTATCATCAGCCGGCAGCCGACCACAAACCGGGCGATATGCGCACGATTACCGAATGGGACACAGGCCGTTATCTCGGCGAAATCCCGGAGGTTGCGCACACTTACCGCACTCTCGGCAACATGAACGAGCACGGGTTGACCATCTCGGAAAGCACCTGGGGTGGTCGCCACGAACTCGAGGGCTCGGGCCTGATTGACTACGGCTCGCTCATCTACGTAACGCTCCAGCGCGCACGCACAGCCCGCGAGGCGCTCGACACGATGATTTCGCTCGTCGACACCTACGGCTATGCAAGCAGCGGCGAATCGTTCTCGATTGCCGATGCTAACGAGGCGTGGATTCTGGAGCTTATCGGCAAAGGCAAAACCGACAAAGGCGCGGTTTGGGTAGCACGCCGTGTGCCCGACGATTGCATTGCCGGTCATGCCAACCATGCCCGCATCCATAAGTTCCCGTTGAACGACCCCGAGACGCTGTATGCTCCCGACGTGATCGACTTTGCCCGCAAGCAAGGTTATTTCAACGGCAAAGATGAGGATTTTAGCTTCTCGCTGGCCTACGCTGTGACCGACGGCGGCGCACTTCGCGGTTGCGACGGTCGCGTATGGTCGTTCTTCAACCGTCATTCCGACGGCATGGAGCCGTATCTCGACTGGGTTTTGAAGGGCGAAGGCGAGCCTCTGCCGCTTTGGGTTAAGCCGACGAAGCCGGTGACCGTGCGCGAGATGCAGTGGATGATGCGCGACCATTTTGAAGATACGCCGATGGATATGACGAAGGATGTCGGCGCCGGTCCTTACAAGGTGCCTTACCGTTGGCGTCCGCTGACGTATGAGGTTGACGGCGTTGAATATACCCACGAACGCGCTATCGCAACGCAGCAGACCGGCTTCTCGTTCATTTCTCAGATGGATGCTACGGCTCCGGAGTCGATGCGAGGAATCCTCTGGTTTGGCGTCGACGATGCCAACACTTGCGTTTATGTTCCGGTCTACAACGGGTCGGAGCGCGTGCCGCACGAGTTTGCTGTCGGCAACGGCGACCTTTACAATCTATCGTGGGACGCTGCGTTCTGGGTTAACAACTACGTTGCCAACCAGGCTTATAACCGCTATTCACAGATGATTCCCGATATCCGCAAAGTTCAGAATGCTATCGAGGACTCGATTGCAGCCGAGATGCCCGAACTCCGTCGCAACGTGGAGGCCCTTTCGGCAGCCGACGCCAAGGAACTCCTTGCGAGCCACACAGATCGTTGGAGCTCAGACTACACGAAGCGTTTTCGCGCGCTGGGCGACTATCTTTTTGTTAAGTATCTCGACGGCAACACGAAGCGCGAGAAGGATGGCGAATTTTTGCGTTCGGCCGACGGCATGCCGGCTTCGCCCAAGTTTGAGGGTTACGACGAGCGCTACTATCGCCAGATTGCCGAGGACCCCGATGGCGGCGAACGACTGAAATTGCTGATTATTAAGAACTGACCATGCGCAGCGCTGATATAATAGTGCCGATTATGGCGGCTCAATATGGCGAGCTGTCGGCTACGGATCGCCGGCTCGTCGATGCGGCGCGCAAAGCTGCCGAACGAGCCTACGCCCCGTATAGTCGGTTCTCTGTCGGCGCGGCGATTCTGCTCGACGACGGAACAATCGTTGAGGGGTCGAACCAGGAGAATGCTGCCTTCCCTTCGGGGCTATGCGCTGAGCGCACGGCAGCTTTCTACGCCCATTCGCGCTATCCCGACGCCAAGTTCAATGCGATTGCTATTTCGGCGATAGGTACTGACGGCAAGCGCGTAGCGGCTCCGATACCGCCTTGCGGCGCGTGCCGACAGGCGTTGCTTGAGTATGAAGTTTTGGCCGATGGTCCGGTGAAAGTTATCCTTGACGGCGCGTCGGAGCTGTTTATTCTTCCTTCGGTTAAATCGTTGCTGCCCGTGGCGTTCTCAGAATTCTAAGAACACGAATTATAGATAACCAAGCGGCTACCCGGATTGAGTTCTGGGTAGCCGTTTGTTGTGCTATATTGTTATTAATGGCGTCCGGGGCGCACGGGGCTGATGGGAACGTTGGGCGTAGCGTTTGAGGCCGGCGGGCGAACGGAGGGCAGAGGAGCCGGAGTGGTTGTGAACGGAGGGTTGCTGCCTCCGTTGTTGACCGGCGGACGCCAATTGGTTCCGGGGTTATTCTGTGGCGGACGCGGAGCCGGCGCGATATTGCCGCCCGGGCGGATTGGCGGCCGAACCGGTGCGGGATTTATCCACGTCGGTGGATTCCACCCCCAGCCGGAACCAATCCAATTTCCGGGCCAGTAGCCCGACGAGTATATTGGAGTGCTTACCCCAATTCCAAGGTTACCTCCGTAGCCGAGAGGGACGTCGAGCGACGTGTCCCACATGGCATCGCAACCAATCATGGCAGCCGTTGTGGCAATGGCGGCGAAGATAGCGATGGGTGTGTGTATCCGTTTCATAATGTTAGCGTTTTCTTACATTATA
>CAYNSG010000059.1:0-3648 GCA_964399885.1 uncultured Bacteroides sp.
CCCTTAAAACCAGCAAGCAGGCTTGATGGTGCAGTCGCAGGCAGAATCTTTCAGCGGGGCGACGACAGCCTCGCGGCATTGCTCCATGAGTGAGGCCAAGTCATGCCCGTCGGCCGACGGCATGATAGGCTTGTGGATTGTCAGCTTTATATGCCCCGGGCGCGGGAAACGCTTGAATCGCGGAAGCACGCGGAAGGCACCGTCGATTGTCAGCGGCACGACCGGAAGCCCGAACTCGACAGCCAACGTATAGGCCCCGCGCTTAAAGCGGCGCACCGAGCCATCCCACGTGCGAGCGCCCTCGGGGAATACAACCACCGACATGCCGCGACTCAGCAGCTCTTCGGCGCGCTGCATCGTAGCCTTCACTCGCGAGGGGGTCGAATTGTCGACATAAATCTGCTTTGTCACCTCGCAGGCGTAACCTACCAGCGGAATGCGGCGAAGCTCCTGCTTCATCATCCAGCGGAACTGATGTCCGAGCCAGCCGTAGATTGTGAATATATCATAGGCGCTCTGATGGTTGGAGACGAACACGTAGCTCGTCTGCGGGTCGATATTCTCGCGGCCTTCGACGCTGACCCTGACGAACGCCAGCCAGCACATCAGCCGGCTCCAGAGAATCTCGGGACGGTAGCCCGCCCATCGTCCGAGCCCTACAGCCGAGCCGATAATGGCTATCAGGGCTGTCACGACTGTTGCCACCAGCATCAGCGGCAGCATTATCACAATCTGATATATCCGGTAGAAAAACATATCGGGAGAGGCGCTTTTGAGATTAGTCCTTATTGTCGGTTGCGGCAAACTCCATCAGATAAGCTTTGATGAAGCCGTCGAGGTCGCCGTCCATGACACCGCCGACATCGGAGGTCTGATGACCCGTGCGGTGGTCCTTGACGCGGCGGTCGTCGAAAACATAGCTGCGAATCTGCGAACCCCATTCGATTTTCATCTTGCCGGCCTCAATCTTTGCCTGCTCCTGGAGGCGATGTTGCAGCTCCTTGTCGTAGAGAATCGAGCGGAGTTGGCGCATGGCGTTCTCTTTGTTTTTGGGCTGGTCGCGGGTCTCGGTGTTTTCGATGAGAATCTCCTCTTTTTCGCCGGTGTAGGGGTCGGTGAACTGGTAGCGCAGGCGCACGCCCGATTCAACCTTGTTGACGTTCTGGCCGCCGGCACCGCCGGAACGGAATGTGTCCCACGAGAGGAGCGCCGGGTCGACGCGGACTTCAATCGTGTCGTCGACGAGCGGGGTTACGAACACCGATGCAAACGAGGTCATGCGCTTGCCCTGGGCATTGTAGGGCGAAACGCGCACCAGGCGATGCACGCCGTTCTCGCTCTTCAGGTAGCCGTAGGCAAAATCGCCCTCAACGTTTATCGTACATGATTTTATACCGGCCTCGTCGCCCTCGAGAAGGTTGGCGATGGAGGTTTTGTAGCCGTGGGCTTCGCACCAGCGGAGATACATGCGCATCAACATCGACACCCAGTCCTGGCTCTCCGTGCCGCCGGCGCCCGAATTGATTTTCAGCACAACGCCGAGCTTATCCTCTTCGCGGCGCAGCATGTTGCGCAGCTCGAGGCGTTCGATTTTGTCGATTACGCCGGCATATATTTCGTTGAGTTCGCTCTCTTCAAGCTCTCCGTCCTTCACGAACTCGAAAGCTATCGTAAGCTCCTCGACAGCATCATCAACTTCCTTATAGCCGTCGATCCACGCCTGAATATCCTTGATTTTCTTCATCTGCGCCTGTGCTTCCTTGGGGTGTTCCCAGAAATCGGGCACGTGGGTGCGGAGTTCCTCCTCCTCAACCTCAATCTTTTTAGCATCAATATCGAGATAGCGTTTCAGCGCATCGCGCCGTTCGCCGGCAGCTTTCAGTTGTTCCTGAGTTATCATTGTCTATCTAATTTCAGTCCGCAAAGTTACGAATTTTAAGCCCCGCAAGCAAATTGTCATTTTGACATTTTGTCAATTTGACGGAAGCCCTCCCCGGGATTACTTAACCCGGAAGAGATAAGTCAACGCGGCCGATATGGTCATGTTTCGCGAGGCCTGGAACGGGTCGCGCTTGCGGTCGCTGAACACGTTGCCAAGGCCGAAATAGTAGCGTCCTTCGAGCATGAAGCTGTGGCGACCGCCGACGATGAATTCCATGCCGATGCCGCCGAGAATGCCGTAGTCGAATTTGCGGTGAACCGGTAGCATCATCTGCTCAACGTTGCGATATTGAATCGGGAAGCCGGGCACCGATGCGGGGTTCTCATAGTCGAAGTCGGCCGTTATACCGCTCGAAATCATGTAGCTGATCGAGGGACCCAAGTTGACAAATCCTTTGAATTTACGTCCGCCGAAGTAGATGTGGGTCATGACGGGCAGCGTGATGTAGGTGAACGTGCGTCGGTAGTCGAAGTTCACTCCGGGGTCGAATCCCTCTTTCCAACCGCGCTGTTCGAGCAGCAGTTCGGCCATCAAGCCGAAGATTTTCTCCTCGGTGTAGCGCGTGACGATGCCCATCGTGATGCCCTGCTTCATAGTCTGCTGCGCATGGGGGTTGAGGTCCATTTTCGAGAAGGTCACTCCCCCTTTGGCTCCGACGTAGAATTTGGGCTCGATTGTTCGCTGCGCCGATGCAGCAAACGGCAGGGCGACGACGAAAGCCATCGCCGCTAACCAGCCGGCAAATCTTTTCATCACCGGGCTCATAGCGAAATTTTGTCGATCAGTCCGCTCGGGCGGAAGTTGATGAAATAGAGCTCGTCGTTAATCCAGCCTCGCGAGTTTTCGACCTTGACGAAGTTGAATCCGTTCTGAACGCCGTCGTAGGGCTCAAAGCCGTTGACGTGGGGGCGCGACAGGGCGTTGATCAGGAACATGCCGGTGTCGAAGCCAAACAGTCCTTGACGCGGCACGAAGTTCGACATCTCGACGCCATACCAGCGCTTGAAGCTCTCGTCGATGTTGCGCACCAGCGGGTCGTCGGGCACGGTGTAGAAGCGCGAATAGGCGAGAGTGTTGAGTTTGTGCATGTTGACGAGCGTCTCGCCGCGGAAGGTAATCCATTCAGGGTAGCCGAACAGACGAATCGGGTCGGGGTCGGCAAGCGTGCGGCTCCACTCGATCAGCGTCGGGGCTATGCGGTTGAGCTCGGGCTGGCGGCCGGAGGCGGGGATGAATGCGTAGGCTCCGTCGGTGGGCAGGTCGGCCAAGTCGCTGTCTTTCAGTGTGCCGTCGAACTCGATGACTCTGTAGGGAATCATGTTGACGTCGAGATTGTTGCGCAGCGCGGCTATGAACTCGGCCTTGTCGTCCGGACCCTCTTTGCGCTGGAGAATCACGGGCATGTAGCGGGCGAAACGCCCTGTCAATCCGTTGATTGCCTTGAGATACATCTCGTCGTGGGGGATATTTCCCTGCATCACCATCGGGTTGGTCCGATAGCTTTCGTCCTTGACCACGAAGAGATTCAGAACGGCCACGTCGTTGTCGGCCGCCCAGTTGGAAATCATGCTCAGATGAGCCTCCGTGTCGGGGGCGACGATGACGTCGGTCTCTTGCAGCTCGGGATTGGCGAGGATTGAGCCGACGCGCTCGGCCGACGACTCTGTGTCGTAGACTTGCAAATGAATCGGCGTGCCGCAGTTGCG
>CAYNSG010000059.1:3748-11838 GCA_964399885.1 uncultured Bacteroides sp.
CCGTTGGCGTGGGCAATGGAATAGAATGTTTCGTGCTTCCCGACGCGATATGTATTGGCGGTATTGGCGGTATTAGCGGCGGGTACCGGAGCTGCGACGGTGTCGGGCTCGGCGGACGCTACCGCAACAGGCTCTACCGGGGCTACGGGCGGATTCACGGGCATCGTGCTCGCCTCGATTTTCGGGCGGCTCGGTGTTGCGGCCGTAGCTTCTTTGGCGGGGAGCTTGATGACGGTGCCGGCCTGATAGTTGTCGCGGTCGAGCCCGGGGTTGAGGGCGAGGATGGTGTCGACGGTCGTGCCGTTGTTGACGGCTATCCGATAGAGGCTTTCGCCGTCGCGGATAGTGTAGCCGTCAGTGTGGCCGTCAGTCGCAGCGGGTTCAGAAGCGGGTTCAGCAGCTACTGCGGCTTTCGGGGCGTCGTCCTCGGTTGGAGCCGAGACGTAGAGCCGCTGACCGGGGCGGATTCCGTCGCTGACAGCCGGATTCCACTCCTTCAGCTGGTCGACGGTGATGTTGTAGCGCCGCGAGATGCCGTAGAGCGTCTCCTTGTCGGCAACGACGTGGACTGCGCGGGGAGCGTCGGTCGACGCCGGGAAATAGAGTACCTGACCGGCTTTCAGCCCGTCGGCAACCGACGGATTGTAGCGTTCGATATAAGCACGATCTACGCCCAATTGGCGACTGATGGAGTAGATAGTCTCCTTCTGCTTCACCTCATAATAATGATAGGCGCGTCCGTCGACGGTGCGCACCGGAAGCGTATTAATCTGAGCGACAGCTGCCGAGACCACCAACAGCATCGCCGACAGTATATATTTTCGAAAATGCATCATACGAGTCGTTATCAAACTGCAAAGTTAGAAATCTTTACTCGGAATTGCGCCATTTATTTCAAAAATTATCGACTACAAGGTGGGAGAGGGGCGGGAGGGGGGAGGCGGGATCGGTGAGGGCGACGACGTGGGTGCCGGCTGAGAGGGCGACGGTTGCGGTCGGCGATGCCAGCGGCACGACCTCGCCATCGACTGTCAGCACGGCGGTCGGGGCGAGGGGCGACAGCGCCGAGATGGTAAGCGCATAGTTGCCCGGCTCAAGTACGTGGACTTTGCGCCACTCAATGCGGTTGTCGGCCGAGCCGCCAAGCCCTTCGACGGCGGTCAGCGTCGGGTTGCCGGCGGTCGATTGATTTCTGACCACGCAGGGCGAGGGCGTCGAGGGGTCAATCTCCTGAAACGCCGAGAGCCACGCGTCGGCGGCGGGATATGTCGCACGGTGCAGCCGCTCCGATGCGTCGACGCGATAAATCCGGCATCCGTGGGCGGGGACGGCGACGACGATGCTGTCGCCAACCGCCGCTGCCGGCTGCTGCTTGGTCAGGTCGGCAGCCCGAGCCGCGCCGCCGAGGTCGAGGTCGGCAAGAGCTACTGCCATTCGCGAGGGCTCGTCGGCGGGATTATAGAAAGCTACGGCACGCGTCAGTCCGAACGGCTCGTCGAGGTCGCGCACAAGAATCGCCCGGCCGTCGGCATCGATTCGCAGCGGGTAAGCCTGGGTCTCGGCCGTGTCGCGGCAAAGCTCCACAAGCTGTCGGTTTCTCAGAAGCTCGAGCGCTTCGGGCGCAATCGTCGTCAGGTCACAGCCAATCATCAGCGGCGAGCCCATCATGCACCACATTGCGAAGTGCGTCCGGTCCTCCTCTGCCGTCATGCCGCGCCCGATTTCGAGCATATCCATGTCGTTGTAATGCCCCGGCGAGGAGTAGGCACTCAGGTGCATATTGCGGTTGATGATAGAGCGCACGGAGGCCCACGAGGCGTTGATGTCGGGCAAGATGCGCCAGGAGCCGGCTATGGGCGTGACCCACGTGCCGGGGAATGCCCAGCGGCAGACGTTGAGCCTCACCTCGCGGTCGGTGGCGGCAATGGCTGCGGCAATCTGAGTGTAGCGTTGGCGCTCGTCGAGGTCGAGCGAATCGGCATTCTGCCGCGGGTCGCCTCCGCAGAAGTCAACCTTGATGAAGTCGAAGCCTATGGAATCGAAAAACACATGGCAATCCTCGCGGTCGTGGCCATTGAGCCCTACGCCGCGACCGACCGAGTCGTTGTCCCAGTAGGAGCCGCACGTGCTGCGCCCGGCATCGGAGTAGATTCCGGCTTTGAGCCCGAGCAAATGGATATGATAGACAACGGGTTTCATACCGCCCGGGAATCGCAGCTCATTGAACGCCAGCCACCCCTGCTCGTCGCGCGGCCCGAAATAGCCGTCGTCTATATTAATATAGCGGAAGCCGAGCGAATCGAGCCCGAGGTCGACGATCGCATCGGCCTGGCTCATAATGAGCGAGTCAGAGATATTTACGCGGTAGGTGTTCCACGAGCTCCAGCCCATAGCAGATCCCCGGGCCGCCGCGCCGAGACCGATTGCGGCCAGTGCTGCAGCGAAAAGCATCTTCATATCCATTGCATTTTTCATGATGTCGGCAAAGATACGAAAATCCCCCGAACCGAGCTAATGACTATTGGCTCCGTCCGGGGGAAATAGGTTATTTTTCAGATAGATTAGTTGGCGGGAGTGATGTCGAGGACCTCAACGTCGAACACGAGCGTCGAGCCGGCAGGAATCGAGCCAACCTCGTTGTTGCCGTAAGCGAGCGATGCGGGGATATAGAAGGTGTATTTAGCACCCTTGTTCATCAGCTGCAGACCCTCGCCAAAGCCGGGAACAACCTGGCTGACAGCGAAGTCGACGGGTTCGCCGCGGTCAACAGAGCTGTCGAAAGTTTCGCCGTTGATAAGCTTGCCTACATAGTGAACCTTGATGTTGTCGCTTGCAGTAGCGTTAGCACCTGTGCCCTCTTTGACAACTTTATACGAGAGTCCGCTCTCGGTAGTCTTGATTGTCGGGTCGGCAGCTTTGAGCGAGTCGACGAAAGCTGTGCCTTTAGCCTCATTCTCAGTGGCGATGGCGCGGCGCGATTCGTTCTCGGCGTTAGCGGCTGCGGTGCGTTTCTCATACATCATCTGCTGAGCACGCTGCATAAGTTCCTGGAAGATAGTTTGGTCGCGCGAGAGAGCTACAACGCTTGTGGTGTCGGGTTTGAAAGCGGCAGCGAAGTTGCGGTAGAGCTCTTCGGTGTTGATTTCCATGCCGTCGCGGTCCATGTTCATGAGCTGCTGAGCGATGCTCATGCCGACGCTTACGCCATAGAAGTAAGCAACGTCCGAGGTGTCAGCCATAAGCACCTGCTTGAAGCCGCGAAGGAATGCGTCCTTCGTGAACTTCTGCTGTTCGTACTCGGGAATAGTTTTGATACGCTCGGCGCAGAGAGCACCCTGCGAACGGCCGAAGAAAACTGCCAACGAGTCGTTGAAGTCGCCTTGAACCTCCTGCGACGATTTGGCGCAGCTTGTGCTTGCGAGAAGCATGGCGGCAGCGCCGAAAGCCATAATGATTTTTTCCATATCTGTTTATTATCTAAAGTTATTTCAACACTTTGAGCAGTTCGACATCGAAAATCAGCGTCGAGTCGGGGCCGATTGCGCCGCCGGCACCGTTGGGGCCGTAAGCAAGGTTCGACGGGATGAACAGACGCCATTTTGCGCCCTCGTTCATCATCTGAAGAGCCTCAACCCAGCCGGGGATAACCTGGTTGACGCCAAACGTTGCAGGCTCGCCGCGCTCCACAGAGCTGTCGAACACGGTGCCATCAATCAGCGTGCCGGTATAGTGAACCATCACACGGTCGGTTGCCGACGGTTTCGGACCTGCGCCCTCGTCGATAACCTCATACTGCAGACCCGAAGGCGTTGTCTTCACCTCCGGACGCTTGCCGTTCTCGCTGAGGAAAGCCTCGCCGGCTGCCTTGTTCACCTTGCCCATCTCGGCGGCAGCAGCACGCTGCTTCTCTTCGAGGGCGGTGAAGAAGCGACGAATCTCCTCTTTGGCCTCGTCGTAGCTCATGCGGGGTTTCTCCCTGGAAAATACGGCAGCCACGCCGTCGGCAAACTCCTTAACGTCAATCTGTTCGATTCCGCTGGCACGGAAGTTATTACCCATGCTAAGACCAAGGGCATAGCTCAGGTTTTTTAATTCATTGTTTTCCATACCGTTATTAATGTTTCGTTAATGCAATTGGGCATTAAGCCCACAAAGTTAGGTTAAATTATGGCTTCGGCAGTCAAATATTTAATAAAAAATTATTAAATATCTAACATTTCTGCCCGCCGCGCCATACTCGCGTGTGTCTGAAGCAGCTGCCCGCGCCCGCTCGTAGCTCCAGCCGACTCACAGCCAACAGCCGCCCGAACCGCCACTCATCAACCGCTATAACAAACAAATACCCCCAGCGGTTCACCCCGCCCTTTCACCTCGGAGAACTCTGAGATCTCTGAGGTCTCTGAGAACTCTGATTTTCCCGTGTGAGAAACAAAATTCGGGCGAGAGTTGTTAAATTTGTGCTACGTTTCAATTATTGAGAGATGATGGATTATATTGTTGAAAAATTTCTCGACCGCGACTCGTTCTGCTCGCAGGCCGATTTTATCGAGAATTTCCATATACGCGTGCCCGAAAACTTCAATTTCGCCTACGATGTTATCGACGCTCGCGCTCAAGCTGAGCCTCATCGCCGCGCCATGATCTGGACCGACGACCACGGCACGGAACGCACCATAACTTTCGGCGAGCTCCGCGATTTGACCGACCGCACGGCGGGTTTCTTCCATTCGCTGGGTATCGGCAAGGACGATATGGTTATGCTGATTCTCAAGCGCCGATTCGAGTTCTGGCTGTCGATTCTCGCTCTGCATAAACTCGCTGCTGTTGCCATCCCGGCAACGCATCTGCTGACGGCAAAGGATATCGTCTACCGCGACAATTCGGCGGGCGTAAAGGCTATCGTTTGCGTCGGGACGCCCGACGTGGTCCATCATGTAGCCGACGCTATGCCCGATTCGCCAACGGTTGAGACGCTCATCAGCGTCGGTCAGCTCGTGCCCGACGGTTTCGTTGATTTCCACGAGGGTATCGCTTCGGCGGAGCCTTACGTGAAGCCCGAACACGTCAACGCAAACGACGACACGATGTTGATGTATTTCACGTCAGGTACTTCGGGCGAGCCGAAAATGGTTGCCCACGATTTCACCTATCCGCTGGGGCATATCGCCACGGGACTGCTATGGCACAATCTCAACGCCGACTCCATACATCTTACTATCGCCGACACTGGCTGGGGCAAGGCCGTCTGGGGCAAGCTCTACGGGCAATGGATTGCCGGGGCAACGGTGTTTGTCTATGAGCACGAGAAGTTCACTCCGACCAACATCCTCGACACGATGTCGCGCCACCGTGTCACGTCGCTCTGCGCGCCGCCCACCATCTTCCGCTTCCTCATCCGCGAGGACCTGTCGAAATACGACCTATCGGCGCTCCGCTACTGCACCATCGCAGGTGAGGCTCTCAATCCGGCGGTGTTCGATGCGTTCAAGCGCCTGACCGGCATCAGCCTCATGGAGGGCTACGGGCAGACGGAAACCACGCTGACTATCGCCACAATGCCTTGGACCGAGCCGCGCCCGGGAGCCATGGGGCTGGTTAACCCGCAGTACGACGTGCGCCTGCTGCTGCCCGACGGCACGGAAGCGCCCGACGGCGAGCAGGGCGAGATTGCCATAAAGCTCCCTGCCGATGGCTCGAAACCCGTGGGCCTATTTAAGGAGTATTATCGCGACCCGGAGCTCACGGCCTATGCACGCCGCGGCGGATATTACCACACGGGCGATATAGGCTGGCGCGACGACGACGGATATCTATGGTATGTAGGCCGTGCCGACGATGTCATCAAGAGCTCGGGCTACCGCATCGGCCCGTTTGAGGTCGAGAGCGCGTTGATGACTCATCCGGCGGTTGTTGAATGCGCAATCACGGGCGTGCCCGACGAGATTCGCGGCCAGGTTGTGAAGGCCACGGTTGTCGTCGCTCCGGAATGGCGCGAGCGTCGCGGCGAGGAGCTCGCAAAGGAGCTGCAAGACCATGTGAAACGCGTCACGGCGCCCTACAAATATCCGCGCGTTGTTGAGTTTGTCGACGAGCTGCCGAAAACCATCTCAGGGAAAATTCGCCGCGTTGAAATCCGCCGCCGCGATGCGGAGGATGTCAAGAAGGCCGCGAAGCCGGCAGCATGCAACGCTGCGTCAGCAACGAAAGTGCCGGCCGCCGCAACAGCCGCAGCCGCCCACCATTCGGCGTAAACTTACTCCTCAACCAGCGGAATATATTTGCCGTAGCCTTCGGCCTCCATCTGCTCGAGGGGCACGAAGCGGAGCGCTGCGGAGTTGATGCAGTAGCGCAGTCCGCCCTGCTCCTTGGGTCCGTCGGCAAACACGTGGCCGAGATGGGCTCCGGAACTGGCCGAACGCACTTCGGTGCGGATGCGACCGTAGCTCGTGTCGGTGTGCTCGGTGATCAGCTCGTCGGTGATAGGCTTGGTGAATGCGGGCCATCCGCAGCCTGAGTTGTATTTGCGGGCCGAGACGAACAGCGGCGTTCCATCGGTGATGTCGACGTAGATTCCGCGGCGGAATTCATGGTCGTATTCGTTGACAAACGGGCGCTCCGTGGCGCCATTCTGGGTCACCTCCCACTGCAGCGGCGTCAGCCGGCGGCGCAGCTCCTCTTTCTCCTCGGCTTGGCGGGGCTTCATCTCGCGGGCCTCGCGGAACAGCGCGGGGTTGACGTGGCAGTAGCCGCCGGGGTTCTTCTCGAGATACTGCTGATGATACTCCTCGGCGGGGTAGAAATTTTTCAGCGGGCCTTGCTCAACGGCGAGCGGCTCTTTGTGGCGGCGCTGGAGCGTGGCGAGCTGGGCCTCGACGACAGGCGCGTCGGCGGGGTCGGAATAGTAGATGCCCGTGCGATACTGCTCGCCGACGTCGCCGCCCTGGCGGTTGACCGACAGCGGGTCGATGCTTTTGAAATAGAGCTGCAGCAACGACATCAGGCTGACGACGGCGTCGTCGTAGTCGACCTTCACTGTCTCGGCGGCATGGGTCGCGCCGCTGCAAACTTGCTCGTAGCTCGGGTTGGCAACGACGCTGTTGGCATAACCTGCCGTAGTGGCAGTTACGCCCGGCACGAGCGAAAACAGATAGGCAGTGCCCCAGAAGCAACCGCCTGCAAGATATATAGTATGTGTCATCTCTGCGGTGTTTTTGATTTGATGCCACAAAGATAAGCAAAATCTCCGACATGGCGCCCGCCCGACAGCCCGGTCGCCGACTGCCATTTTTGTCAGATTACGTGTCAGAAACTAACACCCTGAAATTTACCCAATTAATTCGATTCAACTTTTTTGGCATATTGTTTGTTTTTATACTGAACACCGACAGGAACGTCGCCCCCTCGGCGGCCCCCTGCCGGCAAACAACATCTGAAAACAAAAAAAACGAAACAACATAAACTTTTTATATTATGGGAAAAATAATTGGTATCGACCTGGGAACTACAAACTCCTGCGTCGCCGTTCTTGAGGGCAATGACCCTGTGGTGATTCCTAACAGCGAAGGACGCAACACAACTCCTTCTATTGTAGCGTTCGTCGACGGCGGCGAACGTAAGGTTGGCGACCCTGCCAAACGTCAGGCTATTACCAACCCGAAACGCACCATCAACTCTATCAAGCGCTTCATGGGCGAAACCTGCCAGAAGGTGCAGGACGAAATCAAGCGCGTGCCTTATAAAGTTGTCTGCGGCACCAACGACACCCCGCGTGTCGACATCGACGGCCGCGACTACACCCCGCAGGAAATCTCGGCCATGATTCTTCAGAAAATGAAGAAAACTGCTGAGGACTACCTCGGACAGCCCGTTACCGAAGCCGTCATCACCGTGCCTGCCTACTTCAACGACTCGCAGCGTCAGGCCACGAAGGAAGCAGGCGAAATTGCCGGATTGACCGTGAAACGTATCGTCAACGAGCCTACAGCTGCCGCACTTGCCTACGGTCTCGACAAAACCAACAAGGACCAGAAAATCGCCGTGTTCGACCTCGGTGGCGGCACATTCGATATCTCAATCCTTGAGCTCGGCGA
>CAYNSG010000060.1:0-11513 GCA_964399885.1 uncultured Bacteroides sp.
AGCCATTTCGCCATTGTGCGGAAGGTATTTCCGTCGATAAGCGTCAGGCTGTCGCCACTGAGCTTGAGCACGAGAGTCAGCGTGTTGAATTTGAGGTTCATCAGCGAGTCGAGCTGAGTTGTCATCGCGGCGTCGGCTGTCACTATACCGTCAACCTCCTCCAGCAGCGGCATGATGCTGTCGAGCTCGGGAATGAGATGCAGGAACTTCTTCAGATGTAGCTTGCGAACAACGATTCCGGCGGCGAAGTGCAGGTCGTCGACAGTCGGCGCGGAGTAAAGCGCGGTGAGATCCATCGAGCCCATAGGCGTGTAGCCGGCAAGTCGGTCGAGGTGGACGGCGCCGTCGCTGATAGCAATCTGCCCCGTGAGCCGCTGAAACCAGATGTCGTCATAAAGCACCTGATTGGCAGTCACGTTGAGACGTGCGTCGATATTCGAGGGCACTAAGAAAGCGGCGCGTGCCGTATCGGCTCCATCGGCAGCAATCGAAGCCTGCACGGAGTCATCGTCCTCAGAGTTCGAGATGAGGTTGACGCGGCTGCCGTCGGCTGTGCGCTGCGCAAACGCCGAGCCGGCCATGATAGCCGATGTTATCTCGTTGATGTTGATAGTGTCACACTTCACGTTGAAATCCATCCGGAGCGGCGAGCCTCGGCGCGATGTCAGTGCGCGAGCAATATTGGAGATTTTGCCGTTAATCAGGAAACCGCTGCGCCCCATCCGATAGCCGATGTTGTTAATCGTAATGCTATCGGTTGAGAAATCAACGTCGAAGTTGGTAATGTCGTTTCTGACGGGGAAATATGGCGTCAGCAGTCGGCCGCGCTTCGCCTTGACGTTGCCCGAGGCTTGCCAATGGCGCAGCCACGACATCAGGCTGCGGTCGAGGTCGAAGTCGACATTTTCGCGCCCGTCGTCGACCATGGCGGAATCTCTGCGGACAACGCGGCGGCGCAGCGAATCGGCGACAACGACACGGCGGCGCATGCGCGGATGCAGGGTCAGCGACGCATCGGTCTCGGTGAGCGACAGCCGCGTGACGACATCGGAATATCTCAGACGCTGTGCCCCGACGCTCATCGAAAGCAACGGCGTGCGCTTATTTTGTTTGTAGCGCTGAAGGGTTGCCGTCACCGATGCATCGCGGAGCATGATGGCCATCGAGTCGGTGTCGGCGCGCAACGCGAGTCGTCCGGCTTTGATGTTGAATCCGATGGGGGTAATCTGAGTGGTGTCGAGAATAGACCGGGTGTTGCGAGCGGCGGCGTTCAACGAAAGATTTCCGCCTGAGAGATAGACGCCTTCGCCGGCAAAGTTGATGGTGTCGGTTGTGAGCTTCACACGCAACAGTGAGTCGATCTTTATGCTGTCTTTTTTGAATGTGTCGGCGGTGCCGAATTCGAGCTTGGCGTTGTTGACAAATGCGCGGACATTTACCGAGTCGCTCTTCGTGGCGAAACGGAAGTCGCGCAGACTCAGATTGCCCGAAGCGTTGACATAATGGAAACGCTCGGGGGTAAGGTCGGCGAGGTTCATTCTGACGGCGGCGTTCCCGTCGAGCACCCCGCGGAGCGTGAACGGTAGTTTCGCGGTCAACTTAGCCGGGAAAGCCGACATATTGAGCCGGCCGGAGAAACGTCCGTTGACCATAGGATTTTTCAACGGTCCGGTGACGGTGCCGCTCAGCCCGAAAGCCATAGAGTTGCCCGCAAGACGAAGCTCACGGACTTCGAGCACAGATTGGTCGAGATCGGAGCCATGGATGGTTGCTTCGATGTCGGCCACGACGCTACGCAGGCGCAGACGGTCGTAGATTAGCGTCCCCTCAGGAATCTTCAGTCGGAGCTTCATGTCGGGGAGTTGCGCGATGGAATCTTCAACGCGATAAGGCTTCAGGAGCTCAAAGCGAACGTCGGCGGTCAGGTCGGTGTCAATCTCCTTCAGCCCCGGGCCGAAAGCTTCGGGAATGATGGATACTAATTCGTGGAATTGCAGCTCCGCTCCGTCGATAACGAGTTTATGGAGCAGTATATTCTCCTCTATTTCAACGTCGGCATCAATCTTCACCGCCAGTCCGGCTGCATTGACCTTAAAATCCTCCAGCTCTACGTGGCGCGGATTCTGCTGATTCCATCTGACGTTGCCGTTAAGACCGAAATTTTTCAGCGGCATCGTCCACCGCGGCATTGTCAGATAGCTCTTGTCGCCCTCGACGTCAATCGAGTAGGTAGGCGCGTCGCTTCCCTGGAGGGTGGTTGACAGCAGATTGACTGTCACGTCGATAGAGGCGTCGACGGAGTAGAACCGGATAGGAGCGCCATTGGTTATCGCAAACCGGTTGATACTGATAATCGGCAGCGGCGTGGAAGTCGTGTCCTCGCTTTCGGGCACGATGTCGAAATTGGCGTGCAACGAGTCGGCTCTGACGAAATTTACCGCAGGATGTTCAATCTCGACATCGCTGAGCATCAGCCGGCCTATCGAGAGCCCCCAGACGTTCAATCCGCCCGAAAAGCGGCGAACTGTTGCGAGGGTGTCGGCAAATGCGGGCAGTTTCGCCCGCTCGGCTTCGGGCAGCGAGTCGAGCGCATGGCTTATAACCTTCAGCCCCTCGACTTCGAGCTGAACGGTTGGGAATGTCGACCAGTAGGTCAGCTCAACCTTATCGGCCGAAACGTCGGCATCGAGATAGCGCGAGGCGTATTTGCCGACAAGCGGCGTCAGGCGGTCAGGCGTCAGCACCCATACGGCCACGCCAATCGAAGCGACAAGCAGCACGATGACCCCGAGGGCAACAATCAATGCCACCCGCAGCGCTTTCCACCAGCCCGAACGTTTCTTTGTCGCTTCTTTTTCGCTCATCGAATAAATAGTCGTTATTTCTTATTAAACACCAAAGGACGAGAATGTATTGCTGAGAACACAATTCCGTGGCGATAAGCCTGGAATCCGTTGACCCAAGTAGCATCAACGCGCACGCTCAACGGTGCACCTTCGAGCGGCGACCATCCGCAGCGACTCAGCACCATGTCGGACGTGACGGGATACGGCTCGCAATCGTCGTCGACAAGCACCAGATCGGCATAATAACCGCGGCGAAGGAATCCGCGACGGTCAATGCCGAAAAGCGTTGCCGGATTGTGGGCCATTTTTTCTACGACCTCCTCGACCGTAATAACGCCCTCGCGAGAAAGGTCGAGCATAACGGGCAGCGAGAACTGAATCATCGGCATTCCCGAAACGGCTTTCAGCGCACCGCCCTCTTTTTCAGCGAGCAGATGGGGAGCATGGTCGGTGGCGACAACGTCGATAATTCCGGCGGCCAAGGCTCCTCGCAATGCGTCGCGGTCGGTAGGGCGTTTGATTGCCGGATTGCACTTAATGCGCGAACCCAAGAGTGGATACATCTCATCGGTGAAAAGTAGATATTGCGGGCAAGTTTCGGCCGTTATGCGCTTGTCGGCTATCGGGCCGGGCGAGAAAAACTGCAGCTCGTCGGCAGTTGAAATATGCAGTACGTGGAGTCGCGCGCCGGTTGCCCGAGCAGTTTCGACGGCCAATCGCGTGGCTTCGACGCAAGCCTCATGGCTACGGATTACAGGGTGAAACTCAACGCCGACATCTTCGCCATAACGCTCGCGCACGGCTGCACGCCTCTCGGCTATTATCTTCTCATCCTCGGCGTGCACGGCAATCAGGGCATGGACTTCGCTGAAAATACGCGAGATTGTCGACCGACTGTCGACAAGCATATTTCCGGTCGACGACCCTAAGAAGAGTTTTACTCCGGCAATGCGGCTATAGTCGGCGGCAAGAAGTTCGTCGATATTGTCGTTGGTGGCGCCAATGAAAAAGCCGTAGTTGGCCACAGACACCTCGGCGGCACGCGTGCGTTTATCCTCAACGGCTTGGCGGCTTACGGTCATCGGGACGGTGTTGGGCATGTCGATAAACGAGGTTACGCCGCCGGCGACTGCCGCACGGCTCTCGGTAGCCATATCGGCCTTGCGGGTCAATCCCGGATCGCGGAAATGTACGTGCTCATCGATAGCTCCGGGCAGCAGCAGGCGTCCGCCGCCGTCGACAACAGTTCCTGCTGTAGCCAACAACTCAGCGGGAGCCTCGCCCTCGCCAAGGTCGGAAATAAATTCGCCGTCGATGAGCAGCCACCCTCGGCGAGTGGCGAGCTCGTTGACCATTCTTACGCTGTGAATCAGCGTCGTGTTATTTTTTTCTGCCATATTTCTTGCCGAATATCGATGATAGTTTTAGCTGGATGACGCCGAGAAACGCCTCGCTGAAAATGCCGCTGCTCATCTTGCTCGTCCCGAGTACGCGGTTGACGAAGATAATCGGCACTTCCTGAATGCGGAAGCCCATCTGATGAGCGGTGAATTTCATCTCAATCTGAAATGCGTAGCCTTTGAAACGGATGGCGTCGAGATCCATAGCTTCGAGCACTTGGCGACGATAGCAGACAAAACCTGCCGTTGTGTCGCGCACTTTCATGCCGGTGACGATTCTGACGTAGGCCGAAGCGTAGTACGACATCAGCACGCGTCCCATGGGCCAATTGACAACGTTGACCCCGGTCAGATAGCGCGAACCGACAGCGACGTCGGCGCCCTCGTCGTGACAAGCGTGGTAGAGTTTGTTCAAATCGGCGGGATTGTGCGAGAAATCCGCGTCCATCTCAATGATGTAGTCATAGCCGCGCTCCAAGGCGTGCTTGAATCCGGCGATGTAGGCGGTGCCGAGTCCTTGCTTGCCGGCGCGTTCTACAATGTCGATTCGCCCGGGTGTTTCGGCAATTTTGCGCTTGACGATTTCGGCGGTGCCGTCGGGCGAGCCGTCGTCGATAACGAGCACGTCGAAGCTGTGGGGCTGCGACAGGACGGCATCGATTATCGCCGAGATATTCTCCTTCTCGTTGTAGGTCGGGATGATAACTACGCTATCAGATATCGGTTTGGTCATGAGTCAGTTTTTATCAGAATTTATATGAAGCGCCTACTCTCACGTTAAGTCCCTGCGCGGGCACATCGCCAATCAGCATATAGGAGCGATTGAGGAGGTTCTCGCCGTTGACAAACGCTGTAAGCTGCTGAGTGAACGCCCAGGCTGCGCCGAGCGACAGATTCGACACCGGCCTCAGCGAGCGCGCGCCGCGGAATTCATAGCCGACGTTGACATCGAGGGGCTTCATAGGGTGGAGCTTCAACGATGCCTCGACGACTTTGCCGGCTTGGTCGCGCCAGAGATAGTAGAAATGATCATTGGAGGAATCGTGGGGAGCAGCTTCAAACGACACACGCGCATCAATCAGCGTTCCGTAACGATAGCCGAGGGCAGCACCGGCATGCCAGCCTTTTACGTCTTTTATTTTTTGTATCCCGTGGGAAATATCGTATGGGCCAATCCAGTCGTTGGCGATGGCATAGCCGCCGAAAAGTTCGATGTATGCTCCGGCAAACGGGCCAATGGTGATGTTGGCACTTGCGTCGATAGGAATGTGGGAGTTGGTGTAGGAGAAGAGCGGCGAAATGTAGGGATTCCAGGCGAAGATTGATGCCTCGGTATTCTGGTACTCACCACCGGTGGCACGCAGGGTGACGGCGAAACTGCTCGACGGTTTGAAACCGAGCATCAGGTCGGGCGCGATGTGGAATGCTTTGCCTGAACCATGGCTGATGTCGACGCGCACGCCGAGGTCGAGAGTGGTTTGCTCGGATTCCAACCGATAGCGGGGCGTGAGCCGAACAAGCCAAGTGTTCTTCGGGTCAGTCACCTCAAAGTAATCGAGTTTTCCATTTCCTGACGGTAAAGCTGTTGAATAATCCTTTTCTCTGATGCTATGCGAGTTTCTCAATTCGGAGTATTCGACATTCAGTTCGGCCGACGACTCTTCGCTGAGTTTCGTTCCTATCTGCCCGGCAAGTTTGATCACATTCTGGCGCATCGGACGCAAGGTTTCAGCTGAATAGGCATACGATTCCAACAATGGGTTACCCGTATATAGCGGCTTGTTGACAAACGCAAAACGCGAGAAACCTGCGCCGACGCTATAGTAGAGGTCGTTGACGGTTGAGCCCCATAGTGCTCCGACTTTCAGATTATGGACGTTTTGATTATATAGCTGATTGTAGCTAAAATCACCACCCGGGGTATTGAAGCGGGTGAAACCATAGTCGATGTCGAAATCGAGAGCCGATGTGCGCCCCACGAGCTGATGGAGCGACAGGGCGACGTTGGCATCGTGGCGACGGAAATAATTATCGACTAAATAGAACTCGCGCTTGTAGAGCGAGCCATCATACTGCACGCCGGCGCCGAGGCGCGTGGTCTCGCTGTTGACAAGTCGGTAGCCGGCCGAGAGCGAGGGGCTGAACAGAGTGCCCAACGAAATGGCTGCGTAGCCGTTGTAGGGCGTAACGTAGATGGAGTCGCCGTAGGCCGCAGGGTTGAGAACGGTGATTGAAGGGGTGACAGGGGCCGTCACGCCACTCTCGCTGTAGGAGAGTTTGTTGAGGGTCAGCGGGCGCAACGATATTGCGGGCGTGAAACCGAGGCGTGTGGCTTCGCGCTGGCGGGGCACAATGTCGCGCTCGACGGTGATTTCCTTGTTGAGCGTCTGGCCGCAGAGAGTCGAGGCGGCTGCGGCGGCAACTATAGAGAGTAGAATCTTTTTCATTTCGGGAGTCGTGAGTCGATCATTTCAAAAATTTCCTGTTCGTCGCCGGGATAGTTGTTGCGGAGCGACCGCAGATATTCGTCGGCCTCGAAGGTGTCGCCGTCGGCACGCAGGGCGTCGCTGAGCACAATGAATCCGCGGGCAAGCCAATAGCTGTGGGGCGGATTGGCGTTGATGAATTCATCGGCTACGGCGCGGGCATTCTTCGTGTCGCCGGCGGCAAGATAGGCTTCGGCGAGGGCGACAGCTGCGCGCGAGCCGTAGAGGTCGTCGGGGTTCTTCGAGAGCTCTTTCCACGTTTTAACCGCCTCGGCCGATGAGCCTGTTTTGTCGAGAGCGAGGGCGCGAGTGAACTTCACTTCCGTAGCCTCGGTCAGGGTCGTTGCCGATGAGCTCAGAAGTTTGTCGGCAGCAGCGATGACGGTTGGATATTCAGCGAGTTCGGCAGCTGTGCGCATAACGCCGAGTCGTGCCTGACGCTGGATGTTGGCAGAAGCTGTGCGGTTTTCGAGCTGACGGTATGAGTCTAGCGCTTCGGCATAGCGGCCGAGGCTGCTCTCGGCGTCGGCTTTAATCAGCAGCGCGTCGGCCGAGGCTTCGGCGTCGGGATATCCGGCAATCAAGCGCGAGCTGAGCTCGAGGGCTTGCTCGTTGTTGCCGGCAGCCGTGGCGGCTTGGGCGAGCAGATAGAGCGCCTGGGGTTCATGGATTCCTTTGGAATAGTCGGCGAGGTATTTATCGAGGCGGTCGGTGCGGTCGTTGTTCACGTAGTCGGCTTCGGCCGAGCGGAATGCGAGTGCTTCGAGCTCTGAGGGGTCGGTTTGTGGCGCATCGGGGATGCTGCGGATAAACGCCATGTAGCGGTCGAGCTGTCCGCGGTCGGCATAGATCTGCTTGAGGTCGTCGGCGGCCAAGCGTGCTTCTTCGCTCGTCGGGTAGGTTGCCACGACTTTCTTGTAGGCTTCCTCGGCTTCGCCGGCGTTGCCGTTGCTGCGATAGGTTATTGCGAGCTGTAGCAGGCCTTTGCGGGCGAAGGGCGACGAGGTGTAGCGCTCTACTAACTCCGAATAGGTTGCAATTGCGCGGCGGCTGTCGTCGAGCGACGCGTAGCTTTCTGCTTTTTCGAGCATTGCTGCAGGGATGAGGCCCGACGATGGGAATCGCTCGATGAGGTTGTCGAGGCGGCTGATTTTCTCGCGGTGGTTTCTCATCAGTCCCTGCATGATTGCCTGCTGATAAAGAGCATAGTCGCCGGCCTCGGGGTTCTGCTCGTAGGCGCGGTCGTAGAGCTTGGCTGCGTCGTCGAAATCGCTGCTATAGTATAGACAGTCGGCAGCGCGGTTGTAAGCATCGGCGAGCATTCCGGGGGTCGAGGGATTGGCGTCGATTACGTCGCGGAACTGTTTCAGCGCGTCGCCATATTTCCCTTCGGCAAATTCTGCATAGCCGAGGTTGTAGCGGGCAATGATGGCGTTGGGGTCGGTTGCCGGAGTGGCTTTCAAAAAGTTGCGATAGCTGTTTGCAGCCTGGGCATAACGTTCGAGCTCATATTGGCTGTCGCCGATCCAGAGCTGCGACTGGCGGGCGATGCTGCCGTCGGAACCGGTTGTGGTGGCTGCTTGGAAGCGGCTGAGAGCCGACGTGTAGCGTCCGGCGGCATAGTCGCGCGTGCCGAGCGCAAAGAGTGCGCGCTGCTTTGCGTCGAGCACTTTTGCCGTAGGCGCCCTCATCGAGTCGATGGCCTTTAGGGCGCTCTCGTAGTCGTTGTCGGTCAGATAGCCGGTGACGATATAATCCTGGACCGAGGCTGCATAGCGCGAATCGGGATATTGGCGCAGGAAACCCTCAAACAGGGCTACGGAGTTGCCGAACGGCACTCGTCCGCCGCGGCTCTTGGCAACGGCATAGTTGTAGAGTGCCGTCTCCGAGACGTCGCGGTCGTAGTTCATGCGGTAAGCTTTCTCAAACGCCATCAGCGCGGCGTCGGTATTGCCTTTCATCACGTAGGCCTGACCCAGGAAAAGGTTGGCGCTCTGCCCCATGGCGTCCTCGGCATTCGAGGCGTGGGAGAGGGCTTCGATTGCACGGTCGTATTCGCCGGCGCGATATTCGCTGACGCCGAGGATATACGATGCCGAAGGCTTGGGCTGTTCGCCGGTAGTTGCCAAATAGCGGCGCAAGTAGCCGATGGCCTCGTCCTGCCGACCGAGATTAAACAGCGACTCGCCGGCGATACGGTTGGCTTCGGGGGCAAATTCCGGCACGGCGTCGCTCTTCAGCGCTTTTGCGGCGCGCGAATAGGCTTTGGAGTAGTTGCCGCGAGCAAATTCAATCTGCGCGAGATAATATTCGGCGGCTCCGCCCAGCTCGGGGTCGGAAGTGGTTTCGGGGAGATATTTCAGCGCTTTGGCATAGTCGCCCTCGGCGTACGCAATGTAGCCCAGGTAGAAGGTTGATGCTGTGCGATACTCCCCTCTCTTTGTGGCCAATGCTTCAAATCCGTTGACGGCCGTGGAGAGCTCGGCGAGCATCAATGCGGAGTAGCTCCGGCGATAGAGGGCGTCGTCGAGCAGATTGCCGCTCAATGCGCCGAATTCAAACGATGTGTAAGCGCGATATGCTTCGGAGTAGGCGCCACGACCGAAGTAATAGTCGCCAACGGCCGCACTGATTTCAGCCCTATAAGGCGACGCGGGATAGTCGGCGAGAAATTTTTTCAAAAGATTAAGCGCATCTTTGTCGCCGGTATGGAGTGATGCGAGCGCTCGAAGCCGCGCTCCCTCCTCGATTTCTGCCGCCGTCGGGAAGCGTCGGTCCATCACCTGCAACTGGTCGAGACACCCTACATAGTTGCGGTCGGCAAACATTGCACGCGCGCACGACAAGTAGCCATCGGAGTTAGGCGAGTTGACAGCTGCCGCCTGACCGTAAGCCGTCGTCGACTGCACCATTGCGCCGCAGCCCAACGCCATGTATATCAGCAAATTTCTTATATTCATGCCAAATCATTTCAATTTACTTGCAAAAATACAACAAATTCGCCGCCCAGCCCAAATTCCCCGCCCTTATTCTGCACGGAAATCTCCCCGAAATTAAACCCGAGTGCCCCATAAAAAACCGAAATGTCGGATGGACCGGGAGGCAACCCATTCAACATTTCGGGTTAATTTTCAGACTATTTAGCGGGATATTCCTGATGCGATGATGAGCGTGCGCAGGGGATTACTCCCACTCGATGGTTGCCGGGGGTTTGGAGGAGATGTCGTAGGTGACGCGGTTTACGCCGCGCACTTTGTTGATAATCTTATTGGAAACTTCGGCGAGGAATTCGTAGGGGAGATGAGCCCAGTCGGCAGTCATGGCGTCGGTTGAGGTCACGGCGCGGAGTGCCACGGCGCGTTCGTACGTGCGCTCATCGCCCATCACGCCGACACTCTGCACGGGCAGCAGAATGACTCCGGCCTGCCACACTTTGTCGTATAAGCCATGGTCGCGCAGCCCCTGAATGAAGATATGGTCGGCCTCCTGAAGGATTGCCACCTTCTCGGGGGTGATATCGCCAAGGATACGCACAGCCAAGCCCGGGCCGGGGAAGGGGTGGCGCGTAATAAGATGTTCGGGCATTCCGAGCTCACGACCTACGGCACGCACTTCGTCTTTGAATAGCAGGCGCAGCGGTTCGCAGAGTTTGAGGTTCATCTTTTCGGGCAGACCGCCTACGTTGTGGTGGCTCTTGATGGTCGTACCGGTAATCGACAGAGATTCAATGCAGTCGGGGTAGATAGTGCCCTGGCCAAGCCATTTCACGTCCTTCAGCTTGCGTGCCTCCTGATCGAACACGTCGATAAAGCCGGCGCCGATGATTTTGCGCTTACGCTCAGGCTCCGTGACACCCGCAAGCTCGGAGAAGAACTTCTGCGACGCATCAACGCCTATCACATTGAGTCCCAGACCCTCATAGTCGCGAAGCACATCGGCAAACTCGTTCTTGCGGAGCATGCCGTGGTCGACGAAGATACAGGTCAGATTCTTGCCGATTGCGCGGTTGAGAAGCACGGCGGCAACCGACGAATCAACGCCGCCGGAGAGACCGAGCACGACCTTGTCGTCGCCCAGCTGTTCGCGAAGCTGCTTTACGGTCGATTCGATAAACGAGGCTGCGCTCCAGTCGCGCTTCGAGTGGCAGATGCCCTCTACGAAGTTCTGCAACAGCTGCATACCGCATTCGCTATGGTAAACCTCAGGGTGGAATTGCACGCCCCAAAGCTGCTCGCCGTCAGCGCGATAGGCTGCTACGGGCACCTCGGCCGTCGATGCGACAATGCGGAAGCTTTCGGGGAGCG
Source organism: uncultured Bacteroides sp. (assembly GCA_964399885.1). Classification (GTDB taxonomy): domain Bacteria; phylum Bacteroidota; class Bacteroidia; order Bacteroidales; family Muribaculaceae; genus Paramuribaculum. The sequence goes on from CAYNSG010000060.1 coordinate 11,037, forward strand.
AGGTGATGGTGTCGCCGTGGCTCATCCAGACCTGCGAACCGACGGCGATGCCGTGCATAAGCGGGTCGAGTTGGTCGATTTCGGTCAGACGTGCGCGGCCATATTCGCGCGAGTTTGCCGACTCGACGGTTCCGCCGTTTACATAGGCCATGAACTGAGCGCCGTAGCAGATGCCGAGAATCGGCAGGCGGCCGCGAATCTTGTCGAGTTCCATGCGAAACGCCTTCTCATCGTAGACCGAGAAAGGCGAGCCGGAAAGAATCACGCCGATAACCGACGGATCGTCCTCCGGAAAGCGGTTGTAGGGAACGATTTCGCAATATGTGTTCAGTTCGCGCACGCGGCGCCCAATCAGCTGCGTTGTCTGCGAACCGAAGTCGAGTATGATGATTTTTTCTTGCATATCAGACTATTAGAGTCTATCTCATAAAAAATTTAACATTAGGGGCGGCTTATTTTTGAGATAATTTGTTCAAT
>CAYNSG010000061.1:0-11387 GCA_964399885.1 uncultured Bacteroides sp.
GCAGGGTGTATAACAGCAACATAGCGACCCTTAGGCGCTAATACGGACTATCATATTAAATTAATACCCTTAAAGAACTCGATCATGAACACTCCAAACCTTCCACCCTTGAAATTCCGCCCCATTCTGAAAAGTGTTGTTTGGGGAGGCGAAAAAATAGCTCCGTTCAAAGGCATCGAAACCAATCAGGAAAAGATTGGCGAGAGCTGGGAAATCTCCGGTGTTGCCGGGAATGAATCGATTGTCGACAATGGTCCCGACGCCGGCAAAACTCTGCCGGAAATGATTGAAAAATACGGTGCAGCACTCGTAGGACAGAAAAACATCGACCGATTCGGGACAATGTTCCCGCTGCTGATAAAAATCATCGATGCTGCCGGGAATCTGTCGCTCCAGGTTCACCCCGACGATGAGCTCGCACGCCGGCGCCACAACTCGCTGGGCAAGACCGAAATGTGGTATATAGTCGACACTGATCCGGGCGCCACAATCTGCTCGGGACTTTCGGCCGAAATAACTCCCGAAGAGTATGTTGAGCGCGTTGGCAACAACACTCTGATGGAGGTGGTAGCAAACCACGTTTCTCACCCCGGCGACGTGTTCTTCCTGCCCGCCGGACGCATCCACGCCATCGGCGCCGGCAACCTCCTCGTTGAGGTGCAGGAGACCAGCGATATCACCTACCGCATCTACGACTACGGCCGCGTTGACGCTAAAACCGGACTCCCCCGCCAACTCCACACCGAGGAGGCTAAAGACGCCATCGACTACACGGTTTATCCCACATACGTAGCGCCCAAAAACAAGGAAGTAGGCGGAATCACCGAGCTGGTTGGATGCAGCCATTTCAACGTGTTCCTGGTGGATATCGACAGCGAAAAAATCTTCTACCGCAACGTCGAAAGCTTCACGACAATGACCTGTATCGAGGGCAATCTGACCGTCACCGACGAGCAGGGCAACACCATCGAGCTTCATCGCGGCGAAAGCGCCTTGATTCCCGCCATGAACCGTCGCTACTCGGTCGACGGCAAGGGACGCTACGTCGCCGCCGACAATTAATCAAGCGATAACCGATTGCCGATGTACTACGTCTCCAAACGGATGGAAATCTCGGGGAGCCACAGCCTTAAGCTGTCGTATCCCAGCCAATGCAGCCGCCTCCACGGCCACAATTGGGTCGTAACGGTATACTGTCGCGCCCGGGAGCTCAACGAGGATGGGATGGTCTGCGACTTCAAGCATATCAAGGATTTGATTCACGGATATCTCGACCACGGCAACTTCAACGAGCTGTTGCCGTTTAACCCTACGGCCGAGAATATCGCGCGCTGGATTTGCGACCAAATACCTCAGTGCTACAAAGTTGCCGTGCAGGAATCGGAGGGCAATACGGCAATCTACGAGGAGGACTGATGCGCATCAACGAGATTTTCTATTCGCTCCAGGGCGAAGGACATTGGAGCGGTACGGCCGCCATATTCGTCAGATTTTCAGGCTGCAACCTTCGCTGCAGCTTCTGCGACACGCGCCATGAGGAGTTTCGCGAGCTTACGGTCGACGAGATTCTTGCAGAAATCGAACGCTATCAGCCGTGCCGTTTCGTTGTGCTGACGGGCGGCGAGCCGTCGCTGCAGATTACCGAGGAGTTTGTGGGCAGCCTCGTTGATCGCGGCTATTTCGTTGCCGTAGAGACAAATGGCACGCGTCCGCTTCCACAGAACGTGAGCTGGGTCACATGTTCGCCGAAGTTTGAATTCTGCAACAACGCCTCGGTCCGGCTCGAACATATCGACGAGCTTAAGGCTATCTATTGCGGCGATAATCAATCGATTGAAGATTACGAGGCCATTCCTGCCCGCTATCGCTATCTGCAGCCGTGCGACACCGGCGACCCCGAGCGGAATCGCCAACTGACCGCAGGCGCCATCAGCTACATCAAAGATCACCCCGACTGGCGCCTTTCAATCCAGCTGCACAAAATCCTCAACATCCCATAAATCGGGAGGTTGGCGGGGAGATTGGCGGGCAAAGGGAAACAGAAACGCGCTTCGCGCTTGGCAGAACTCACAAAACATTGCAGAACTGGTTGGCGGATAGGAAATTAAAACGCAGAAGCGGTCGCGTTGCTCCCTTAAACAGAACTCGCTCGAATGAGGGTGGTGGATGGGAGCCGGGATGCAGGGGACGCGGGCGAGTTAGCAGGCTAATTGAAACGCAGAAACGCGCTTCGCGCTTGGTAGAACTCGCAAAATATCGCAGAACTGTCTGGCGGATAGGGAATTAAAACGCAGAAGCGGTCGCGTTGCTCCCTTAAACAGAACTCGCTCGAATGCGAGAGGGGACGCCGGGCGCTTTGAAACAACGCGAGGTTAGAGGGCGATGAGGTGGATTTTTTCGGAGTCTTGCGAGTTGAGTCCCAATTCGTTGAGGACGTCGTGGTTGAACATCTTGAAGAACTTCTCCTTGTCAACGGGATAGAATGTTTCGGCGAAATCATCCTTAGCGTTCTCGTAATCCTCATAGCCTTCTTGGTCGGGCGAGGGTTTGCTCACAGCGTTGAAATAACCTGTTTGCTCGATTTTTTGAGTGGCTTCGGTTATGGTCTCGGTGGTTGAATCTTTCCATATATCGTTGATTGTCTTTACGATTTGTTTGGAAAGATAGCCGGGTTTCATCATCAGCGTGGCCAAGTCGCGACTCTTCGTGTCCTCGTCGATTGTTTTCGAGGAGAGATGTTGCATAGCCACGTCGACTTCGATGTTATAGTTGCGCAGCTTGAGATAGAGGTCCATCATTGCGCCATAGTTTTCGTCGGTAGCGTCGAGATGAATCGTCTCCATCGGCACTTTAAGCTTAACCATGTGTTCCTCCGACGGATAGGCCTGGAACTTGCGTCGCTGAAGCTTCCACTGGATAGCGCGGGTAACGACAGCGTTGCGATAGAAATGGCGGATGAGGTCGATGAGGATGTTGCGCTGGCTATATAGGTTGGTGCGGACGGTGTGCTGCTCGGTTTTCTTCTGCGAACGGTATGTAATATAGGAAAAAACAGCGGCGATAACGGCCACAAACAGCGTCGCTGCTTCAAACCACCCTTTGGAGGTGTTGACGGCGGTGAGATTAGTGTGATGTTCGATTTCGCTGAAAATCTCGGGGTGGGTCGTTGGCAATTCGGAGAACTGCGGGGGAATGCTGTCGATTGCGACCGCAAGAGCCAAAACGCACAGTGACAATGAGATAGTCAAGAAGATTCTTTTCATGGCAATAAATATTAGAGGTTGGCGCCGGCAACGCTTATAATCATTCGGTCGGTGTCGAGATATTTCTCGACCATCTTTGAAATCAGCTGCGGGGTGATGCAATGGGCGGCTGCGACACGTCGCTCGAAGTAGTCGATTGGAGCCTGGGCGACATGGAGGGTTATATAGAAATCCGTGACGGTGAATGGTGTCTCGGTAGTTTCGAGGAGCTGGGTAAATTCGGCTTGCGCTATGCGATTCATCTCGGCCTCGGTAGGCGGTTCGCTGACAAGACGATGAATCTCATTGGTCACAGAGGCGATTACTTTATCGACCGAGGCGTTGTCGCATTGGGTAGTAATGTCGACCAACCCGCCCTCTTTGTAGCCCAACAGACGCGCACCGATGCCGTAGGTAAGTCCTTGATTCTCGCGCACTTCGGTCTGCAAACGCGAGCCGAAATAGCCGCCGAGCGCGCTGACAGCGAGGCGCAGATTGAGATAGTCGGGGTTGTCGCGTGTAATCGTCGGGATAGTCATCGAAACTGCCGACTGCATAGCGCCTTCAATGGTAAACTTCGGGCGCGCAGCAAATTGCGGTTCGAACGGCAGAATCTGAATCGGGGTTGCGGGTTCGGAGGGTACCGGCAGCGCGCCGAAAGTGCGGTTCAGCTCGCGAATCAAGCTGTCGTCAACGGCGCCGGTCACGAACAGGCACATCGAATCGGGGCGCACAAACCGGCGGCGGAATTCAAGGATTTCGTCGCGGCTGACATCGTTGACCATCTTCGCCGTGATGGCATCGGCGAGCGGATGATTGAGCCCGAAGCTTGCCGCCGCGGCGAGACGCGACGCTTGGAATTCAACTATCGATTCGCGGAGTTCGGCCGATGCGGCTTGACGGCGCTTCACGTTGGCCAACTCCTCTTCGGGGAGCGTCGGCTCGGCGAGCGTGGCGACCATCACGGGCAGCAGTTCGCTAATGCGCGAGGGAAGCGACTGCAGCTGGGTGCGTGTGTGGTGTGAGATTGCCGTGGCGGCGAACGATGCGCCGTTGAAGTCGATCAGCGACGCTAACCGGTTGGAATCCATCGAGGGTATGCCCTCATTCTGCATCGCTGCCGAGAGGTTGGCTACGGCGGGAGTAGGCGCGTCGGCAGTTCCGCCGAGAGTCATAACCGTAACGCGGCTAATCTCAGCGTCGCGGCTGTCGAGAATCACAACCGGAATGCCGTTATCGAGAAAGACGCGGCGCGGCAACGGGAGTGTGAAGTCGCCGATGCCGTTAAGGCGTGGAGGTGTTTTCCTGTCTATCATACACTTTACAAGGTCAAAGTTACTTCAAATCATCGAGCGTAGCCCGGCGATGAACGTCGATTAAGTCGACGTAGTGGGCGTCGCTATTGACAAGCAATGTAGTTCCCGACTCTTTCAGTCGCTTCCAGTGGCGGCGGTCGGGCGAATAATAGCCGTGCTGTTCAAAGGTTTTTGTGTTGATTTCGACCGCAACGCCGCTTGCGATTACGGCGTCGGTCAAGTCGTCGCTCAGCCGGCGGAACCATGGCTGATCTTCAATTCCCGGCTGATAGGCTCGGGCATTAAGCCAGATTTTGTCGTAGTGGCCTACGATGTCAAAACCGCCGGCAGCAAGCATATCGGTCACCTGACGGAAATACGAAGTAGCGACATGGCGGATATCGCCGGCAAAAAGCTCATCGACTTTGCGGATAAACGATTGCGGACGACCGTCAACGTCGACCGGGCCGCGATCGGAGGGGATAAAATGCACGGAGCCTATGCGGTAGTCGAGGGGCAGCTGTTGGAAATAATCGGAGGACGGGCCCCACTCATCGCCGAGATAGTCGATTTCCATCCCGGCGAAGAGCGTGATTCGTCCTTCATAAAGTTTTCTAAGTCGCTCAACTTCGGCAAGATAGTCGGGCACCTGAAAGTCGGGCATATTGGAGCTCGACTCAATCGGCACGGGCGAATGAGGCGTGAATCCGTAATACTCCATTCCGGCGGCAACGGCAGCTTCGGCAAACTCGGCCATAGTGTTGCGACCGTCGCAGAACTGCGTGTGGGAATGGAAGTTATAGCGGTCAGTCTGTTGCGATATCTTGCGGAAGTCGATCATTTACGCGGGTTAGACTCTGGAGTTTGAAAGCAAACAGGCCGGCAAAGAGCGTAGCCACTGCGATGCCCGCACCGACAGCCACGAAGATGTCGCAGCCAAACCCTTCGGGGCGGGGCGCAAACAAGAGATAGCTGACGCTGACAGCAGTCATGAACATTGCCGGCAGAATGGTTATCAGATAGAGTTTGCCGTGGCGAGCGAGGTAGACCGTGACGGCCCAGAGCGTGAACACGGCGAGCGTCTGGTTGGCCCATGCGAAGTAGCGCCAGAGCACGCTGAAGTCGATGAACATCAACGCCAGGACGACGGCGAACAGCGGCAGCGAGATGAGGAGGCGGCGCATGATTGTCGACTGGTTGAGGTTCAGGATATCAGCCACGATCAGGCGTGCGCTGCGCAGCGCTGTGTCGCCCGTTGAAATCGGGGCGGCGACGACGCCGAGAAGCGCCAGGATGCCTCCGAATGTGCCGAGCCATGTGAACGAAATATCTTTCACGAGCGCGCCGGCGCTATTGCCGTGTTCGGCCATGTAGGCTGAAAGCTGCTCATAGCCACCGGTGAAGGCGATGGCTGCGGCAGCCCAGATGAGCGCAACGATGCCCTCGGCAACCATTGCACCGTAGAACACCGGGCGGGCAAGCTTCTCGTTCGTAAGACAGCGGGCCATCATCGGGCTCTGCGTTGCGTGGAATCCGGAGATAGCTCCGCAGGCTATGCTGACAAACATCATCGGGAACAGCGGATGTGTTGCCGAATCAGCGTAGCGCGACGACAGGCCTTCGGCAAATCCGTCGGGAATCGTGACTCCGCCGAAGAGCAGATAAATAAGCAGACCTAACGCCATGAATAGCAGTGCAAAACCAAACAGCGGATAGAGTCGGCCAATGAGCTTGTCGACGGGCAGCAACGTGGCGAGGATATAGTAGCCGAGAATGACGGCAATCCATATCGTGCGGTCGAGCCAGTCGGGAGTCATTCCGGCGATGATGTCGGCTGGGTTGACTACGAACACGGCTCCGACGAGCACCAAAAGGAGCACCGAGAAAGCGCGCATAACCTGCTTCACAACCGGACCGAGCTCGTGGCCCACAATCTCGGGCAGCGACGCGCCGTTCATGCGGATGGAGATTACTCCGGAGATGAAGTCGTGGACAGCGCCGGCAAAGATTGTCCCGAGAACAATCCAGAGAAACGCTGACGGGCCGAACATGACGCCCATTATCGCTCCGAAAATCGGCCCGAGTCCGGCGATGTTGAGAAATTGAATGAGGAACACACGCCAGACGGGCATCGGCGTGTAGTCGACGCCATCGGTCATCGTAAGAGCCGGCATAGGCCGCCGAGAGTCGGTGGCCATGATGCGGTCAACAAAGGTGCCGTAGATGAAGTATCCTCCAATCAGTACGGCGAGTGCTATCAGAAACAATACCATTGATTAATACATCTGATTAATACATCTGATTAATACATCTGATTACTCACTCTGATTATTCCTTAGCTCCTGCCGGATTAACAATCGTTTCGCGCATGTTCGTGTCGGCCTGGATGTTCTTCATGCGATAGTAGTCCATGATTCCGAGATTGCCTTCGGCGAATGCCTGTGCCATAGCGCGGGGCAGTTCAGCTTCGGCCTCAATCACTTTTGCGCGAGCTTCCTGAGCTTTGGCTTTCATCTCCTGCTCGAGGGCGATAGCCATTGCGCGGCGCTCCTCGGCTTTTGCCTGAGCGATATTCTTGTCGGCCTGGGCCTGGTCGATTTGCAGCGCGGCGCCGATGTTTTTGCCTATGTCGATGTCGGCGATGTCGATTGAAAGAATCTCAAACGCTGTGCCGCTGTCGAGACCTTTGCGAAGCACGAGCTTTGAGATGCTGTCGGGATTCTCGAGCACCTGCTTGTGGCTCTCCGATGAGCCTATAGAGGAAACGATGCCCTCGCCGACGCGGGCGAGAACTGTGTCCTCCCCTGCACCGCCAACGAGCTGGCGGATATTGGCGCGAACCGTCACGCGGGCTTTGGCAATCAACTGGATACCATCCTTGGCAACGGCGGTTACCGGCGGGGTGTCGATTACTTTCGGGTTAACGCTCATCTGAACGGCCTGGAACACGTCGCGGCCGGCAAGGTCGATAGCCGTAGCCATCTTGAAGCCGAGGTCGATATTGGCTTTCGAGGCCGATACGAGTGCATGAACAACTTTCTCGACGTTGCCGCCGGCAAGATAGTGAGCCTCAAGGTCGTCGCGCGTCACGTCGGACAACCCGGCTTTGTGGGCCTCAATCATTGCCTGGACAATCGTGTTCACGGGCACTTTACGTATGCGCATCAACATCAACTGTATCAGTGAGATATGCACGCCGCTCACCAGAGCAGAAATCCAGAGGAACAGCGGAACATAGTAGAAGAAAACGCAGAGCAGCACGATGGCCACCACCGCGATTATTACAATTGTAACTGTCATAGCTATATTGGTTTATTATTTTGTTCAATAGTTTTGCCGCAATCAGATCTCGGCGGCAATCACCGCATCGCGCAGGCGCGCAACTTCGGCCTGGAGGTTTGCCTCCTCGGCCTCGGCTTGAGCTACTTTCGGAGCCAGCGAGCGGTTCGAGGCATATTCTCGGCGCAGTTTTGCCAGACGCTCCGAGCCGGTGGCCAACGCTTTGCAGGCTTCGACATAGCGCCCCATCATCTGTCGGGCGGCTGCACTGTGAAGAGCCGAGGGGGTATCGATTATGCGCCCGTCGGGCAGCGCGAGGCGAATCGCCGGAATCGACTGACGGACCACAGGCTTGCGCCCCTCCTCGATGCGGCGGGCACTCTCCGAGTAGTCGACTCCCGGCTCCTGAGTGGCGGCGATGGAGGTCACCAGCGCGAGCTCGGCCAAGCGGGGTTCGTCTACCGGGTAGTTGACGCGCAAATCCTTGGGAATGAAGCGATAGATTGTTATCTCGTCGCCCAAGCGGTTGCGATCGGTAGCCCACCAGCCGGCGCCGGTTGCCTCGTCGATTACGAGCATATAGTCGTCGTAGGGTGAATTGTAGGGCATCCCTACATTCTGCGGCTGCAGGAATTCATCGCCGTTGTTGCGCGAAAGAAAAATGTCGTAGCCGCCGAGCGAGTTTTCGCCGTCGTTGGCAAAATAGAGCGTTACGCCGTCGGGCATCAGGAATGGATAGTTGGCGTCGCCGCCCTCGCCGAGGTCGCCCAATGCAGCCGGGCTCTCCCATGAGCCGTCGGTCAGTCGGTATGACTCCACGAGACGATAGTTTTCATTTTCGTCGGGCGCCGACCAGATCTTGCGGTTACCATCGGGAGTCGTGTAAACAACAGCCGGAACAGCAGCTTGCATCCCGCCGGGAAGAGCTGACTGTCCGCCGAGAGTGCCCGCCTGAGTCGACAGCCGGAACGCACGGAGGAAATCCTCGCGGTCAACCGCTATCGAGTCGACGATAACGATTTTCTCAACGCGGTCGAGCATCGAGCGAGCGGCATCAATGCGCCCGCGCAGCGCCTCGACAGTCTCTGCTTCGGGGTCAACTTTCTTTTTGCGACCCTTGTTGAAAGTCGATTCGTAGCTGTCGAGAAGCTCCTCGGCGTTGTCAAAACGATACTGCATAAACGCAATCTCGGCTCGTGCAATCTTCGACTCATTCGTGCCTTTTCCTAAATGCTCGAGAGCCGACTCGTAGTCGCCCGTGCGCAGATACGCAATGCCGAGCTTATGTTGAAGCGCCGTGTCGCGCGGTTTGGCGGCGACGGCGGCTTTAAGTCCGGGGATGGCGTCGGCATAATCGCCGGCAGCATATGCCTCGTTGGCCTCAGCGAGCGACTGTGCGCTCACCGCCGCCGCGAAGCCCAAAAATATCATCAGAGAAAGAGATATCCGTTTCATAACCCCAAAATTACTCATTCTCGCCGACATCGCCAAGTTTTACACATTTATTAACGCGCGAGAGAGGCGTCGAGCTGCTTTTTAGCCCTTCTTGGCCGGCGAATTTTTCGTAGTTCTCCATGAGTGCTCGATCGTGGACAACGTTTCTGGCCAGAGAAACGCAGAAACGCGCTACGCGCTCGACAGAACCCGCAGGAAGTGACGCAGAACTGTTTGGTGGATAGGAAATTGAAACGCAGAAGCGGTCGCGTTGCTCCCTTGAACAGAACTCGCGGTATTGCGGGTGGAAGCGACTGCGGGAATGAACTGTTTGGGGGGATTGGGCGTTTGGATTATATCAAATTGTCACCTATGCTTAGAAATGTATCTACTTCGATGCTTAGAAATGTATCTACTCCGATGCTTAGAAATGCTCTGATAGCGGCTGCTATAGCTTTTGGTTTCATCGCTATCGCCGGCCCTGCAGGAGCTGCAACGCCGGCGAGGAAGCCGGCATCGACTCTCACTAAAGCTGAACGCTTCTACGACCAGCAGGAGTGGGCCAGCGCATCGGCTATGTACTCTCTGCTCATCGACGAACATCCCGACAGCGCCAACTATTATGCCCGCGCCATCATCGCCGACGGAATGCGTGGCGACACGGCGGCACAGACGCGTCTGATGCACCAGGCTCTCGCCCACCGCATCGTTGTCGACGCGCTCTTCAACCGCATCGAGTCGGAGTGCTTGCAGATTGGCAATGCCTACATCTATGAGCAATTTCTCACGGCGCTGAAAAACGACGAGCCTTGGATGGCGCGAGCCATCGACGCACGACTGATGCGCTTCTATGCGTTTCGCCGCTATCCGCGGGAAAGCGTGCGCTATGCCGACATAATCCTCTCGGGACTCCCCGACAACATACCCGCACTCTACATTCTTGCGCAAGGCTACCTCGGACAAGCCGACTACGACCGTGCCACGGACGTCTACCGGCGCATCCTCTCCATCGACCCCAATGCGGTTGAAGCCCTGCTTTACTTGGGAAATTCAGCCGCAGATGAGGGCAACACTACGGTTGCGCTCGACTATCTGCGCCGCGCCGAGGAGTTGAAGCCCACACCTTATCTCAGCGCTCAAATCAAGCGTCTTGAAGAATCGAATCAATAGCGGCAATTTCATCGGCCGTCAGCGACGGCTCCGTCGCTGCTGCGATGTTTGAAGCTAACTGCTCCACCGAACTTGCGCCGACAATCAGTGACGTAACTTCGGGTAAACGCAACGTCCACGTCAGTGCCAACTGCGCCATTGTCTGCCCTCGCTCGGCTGCGATTACCGACAGTCGACGAACTTTCGAGAGCTTGTCGTCAGTGATTTGCGCGGGTTTGAGAAAATGACCCACTGACGCACGCGAACCCGCCGGGATTCCGTTGAGGTAGCGGTCGGTAAGCACGCCTTGTGCCAGCGGCGAGAAAGCTATGAACCCGCTTCCGGCAGCTGCCGAATCGGGGATAGCCGTCGTTTCGGGAGTGCGCTCAAACATATTGTAGCGATATTGGCTGATGAGGCAGGGAGTGCTCTCGGCACGCAGCAGCTCATACATTCTCTTTGCCTCGGCGGGCGGATATTTCGAGATGCCCACATAGAGCGCTTTTCCCGAGCGGACAATGTCGGCGAGTGCGCGGGCGGTCTCTTCGAGGGGAGTAGCGCCGTCGAAGCGATGCGTGTAGAATATGTCGAAATAGTCTAAGCCGGTGCGATGAAGGCTTTGGTCGACCGACGCTATCAGGCTTTTGCGCGAGCAGTTGCAGCCATAATGCCCCTCCCACATCTCATGGCCGGCCTTCGACGATACGATAATTTCATCGCGATAGGCTTTCAAATCGGCGGCGAAAATCTGCCCGAACAGGCTCTCGGCGCTACCCGGCGGCGGGCCGTAGTTGTTGGCAAGGTCGAAATGCGTAATCCCATGGGAGAAAGCGTAGCGAATCATCTCGCGGCAGCGACCATGGTCGGCGTCCTCGCCGAAGTTATGCCAGAGGCCAAGCGAAACAACCGGCAGCAATATGCCACTGCGACCGCTACGACGAACGGGCATCGTCGCGTAGCGGTCGGCAGCTGCTATATATTTATCTAT
>CAYNSG010000062.1:0-11340 GCA_964399885.1 uncultured Bacteroides sp.
TCGCTGAATGTCTAATCAAGCTTTCAGGCAATAAGAAACGCAGAACTTAAAAGAACCCCGCAAAACCTGCTTGAGATTTGGTTTGAGCGTCAGACGGGGATGACGAGCATCGGGATGTCGGTGTCGAACAGCAGGCGGTGGGCGATGCCGGGATTAAAGAGGCGCGTGAAAATGTTCTTTTTGCGGTTGGGAACAACCATCAAGCTGATTTTCTCGCGGGCAATCAGCTGCTTGAATTCTTTTGCGGCGTGCTCGCGCGAAAGGGTGTGGGCGTTGAAATCATACTCCGGATAATGCTCGGTGCAGTAGCGCAGCAGGGCTTTCACGCCCGATTCGGTGTCGGCCGGGCGGCTTTTCTTTGCCGGAATCGTGACGAACGTTGCCGAGAGATTTTCGGGCGACAAGAGGCGAGTGAGCGTGTCGATGGCGAGAATATCCTCCTGGTCGAGGCGGCTGAAGATGGCAACTCGATGCAGGCGGTCGAACTCAACGATTTCCGAGGCTTCGGGGAGGGTGAAAATCGGGAAACGGCACGTGTCGAGCACCTCGGCCGTAACGCTCCCAACGAGTTCGCGCTCTTTCGTGTCGGCGCGGCGTGTGCCCATGACAATCAGGAGCGGATTGTTTGATTTTGCCCACTCGTTGATGGCCTCTTCGGGGACGCCTTCAACAACTTCGTGGCTGAACTTCACGGGCGGAATCTTACCCGCCTTGATTTCGTCGCGTATCTGTGCGGTGAGCTCTTTCATTCGCGCTTCGGCGTCGGCCATCAGCTGTTCGCGCATCTCGCCCGTGGGCAGGTCGTAGTCGAGCGTGTCGGAAAGTTGCAGGGCTCCGGTAACCGAGGGGTCGACAAACAAATGGAGCAGAACGATGTCGGCTCTGTGGGTTGCAGCTATCTTGAACGCCAGGCGCAGCGCGTGTTCAGAGTGGGGAGTGAAGTCGACCGGAACGAGAATCACACCTCCCGTAGGATGGGTGGCGGTGATTTTATGGTTGATGAAGATTTCGGCGTTCTCGATGATGCGGAGCGCCAGAGGAAGGTCCTTTTCGCGGATACGCACACGGACGCCCGAGGCGACGACAGGGTTTGTCAGATTTACGTTCTGGAGCGTTGCCGTGACGCCCTCCGATTCGAGGAGAGCTTTAAGCTCGAGCGCACGTTCATACGTGTGGATCGCAACGGTTATCAATCTGTCGTCCATGAGAAAAAGAGTGTGTGTTTAACGCGAGATAGGTTGGGAGGAGCTGAGGGAGAATGAGTAATGGTTATATTTGAAGCGAACTTCTAAGACGTTTCTAAGATGTTTCTAAGATGTTTCTAAGACGTTTCTAAGATTGTTTCTCAGGCGTTTCTCAGGCGTTCTGCTGCTCTTTGAGAATCTCGACAGCCATGTCGTAGATGGTTGTGTCGTCGAGAACGACGATGCCTCCGTCGGGACCGGGTTCGATGTGAACGCCGCAGTTTTTGCCGAACTCATAGTTGCTGCCGCCGAAATAGTTGCGAACGGTCTGAACGGTTATGTTGAGTTTGTCGGCTATCTGATGTGTGGCACCGTCGGGCAAGCTGTCTTTGAGCCGGCGGAGTTCGTTGAAAGTGACTGTCTTAGCCATATCTTTATAGGTTTTATGGGTTAATGTTATTTCTTAGTAGTCTTGGGCATGAATGAGTTCAAATGTACGCCATTTTTACCGACCGGGCAAATATTCGGCGATAAAAAAACTATGTTTTATAACATGTTTTTATCGAACACGTTCAACATCAGTCGATTTAATCCATGCGCGATGTACGTTGTCGATTTGCACGTCGAGCCATTTCAGCCGCGTAGTGTCGCCGGGCACCGAGATGGAGTCGAGAATCGTCACTTTCGTGCCTTCATGGAGCATCATGGCTTCCTCGTTGCGGTCCTTGGGTTCGCGGGGCGACGTGCTGAGGATGGTCGAGGACGATGTGATGATTGCTGTCGAGGTGTCGTTGGCAATTGATTTAGCCTTGAATGCCAGAATGATAGCGACGATGAAGAGCAGGAATAGCAGTATGGCGCCGAAGAATCCTACTTTTCGCAGGCCTACGTTTCCTGCAAAGAAATAGCAGGCAATTCCGGCGGCCATCGCGAAGAAGATGATGAAGGCGGTCGTAGCCCACGCGTTGGTCGACATCATGAGCGCTACGCGGTTGAACGCGTTGCTCAGAAATGAGCCGCGCTCGCCCTGGCGGTCGACGATTCGGGCATTGACGAAGTCGAGGTTTGTCCGGGCGTCGGAGAATGTCGGGTCGATTCGCAGCGCGCGTTCATAGTTGAGAATCGCTTGCCCCGGGCGCCCGAGACGATACTCGCAGTTGCCTAAGTTGTAGTAGAGTTGGACCGACGTGCCTTCGGTTGCCATTATCTGGCGGTAGATGGCTGCGGCCTGCACAAAGTCGTCGGCAGCATAGGCCGAGTCGGCTTGTTGGTCAAGCGGCATATCTGAAGCGGCAACTGACGTCAGCAGTGATATTATGAGTGCGATAGCCTTCATTGTTTCTTGCGGATTTTGATTGATTCCATGGCGTTGATAGCGTCGGTGGCTTTTGCGTAGAGCTCCTGAGCGCTCCGGCGTTCGGCCGAGGGAGTGTAGCGTGCCATCTCGCAGTCGTCGAGAGCCTCGATTATCTTGGCGGTGACGTCATCGGGAGCGCCTACGGCGGTGAGCTCGTCGGAGATGTTTTGGCGTGTCAGCTGCGATGCCGGTATTGAGAGCTTGTCGCCCAGATAGCCCCAGAGAGCGCGGAGGATCTCTTCGATGAATTTATCGTAGTCGTTGGCAGCCATATATTTGGCGGCAAGTTTGAGGCGCTGGCGAGCAGCCTTGTTGGCTTTGGCGAGTCGACGACCAACCACGTCGGCCGAGCGCGAAATGTTGCGGCGGTAAACAACGAGCGTTGTAGTCAGCCCGGCAATGACAAGGATGTAGAGTGCCCAGTACCACCAGCGGTCGAGAACCGGCGTATGGTCGAGGGCGGGATGTTTGTCGGCGGTGACGATGTGGAGGATGTCGGTGTTTTTAGCGGCAATATCCTGGCGCTCAACGTCGACGGCGTTCGACAGGCCTTTGGCTACCTTGATGTCGTACGACGGTGTAGTCAATGTCACATATTTTCCGGCCGAGGGGTCGAAATATACAAACTTGTCGCTTCCGATATGGAAATCTCCGACGGTCTGCGGCACGAAGGTGTACTCGATGTTCATCGAGCCGGTGACGTTGGTACCTGCGGGGTTGACGTCGGCATCGATGTCGCTCTTTGGCGTGTAGAGCTCAAATTCCGAGGGGAAGTCGATGTCGGGTTCTTTGACGTATTTGATGTTGCCCGTGCCGGTGATGGTGTAGAGCAGTGTAGCGGGGTCGTTGGTGCGGAAGTTGTTGCCTACCAGACGGCTGCTGACGTCGAATGTGCCGACAGCGCCGGTGAAACCTTCGGGCTGAGGCGTCGGCAGGGACTTGACGTCGATAACGGCTGAGTTGGAGCTCACCTTAATGCTGCGCTCCTGGGGGTTGCGGACGGCGAAGAAGCCCATGTTGACGGTGTCGTACTGTACAACTTTGATGTCGTAGTTGCCCGAGTTGATGGTCAGTTTGCCCGACTTCTGCGGGTAGATGATGCATTGTTTGAGCAGTGCGGTCATGTAGTTCTGGCCTTTGTAGCTTTCAACCTCGTTGAGCTGAGGCTGAAGGTCGATTTCCTGAATCAGGCAGCCGTCGAAGCTCGGCTGACGGGTTGGCATGAACGACGAGATGGAGTATTTCGTGTAGAGCTTAATCGTGCAGACAACGGCCTCCTGCTCGTAGACCGACGGTTTCGACAGAATGATGCGGACGAAAACATCGTCGGCATTCACCTGGCGGTCAGAGCTTTGTGTGTCGATGTCGTCGATGTTCACCGGTGCTTGCTGCGATGAGCCTCCCTGGGCAGCCTGGGGCGATGCGGCGACAGTGATTTTAACCGGGTCGGTTGTCAGTCGCTTGCCGTCGGCCATAATCGACGCCTCGCCGATGGTGTAGACACCCTCGGTTTCGGCAAGATAATAATAGGTGTAGTCGACCTGCGACGACGACGACATCTTGCCGTTGACTACTTCGTAGCTCTGACTCGTCGACGTGCTCGGTCCGTAGAGGAGTTTGCACCCGTTGATTTGCGGTACGCTGAGGCTGGAGCCTTCGGCGTTGCGCAGCGTCCAGGTGACAGCGAATTTCGAACCGGCAACTACGCGCGACGGTGCTTTGACGCGGAACGATGTCTGTGCCATCACCGCTATCGCAGCAATCATGATTAGTATAGTTGACGTGAGAAACCGTTTCATGTCGTGAAAGGTTGGGGTTTGTTTATGTTTTTTCTTGAAGCTACGCTCAAGAGTTGTTTCGGTTGATTAGTTAGCTGTTGATTACCAGGGGTTGGTCACTCGTTTACGCTGTGCCTTGGCCTCTTTCTGCTTGGCGGCTTCGACGCGTTTACGGGTTGCAGCCTCCTCATTTTCCATCGCTTTCAGAATCTTCTCGGCGTTGGCGTCAGAGATGCTCTGCTGCTGCTCGGGATTTTTCTTGTCGCGATCTTTTTGGTCCTGATTCTGAGGCTGATTCCGGTCTTGGTTTTGATCTTGATTCTGTTGCTGTTGGTCCTGGTTCTGTTGGTCCTGGTTCTGCTGCTGTTGCTGATCTTGCTGGTCCTGGTTCTGCTGTTGGTCCTGGTTTTGCTGCTGTTGCTGCTGCTCTTGGAGTTTCAGCTGAGCCAAACGAAGATTCTCGCGGGCGCGGTCGTCGGAGGGGTCTTTGCGCAGAGCGTTCTTATACATGTTGATGCTCGACGCATAATCCTGGTTGTTGAACGCGATGTTGCCCAGGTTGTAGAACGACTTCTCGGCAATCGACTTGTCGGAAGCGTCCTTTGCCAGGCGTTGCAGGATGTCGCTCGCGGTTTTCAGCGGGTTGTTGCCCGAATTGGGGTCGGCCGAGCCGCCTTGGCGTATGAGCGACGAGGCGAGGTTGAACAGCGCGGTTTCAGATGTCGGCACCTCCTCCAACGCCTTGCGATAGAGCACTTCGGCATCGGCAAAGCGCTTCTCATAGTAGGCGGTGTTGCCTTCACGAATCAGATTGCGTTCGCGTTTGGTCGTGAACGGTTTCTCTGCTGAGTCGTCGGCTTTGGCGGCAGGGGCAATCATGAGGATTGCTATGGCCAGCCCGACGGCTGCAGCTATTTTGCGTGGTATGTTTCTAAGAGCAGTCATCATGAATTCTTTGTGAAGAAATTGATGTTTCGCAGCCACGAAATCTTGCAGTAGGGCAGAACGCCGTCGACAACAAGCAGCAGGAGCGCTATAATCGTGGCTATGGGGAAGAGTTCGTTTGCGGGCGACGTGCCGATGGTTCTCGTAAACTCGGTCTTGGAGAGTTTGTTGAGCTGGTCGTCGAGGTCGTTGGCAACCGACGACGACGCTCCCTGTAGATAGATGCCGTTGCCGGCTTTGGCGATGTCGCGAGCCATGGTTTCATTTAAGGCGGTGATAACCTGCTGACCATTGGAGTCGAGCATATATTTTCCGGGCTGTCCCGGCAGGGGGATGCGTGCTCCCTTTCCGGAGCCTATGCCGATAACGTCGATCTGAATGCCGGCGTCTGCGGCATGTTTGGCAACTTCGACGGCATTATCCTCGAAGTTCTCGCCGTCGGTTATCAGCACGATAGCTTTCTGGAAATCGCCCTCGGGGCTGAACGAGTTGGCGGCCATCTCAAGAGCTGCGCCTATAGCGGTGCCTTGCGTGGGCACCATGTCGGTCGTGATGCCGTTGAGGAACATCTTGGCTGAGATATAGTCGGAGGTTATCGGCAGCTGGGTGTAGGCGTCGCCGGCAAAGACGATCAGTCCTACTTTGTCGTCGCGCATCTTGTCGATGAGCTTCTCGAGGATGAACTTGGCGCGCTGCAGACGACTGACGCCTCCGGGATCGTCGGTCGACGAGGCGAGCATCGAGTTGCTGACGTCGACGCAGAGCATCACCTCGATGCCGCGGGCGGTTTCGGTCTCGGTGCCGTCGGTGTCGGGTGTCGGTGTGTAAGGTCGAGCAACAGCCAGAATAATGAAGGCCAGCGCTGCCAGCTCGATGGTGAGTTTTATCCATCCCATGTAGCGCGACGCATCGGGCATGAGGGCTGCAACGATTGCAGGCTTGCCGAAGTGGCTCAATTTCTTGCGGCGCACGATTCGGTTGAGCGCGTAGAGGGCTGCGAGCAGCGGAATGAGCAGCAGAAGATACAACAGATATGGATATGCAAATTTAATCATTGTCGTTGTTTGATGCTCTGATGGGTTATGGGATAGTTCTCAGGATAGTGTTGCGAATCAGCAACTCGCCGGCAACGAGACACATTGCGAGCAACGCCCAGGGGAAGTAGTTGTCCTCGGTGTGGGAGTAGTTGCGCACGTCGAGCTGCGACTTTTCGAGCGAGTCGATCTCCTTGAAGACGCGGCTGAGCACGTTGTTGTCCGTGGCTCGGAAATATTTGCCGCCGGTTGTCGAGGCGATGTTGCGCAGGGTGGCTTCGTCGATGACCACAGGCATGTTGACATACTCTATTCGCCCGAAAGCAGTTTCGGTCGGGAAGGGGGCTTCGCCGTTGCGGCCGATGCCGATGGTATAGACCTTTATGCCCAGCTTCTTGGCAATTTCGGCGGCGGTAAGCGGTGCAACGTTGCCGGTGTTGTTCGAGCCGTCGGTGATGAGGATGATGCTTTTTGACTTGGCGTTGCCGTCCTTGATGCGGTTGATGGCCGTTGCCAGACCGTCGCCGATAGCCGTGTTGTCCTGAAGCATGCCCATCTTGATGTCGTTGATGTAGTTGACGAGCAGGCTGCGGTCGGTTGTCATCGGCACGGCCGTGAAGCTCTCGCCGGCGAAGATTACGACACCGATATTATCGTTCTCGCGACCGCTGACAAACTGCGACGCCACCTTCTTGGCGGCCTCGAAGCGGTCGGGCTTGAAGTCGCGGGCGAGCATACTCGACGAGATGTCGAGCGTGATGATGATGTCGATGCCTTCGGTGTTCGATGTGCTCCACTTGTCGTGGGTTTGCGGGCGTGCGAGTATGATAATCAATGTTGCCAGAGCAGCCACGCGGACAACGAACATTCCGTGGAGCAACCATGCTCTCCAGGGGCGTCCGAGTTTCGCGTAGGGCAGGGTGGTGGAGACGCTAATTGTCGCATGCGTGCGGTTACGATTCCACACATACCATATTATATAAGGTATGAGCAGAAGCAGAAACCATAGATATGCGGGGTGTGCGAATAACATTCTCGTCGGTTACTTTTTGGGGGTTGATTGTTTCGGTTCGGAATCTTTGGGGGTTTCGCCCTCTTTCTCTTCCGGCTCGGGTTGCGGTTTGGTGTCCTCGACAAACTGAAGCGCTGAGCGCATCGCAGCAGCGTTGTCGTCGGGCAGCGGGCGCACCTTGGCAAACTTCACGAAGTCGGCCGTCTCGAGCACTCGCTCCATATATTTCTGCGGCAGCTTCGTCGCTTCGTTGCGGCGCAGCGATGCGAGAATCTGCGATGATGTCATCTCCATAGCGTTGATGCCGAAGCGCGTGTCGAGATAATGACGCAGAATTTCGGTGAGTCGCGTGTAGTACTCCTTCTCCTGGCCCTTCTCGCAGAGGTTCTCGGCGCGGAGCGTGGCGAGCTGCGACATTGCCAGTTCGTAGGGCGGCACAGGTTTCTTGGCGGGCATGAGCGGCAGCTGACCCTTGCGGAGCCACTTGAAGTAGATGTAGGCTCCGGCGCCGATTATGGCGAGCACAAGGAGAATCCACAAGCCGTAGTCGGTCATCCAATCGGGGAGGAAGTCGAAGAAATGGTGAGCGGGCTTCTGCGCGTCGTAGTAGTCGTGGACCGACAGCATCGTGTCGACCGGGACGGGAATGACTTTCAATGCCGGGCGGTTCGATTCGGCAATCTTTCCGTCCTGCATGTAGAGCACCGGCGGCAGCGTGTAGAGTCCGGAGTCGAACGCCTGGAGAATCAGTTCCTGGCGCAGTTCGCGGCGTCCGTTGCCGAGCTCGGCGATTTCGGGCATCCCCTTGTCGGCGATTTCAACGTCGCGCCATAGCGTGTCGGGGAGAATCAGCTCGCCGTCGTCGCTGAGAGCGCCAACAACTTCAACATGGAGCGACGTTGTGCGCCCCATGGTGAGATAAGCCGAGTCGAGCTCAACGCGCACCACGGCGGGGGAATCGGGCTGTTGGGCTGTTGCCGCGGGCGCGATTGCCGCCAAGGCGAGAATGCTGAATATGTTGCGAATTAATTTCATTCCTTGAGGTTTGTTTGGAAGGCGTGATTGTGGCGTGATTGTGGCGTGAGATTATTGACGGATTCCACGTTTACGGAACAGCCCCATGAGGGCGCGGACGAAGTCCTCGTCGGTGGCTACCGATGTGTGGTCGACGCCGCATTTGCGCAGGGTCTCAATCATCTGCTGCTGGCGTTCATACCACCATTTGCTCAGGGCTTTGCGCAAGCGTTGCGACGAGGTGTCGATCCAGCGCTCGGCTCCGGTTTCGAGGTCGGCAATGCGCATCAGTCCTACGTTGGGCATCTGCGAGTCGCGTTTGTCGTAGACCTGTATGGCGCTGACGTCGTGCTTGTTGGCGCAGACGGTCAGAGCCGTGCGGTAGTCGTGGTTGTCGATAAAGTCGGAAATCACGAACGTCGTGCAGCGCTTTTTCAGCGCGTCGGTCAGATAGCGCAGCGCCAGGCCGATGTCGGTGCCTTGATGTTCGGGCGTGAAGTCGAGCAGCTCGCGGATGAGAAACAAGATATGCTTGCGACCTTTCTTCGGCGGGATAAATTTCTCGACATGGTCGGAGAAAAGAAGCATGCCGATTTTGTCGTTGTTCTGAATCGCCGAGAAGGCGAGCGTCGCGGCCACCTCGGCTATCATTTCGCGTTTCTCCTCGCCGACGGCGCCAAACAGACGGCTGCCGCTGACGTCGACAAGCAGCATCACCGTCAGCTCGCGCTCCTCCTCGTAGACTTTCACGTAAGGATGGTTGTGGCGAGCGGTAACGTTCCAGTCGATATCGCGGACATCATCGCCATATTGATATTCCCTGACTTCGGCAAACGTCATGCCGCGTCCCTTGAAGGCCGTGTGGTATTCGCCCGCGAATATGTTCTGCGACAATCCGCGGGTTTTGATTTCGATTTTACGTACTTTTTTAAGTAGTTCTGTGGCGTCCATGGGAATGGTTGATTGGGTTTATCGACGATTAGGGCACTTCAACCTTGTCGAGGATTTCCGAGATGATTTCGTCGGCGGTGATGTTGTTGGCCTCGGCCTCGTAGCTCAGGCCGATGCGGTGGCGCAGAACGTCGTGGCAAACGGCGCGGACATCTTCGGGGATCACGTAGCCGCGCTGACGCAGGAAGGCGTAGGAGCGGGCGGCGCGAGCCAGACCGATTGAAGCACGCGGCGATGCGCCGAACGAGATGATGCTCTGCAGGTCGTTCAGGCCATAATCGCCGGGCGTACGCGTTGCGAACACGATGTCGACAATGTAGCGTTCGATTTTTTCGTCGAGATAAATCTGCTCAACAATCTTCTGAGCCTCGAGAATCTCCTGCGGTTTCACCAGAGGCTGAACCTCCGCACGGCGCGGCGAGATGTTCTGGCGGATGATGAGCTTCTCGTCCTCTTTGCTCGGGTAGCCGATGATTACCTTCAGCAGGAAACGGTCGACCTGGGCTTCGGGCAGCGGATATGTGCCTTCCTGCTCGATGGGGTTCTGGGTGGCCATGACGAGGAACGGCTCGTCGAGGGCGAAGGTCTTTTCGCCGATAGTTACCTGGCGCTCCTGCATAGCCTCAAGCAGGGCGCTCTGAACTTTCGCCGGGGCACGGTTGATTTCGTCGGCGAGGACGAAGTTGGCGAAAATCGGGCCGCGCTTGATTTGGAATTGCTCTTTCTGCACGCTGTAGACCATCGTGCCGATAACGTCGGCCGGCAGCAAGTCGGGCGTGAACTGAATGCGGCTGTATTTTGCGTCGATTACCTGCGCAAGGGTTTTTATAGCGAGAGTCTTTGCCAGTCCGGGCACGCCTTCGAGAAGCACATGGCCGTTTGCCAACAACGCTATCAGAAGCGAGTCGACAAGATGTTTCTGACCGACGATTGTCTGGTCCATACCGCGGACCACAAGGTTGACAAAATCGCTTTTCGAAGCGACGAGTTCATTCAACTCTCTGATGTTGACTGATTCACTCATAGTGGGTTATATGTCAGTTTTTGTTATTGTTGTCTATTTGAAATCGCCCTGATAATGCAAAGGATTTTGCAAACGGACTCTTAGCGTGCAAAATTATAAATTTAACAATCGAAATGCCTTAACAGGTGTGTTAAAATTAGCTATATATCGTTTATAGCCGTAAAACTCCCCGCAAGTTGCAGCAACAACCGCTCAGAGAACTCCGAGTTCTCAGAGTTCTCAGAGCCCTCCGACATTCTGAGTTCTCTGAACGCGTCTCTTCCGGGCTTAGCCAAGATTTCTCAATAATTGAGAGCGAATGCCTCCTGATATGATATGGTGCGATAACCTCTAAAACAGAAGCGTTAACAACTCATACGCCCACAACCTGCAAGATTGGCTCCCCAAGCGCTTTTTCTATCTGTGCTATGGTGTCAATGGTGAAATTATGCGTTCCCCGCATCCACTTGCTGATTTCAGATTCGTTCTTATCCAGCATAGATGCAAGGTCTTTCTGACGGAGTCCACGTTGTTCAAGAACAGCATGGATACGGTCAACAATCAGAAAAGACAAATCGACTCTCCTGCGTACTTCCGGCGACACTTTCGTTCGACGAGACTCTATTATGTTACTTCGTTTCATCGCGACTAAAATTTAAGTTACCAATCAATTCCTTATCTACCATATAAAGAGTGCCGTTTGCAAGACGCGAGGCTATAAACCGACTCGTATCCACGAGCATCTCCACATATTCCGTCAGGCTCTCGCTGTCCTGCCATGTGGCACAATCCTTTATGCCTCCATTCCCGAAAATCAAAATTCGGTCAGAAAGCCGTATGCAATAGAGGCGGAGATTGCTTGTCTCAATCGGTATGGAGCTTACTCCATCACCGTATCTGCCTTCATACCTGAAGTATCTTTCCAATGCACCCGTTTCGCCTATTTTGTCAAGCCACGCAATGATAGTGTCAACGTCCTCATCAAAAGGGCTCCCTTCAGGAAATTTCTCAAAGAACCTTTCAAGTTCAGAAAGAGCCTCATCATCCATTTGTATGCTGTAA
>CAYNSG010000063.1:0-11332 GCA_964399885.1 uncultured Bacteroides sp.
TTGCTTATGTCAGGATAGTCGTAGTTTGAATTCGTCGATAAACCGTTTGAGCATCGGCTTTTCCGCAACGATTTTTTCGAGCAGCTCGCGGTCGTTGAGCACGTAGCGCGGGGCTTCGGCGTTCTGTGCCAGCTCAACCGTGACCGTGACGGCGTCGTTTTTCAGCATGTCGCGCAGCTCGGCGTTGACCTTTGGCATAGCCTCGGCAATGGTCTGGAGCTGCACCTCGTTGAATACGCTCATGACGTATTGTCGGTTGCCTTTCAGCGCCGGGCGGCTGTTGCGCATTGCGTTGACGAGCACGTGCTCTTTGGGATGGGCCAGCATCACTTTCTCCCAGGCTTGGGTGAAGGTGAACTCATCGTAGTCCGCGTCGTGGCGCTGCGAGGCGGTTGCCGTGGCGGTTTGAGTCGGGTTGGCTGCGGCGACGCCTCCGCGGAGTGTGACGCGCGGAACGTTGAGAACCGTGCCGCCGCCTTTGGGCGGTGTGGCGGGTCGCGGTGGAATTGCGGGTTGCGGTGCCGCGGCAGGTCGTTGGGCGCCCGAAGCTGCCGGGGTGGCTACGGCGGGCGCGGCCTGTGGGGCTGCGGGCTGCGGCTGAGCGACGGCGGGGGCTTGCTGAACTGCTTTGGCTGATGTGTGGGCAGCGTCGATAGGTTTCAACTGCCCCTCTCCGTCGCTGCCGTTATTGGGGGAGGGGCTGAGTGATTGGCATATCTTAGCGAGTGTGATCTCAACGAGGAACTGCTTTGATGAGGCAGTGCGGTAGTTGAGGTCGGCCTCGTTGCAGAGGTTCATGGCGCGGTAGAGGAAGCCGGGGGTGCATTTCTCGGCGCGGAGCTGCATCTGGCGGCGCTCTTCGTCGCCGGCCTCAATCAGCGGGAGGGTTTTGGGGTCGCGGGCAACCATCAGGTCGCGCAGATATGCTCCCAGGCCGTTGATGAAGAATTGCGAGTCGAATCCGGCGTCGCGAATCTCTTTGTAGATTAGCCATGAGGCGAGAACGTCGCCGGCGAGGAATGTGTCGAGCAGGCGGTTGTAGTAGGCCGAGTCGAGCACGTTGAGGTTGTCGATGGCGGCGCGGTAGGTGATATTTCCGGCCGATGAGGCTGCCACCTGGTCGAAAATCGACAGGGCGTCGCGCATGGCGCCGTCGGCCTTCTGGGCGATGACGTTGAGGGCGGCGGGTTCGGCAGTGATTCCCTCGGTGTTGGCCACGTAGGTCAGGTGGTCGATCATGTCGGGAATCGTGATGCGGTGGAAATCATAGATTTGGCATCGCGAGAGGATGGTAGGGATAATCTTGTGCTTCTCGGTGGTGGCGAGGATGAAAATCACATACGACGGCGGCTCCTCGAGCGTTTTCAGAAACGCGTTGAAGGCGGCCGCAGAGAGCATGTGGACCTCGTCGATGATAAACACGCGGTAGCGTCCCGTGGCCGGCGGCACTTGCGTCTGCTCAACGAGCGTGCGGATGTCGTCGACGCTGTTGTTTGAGGCGGCGTCGAGCTCGAGGATGTTGAGCGACGAGCCGTTGTTGAACGCGCGGCACGAGTCGCATTCGTTGCAGGGCTCGCCGTCGGCGGTGCGGTTTTCGCAGTTGATGGCCTTGGCAAAAATGCGCGCGCAGGAGGTCTTTCCTACTCCTCGCGAACCGCAGAAGAGGTAGGAATGTGCGAGCCTTCCGGAGGCCACGGCATTCTTGAGGGTGGCAGTCAGAGCTTTCTGCCCGACGACCGACGCGAACGTCGACGGGCGGTATTTTCTGGCTGATACTATATATTGTTCCATAAATCAGTGAGTTGCATCTGTAGTGGGAGGGCGGCGCGATAGGGCGGCATCTCCCGCTTACAAATTTACGCAATCTTTTTCAATCCCACCAAATTTATGGGCAGACAGGTTTGCCGGTTTGCGGGCGAGCTTGCGGGCAAAGGGGGTTTGCGGGTGGGTTTGCGGGCAAAGGGAAACGCAGAAAACGCGCTTCGCGCTTGGCAAAACCCGCAAAAGCAGAACTGTATGTTCCGCGTTTGTCCGCGTCGACCCTCTGACCATGAGGTCAGAGATCCGCGTCTGGCTGAAATCTTTCTCAATCCAATTTCGAAGTTTGTTTGGAATCAAGATAAACATGGAGTAGACGTGGCGGATTTTTTGGGAGGGTAGGGGGAAATGTCGTAACTTTGTGACCATGAAATACGAGAAATGGTCAACAGACGAGGGCGTGGCTGTCGCGACGGCAACCTTTGAGGGCGCGGGACGGCGTGAGGTGCACGTCGTTGTCGCTCCCGAAGGCATAAAGAAAGGCTTCGCCGAGCAGCTCGCTGCCGCCGAGAAAACGCTCAGTGAGCTTCAGGCAAAGCTCTCGGCCGACGGACTGGCAGAGGCTGCCAAGCGAGTGTTTGTCGACGATCCGATGAACAATGCCTCGGCGCTTCACGAGGTTGATTCGTTCGCGGCTGTAGTAGGGCAGACGCCCTACGGCTCGCGCATTAGCGTGTTGGCGCAGTTTGTCGAGGCCGAGAGCCCGAAGCGGTTCGTTACCGTCCGCGGTTCGTATCGCGAACATCGCCATCTGTTTTCGACGCTCGACGTGTCGGAGGGCGAGGCGCCGGTGCGCGCCATATCGGAGTATGTCGACCTGTTGGCGTCGCACGGGCTGACGCTCGAAGCCAACTGCTTGCGCACCTGGTTTTTCGTGCGCGACATTGACCGCAACTACCATTACGTTGTTCGCGGCCGCAATATGATATTCTCCAGCGAGCGACTGAACCCGCGAACCCACTTCATTGCCAGCACCGGCATAGGCTGCGAAACCGACACGCCCAAAATGCCGCTGCTGTTTGAAACGTTGACCGTCGAGGGGCTCAAGCCCGAGCAGGTGCGTTATATAAAGGCACCCGAGATGCTCAACGATACAATAGAATATGGCGTGGCCTTCGAGCGTGCCACGGCCGTTGAGTATGGCGACCGCCGAGTTGTCTACGTCAGCGGCACGGCGAGCATCGACAACCGCGGCGAGATAGTCGGCGAGGGCGACGTGACGGCTCAGACCGCGCGAATGTGCAGCAACATCCGCGCCCTGCTCGAAGCCGCCGGCTCAGCTCCGGCCGATATTGCCCACGCCGTTCTTTACTGCCGCAACCTAGCCGATGCCGAAACGATTCTCGCGGCGCTGCCCGACGATATGCGCGCGATGCCGATGGCTGTGGTCAAGGCGCCGGTTTGCCGTCCGGGCTGGCTTGTCGAGATGGAATGTATGGCAATCACCCCATGCAGCAACGATGCGTTTGCTCCTTATTAATATTGTTAATATTCTGCTGCTGTTCGCGGCGGCGGGCTGCCGGCCGAACGACGGCGACGACCGCCAGATGCTGGTTGGCGGCCGCGTGGCAACCTATGGGTCAGTCCTGGCGTCGGTAGGCGGCGACACGGCGGCAGTTGCCCGCATAGCGCGTCCGCTTCCGGTAGAATCCCCATATCTCACCCGGCAACATCGCCACGCCGAGCGAATCTGGAACGCTTACGGCTTCCGCTATGTCCCCTTGGCGGCGACATTGGTGGCGCTGCTGCTGACGCTGACCGCGGGCGGGCGAGTGCGCCGGCTTGCGGAAGTAGGATTGGCGATAATCCTCATCGCCGACTTCGCCCTGCGTTGGGAGCTGCTCGACGGCATTCCGCTGACAACCGGGGGCGACACCCTTGCAGCCATAGCAATGTTTGCCTCGGCGGGGCTGTGCTTTGTCGGCGAACGGCGATATGCCGCAGGATTACTCGCCGCGATAACCGCGCTGCTCGTCGGCGCATTAGTCATGAACGGTCATCCGGCCGTACGCCCGGTTAATCTCGCGTTGCAGTCGCCCTGGCTGCCGATTCACGTCGGGCTGATGATGCTCGCCTACTCCTGTTTCCTTGCCGCCGCCGTTGCCGCCGCGATATCTACCGTAGGGCGGCGGACGTTCATGGCGATAGTAGTCGGCGAAGCGGCCCTGGTAACCGGCATCGTCGTCGGCTCGCTCTGGGCTGCCGAGGCGTGGGGACGCTACTGGGGCTGGGATCCCAAAGAAACCTGGGCACTCGCCACGTCGCTAATCTACCTTATTATAATAGCTTGCTGGCTGCCGACGGCTCGGCGACCGTGCCTGCGCCGACTGCTTGTCGGAGTCGGATTTCTGGCGGTTGTGGCCACTTGGTGGGGCGTAAATTACCTCGGAGGACTGCATTCTTACTGAAAAATGTTGCCTAATGTGGAAAATATGCTGAAAAATTTTGGTTTACCGCTTGCAGATATGCAGATTATTAGTATCTTTGCACCGTTTTTACAAAATAACCCAATAAAGACACTCACAATATGACAAAAGCAGAAATCGTAGCAGAGATCTCTAAGACTACGGGTATCGACAAAGCATACGTGCTCGATATCGTAGAGAAGTTCATGGTTGTTGTTAAAGACAGCCTCACCGCCGGTGAAAACGTATATCTCCGTGGCTTTGGTAGCTTTATCCTCAAAGAACGCGCAGAAAAGACAGCCCGCAACATCACTCGCAACACCACAGTGATCGTTCCGGCTCACAAAATCCCCTTCTTCAAACCGGCTCCCGCGTTTAAGGAAGAGGTGGCTAACGCCAAATGAAATACTCCTATAAGACAATAGGAACGTGCTCACGCCAAATCGACTTCGCGGTCGAGAATGGCGTGATTGCGTATGTGGACTTCGTTGGCGGCTGTCACGGCAACCTCCAGGGCATCTCGCGACTGGTAGAGGGGATGACTCCCGCCGACGCCATCGCCCGCCTCAAGGGAATACGCTGCGGCACGAAACCGACCTCATGCCCCGACCAGCTGGCCTGCGCCCTCAGTCAGGCAATCGACTAACTCTTAGAGTTTGTTAAAACCGCCGACGCGCCGCAGCGGGGAATTGCTTCATCGATGGAATTTTCGTAACTTTGCAACGTGGCGGAAAATCTTTCTGCCGCCGACAGCAAGCCATGATTGAAGCACGCGACATAACGAAAAGTTTTGAGCATCTGCAAGTGCTCAAGGGAATCAACCTCACCGTGAACCGCGGCGAGGTTGTTGCGATTGTAGGTCCCAGCGGTGCGGGCAAAACAACCCTGCTGCAGATTCTCGGCACTCTCGACCGCCCCGACGGCGGCACGCTGCTTTTCGACGACGAAAACCCGCTGACACTCAGCGCCTCGAAGCTCGCCCGCTTCCGCAACCGCACGATAGGCTTCGTGTTTCAGTTCCACCGCCTGCTGCCAGAGTTCTCGCTGCTCGAAAACGTAGCGCTCCCGGCGCTTATTGGTGGCGAAAGCCGCGCGGAAGCATTTGCCCGAGCCTCGAAGCTCGTGGATTACATGGGGCTCAGCTCGCGCGCCGACCATCGTCCCGCCGAACTCTCGGGCGGCGAACGCCAGCGCACAGCCGTGGCTCGCGCCTTGGTCTGCAATCCGAAAGTGGTGCTCGCCGATGAGCCCTCGGGTAGCTTGGATTCGCGCAACCGCACCGAGCTCCACCGCCTCTTCTTCGACCTTCGTCGCGACATGGGCGCGACGTTTGTCATCGTTACCCACGACGAAAACCTCGCCGCCGACACCGACCGCCGTATAGAAATGCGCGATGGACTGATAACCGACATTGTCAAACGCACAACGATAATCAAATAAAAAACCAACAGAAATCAAATAAAACCAACAGAAATAACAAACGCTATGAAAATTCAGAAAATCCTCTCCACTCTGTTTCTTGCTTGCGTAGCCATAGGGTTCAGCGCCTGCAACAGCGACGACGATGAGCAGTACATGCAAGTTACGAACATCGTTACATACTTGGGCACCAACACTGCCGGTCAGACTATGTATGACTACCAGGAGATGAACGATGCTCCCAACATCACGCTTGTATCGAACGCAACGCTCAGCAGCGACGTGGCCATCGGCGATCGTCTGCTCATCGGCTTCAGCGTTCCTGCAGGCACAGAGCTTATAAGCGGAATGACCGTTGACCTCTACACGGCCATCAAGGTTCCGACGCTCACGCCCAAAGTTGAACCGGTGCCCACCGACAAAGGTCAGCTCTACGTGCAGACCCTTTTCCGCTCCGGAACGTGGCTTAACATGCAGGCTCTCATCCCTTACACCACCGACACGGAACTCAGCGTTGTTGTCGACCCCACGACCATCAACACCTCGACCGTGCGGATGTATCTCATCATGAGCGGCGATGCCGGCGGCGTCAGCAGCAGCACCTCGTTTGCTTCGATCGACATCAAGGAGTACTGGGAAGACTCGAGCTATAGCACAATCGAGCTCTACGTCAACAACTCCAACAACTCCGGCTCTTCGACCTTCACTTTCAACAAGTAAACGCCGGATGGAGCAGAAGAAAGCCCCCGAACTGAACATTGAAATCTCGCCCGACGTGGCTGCGGGAAAATATGCCAATTTCGCGATAATCACCCACAGCCCGACGGAGATGTTTCTGGATTTCATTGAGGTAGCTCCCAATATGCCGCAGGCGCGGGTTCAGTCGCGAATAGTGCTGAACCCCGTGCATGCGAAAAACTTGCTTTTCGCCCTCTCCGACAATCTGCGCAAGTATGAGTCGGAGTTTGGCGAAATCAAGATGCCACAGCCCAAACGCCGCGAACCGGAAAGCGGAGGCGGGGGAATCCCCAATCCGTTCGTAGGCGGCGGTCAGGCCTAAACTATTAAGAATCACATTACAGCTTCAAATGATAGAGAATAATTTCACAATCTACAACTCGCTGACGCGCCGCAAAGAGCCGTTCGTGCCGTTGCATCCCGGAAGCGTCGGTATGTATGTCTGCGGGCCGACGGTCTACGGCGACGCCCACCTGGGTCACGCGCGTCCGGCAATAACCTTCGACATTCTTTTCCGCTATCTTCGCCATCTCGGCTACCGCGTGCGCTATGTGCGCAACATCACCGACGTGGGCCATCTCGAACACGATGCCGACGAGGGAGAGGACAAGATTGCCAAGAAAGCCCGCCTGGAACAGCTGGAGCCGATGGAGGTTGTGCAGCATTATCTCAACCGCTATCACCACGACATGGAGGAGCTGAATGTGCTTCCCCCCTCGATTGAGCCCCACGCGTCGGGCCATATCATCGAGCAAATCGAGTATATCAAGAAGATACTCGACGCCGGATATGCCTATGAGAGCGAGGGCTCGGTATATTTCGACGTGCCCGGCTACAACCGCGACCATAACTATGGCAAGCTCTCGGGCCGCAACATCGAGGAGCTCCTTGCAACTACCCGCGAGCTCGACGGACAGACCGAGAAACGCAATCCCGCCGACTTCGCCCTCTGGAAGAAAGCCGCGCCGGAGCATATCATGCACTGGCCGTCGCCCTGGAGCGAAGGTTTCCCGGGGTGGCATCTGGAGTGCAGCGTCATGAGCGAGAAATATCTCGGCGAGAAATTCGACATTCACGGCGGCGGCATGGACCTGAAGTTCCCCCACCACGAATGCGAAATCGCGCAGTCGGTGGCCCACAACGGCGCCGACGCCGTCCACTACTGGATGCACAACAACATGATAACCATCAACGGGCAGAAGATGGGCAAATCGCTCGGCAACTTCATCACGCTCGACGAATTCTTCGTCGGTAGCCATCCGCTGCTTGCGCAGGCCTATTCGCCCATGACCGTCAGATTCTTCATCCTTCAGGCCCACTATCGCGGCACTGTCGACTTCAGCAACGAAGCTCTTCAGGCCTCCGAGAAAGCCCTGAAGCGAATGCTCGAAGGATATCGCCGTCTGCAGCAGCTGAAAGCCTCCGACGCCGACTCTGAGCCGATTGACGTCGAGGCAATTGCCGCCCGCTGCCAGGAGGCGATGGACGACGACCTCAACACGCCGAAGGTTATCGCCGAGCTGTTTGAGGCTTGCGGAATAGTGAACCGCATCAACGACGGCAAGCTCAAAGCCTCGCAGGCTACAATCGACGCCCTGCGCCGGCTGTTCGACACATATCTCGTCGATATCCTCGGCATCCGCGTTGATGCTGCCGGAGGCGACTCCGCGTCCGACTCGATGAAGCCCTACGAGGAGGCCATCGACCTGCTGCTGCAGATTCGCGCCGATGCCAAAGCCGCCAAGGATTGGGCAACGAGCGACCGCATCCGCAACAAGATGTCGGAGATAGGTTTTGATGTTAAGGACACTAAAGACGGATGGGAATGGTCGGTAAAATGAACTTTACGAGCCGCATCATGGCGCTTTCGGGCGCGGCAGCCGCAGTGACCGCCGGCGCATCGGCTCAAGAGGCTGCGCAGAAGCCTAACGTGGTATATATCATGTGCGACGACATGTGCGACGGCTTCGACGGTCTTTCGTTCCTGGCAGAGCTGAAAGGCGAGGAGCTGGCCAAACACGACTATCTCTACTGGGAATTCCATGAAACCGACCAGATTGGCGTGCGCCGCGGCGACTGGAAGCTCGTCGTGAAGAGCGGCAAACCGGAACTTTACAATCTTGCCGACGATATTCACGAGAATCACAACATCGCCGCCGAGTACCCCGAAATTGTCAAGGGACTGGTCGACATCGTGCGCATGGGACACCGCGACTCTGAGCTCTTCCCGATAACTTTACCCTACTGAGCAGATGGCTAAAAAGGTGGTGGAAACGCCGTTGATGAAGCAATACTTCGAGATGAAGCAGAAACATCCCGATGCGGTGTTGCTGTTTCGCGTGGGCGATTTCTATGAGACATTTTCCGAGGATGCTATCACGGCATCGGAGATTCTGGGCATCACGCTGACCAAGCGCGCCAACGGATATGCGTCGGACGTGGAGCTCGCCGGTTTCCCCCATCATGCGCTCGACACGTATCTGCCAAAGCTTGTCCGCGCCGGCAAGCGCGTGGCAATCTGCGAGCAGCTCGAGGACCCGAAGCTGACGAAGAAGCTCGTAAAGCGCGGAATCACGGAGCTCGTCACCCCCGGCGTATCGATTAACGACAATATCCTCAACCATCGCGAGAACAACTTTCTCGCGGCGGTCCATTTCGGCGGGAATCCGATGGGTGTTGCGTTTCTCGACATCTCTACCGGCGAATTCCTGACCGCTCAGGGCTCGGCCGACTACGTTGAGAAGCTGCTGACGAGCTTCGGGCCGAAGGAGGTGCTCGTGGAGCGCGAACACCAGCGCGACTTTGAGCGGGCAATGACCAAAAGCTATCTGATTTCGCCCCTCGACGATTGGATTTTCACGCTCCAAGCCGCCACCGACCGCCTACTGCGCCAGTTTGAGACCGGCAGCCTCAAGGGGTTCGGAATCCACAATATGAACTCGGCGATCATTGCCGCCGGGGCTATACTGCATTATCTCGACCTGACGCAACACACCCGCACGGGGCATATCTCGGCCATCTCGCGCATCGAGGAGGACCGCTACGTGCGCCTCGATAAGTTCACGGTGCGCAACCTTGAAATTCTCGAAAGTCTCGGAGCTGAGGGTAAGTCGCTGATTGATATCATCGACCGCACGGTGACGCCGATGGGCGCCCGCCTGTTGCGTCGCTGGTTGATTTTCCCGCTTAAAGACCCTGTGGCGATTAACCGCCGCCTGGATGTCGTGGAGTATTTCTTCCGTCATCCCGAGCAGCGCGACGAGCTGAAGGGGTGGATGGAGCAGATTGGTGATCTCGAGCGACTTATTTCGAAGGTCGGCGTGGGACGCGTGAGTCCGCGCGAGCTTGTGCAGCTGCGCATGGCTCTCTCGGCCGTGGCTCCGATAAAACGGATCTGCTCGGAGGCCGACGACGCCGGCGTGCGAGCCATAGGCGACCAGCTGAACCCTTGCGACGCCGCGCGCGAGGAGATTGCGCGTACTATTGTCGACGATGCGCCGATAGCGTTGAACCGCGGGCAAGTGGTTCGCGCGGGCGTCGACCCGGAGCTCGATGAGCTGCGCCACGTTGCGTTCAGCGGCAAGGACTACCTGATGGAGATTCAGGCTCGCGAAAGTGCCCGCACGGGAATTCCGAGCCTTAAAGTGGCATATAACAACGTGTTCGGCTACTATATCGAGGTGACGAACACTCACAAAGATAAGGTTCCGCCCGAGTGGGTGCGCAAGCAGACTCTCGTCAATGCCGAGCGCTACATCACCGAGGAGCTGAAAGAGTATGAGGAGAAAATCCTCACGGCGCAGGATAAAATCCAGGTGATCGAGGCGCGGATTTACAACGAGCTGGTAATCAAGGTTGCGGAGTATATCCACGCGATTCAGCTTGATGCCGCCCAGATTGCACGCCTCGACGTGCTGACGGCGTTCACGCGCGTTGCGATGGAGAACCGCTACAACCGCCCGGTTGTCGACGATTCGCTTGAGCTCAAGATAGTTGAGGGTCGACATCCGGTAATCGAAAAGCAGCTGCCACCCGGCGAGCCGTATATCAGCAACTCCGTCACGCTCTCGAACGACGCGACGCAAATCATGATGATTACCGGACCGAATATGTCGGGTAAGTCGGCTCTGCTGCGACAGACGGCGCTTAACGTGCTGATGGCTCAGGCGGGCTGCTTCGTGGCTGCCGAGAGCGCGCATATCGGCGTGGTTGACAAGATTTTCACTCGTGTCGGTGCGAGCGACAACATCTCGCTCGGCGAGTCGACGTTTATGGTAGAGATGACCGAGGCGGCGTCGATTCTCAACAATATGAGCCCGCGGTCGCTGATTCTCTTCGACGAGCTCGGTCGCGGCACGTCGACCTACGACGGCATCTCTATCGCGTGGGCCATCGTGGAGTATATCCACGACTATGCCGACATGCACCCCAAGACGCTCTTTGCCACTCACTATCACGAGCTTAACGAGATGGAGCGCAACTTCGACCGCATCGCTAACTTCAACGTGTCGGTCAAGGATATCAACGGCAAAGTCGTTTTTCTGCGCAAACTTGAGCGCGGCGGCAGCGAGCACAGCTTCGGCATCCATGTGGCGAAACTCGCCGGCATGCCCCGCAGCATCGTGCAGCGCGCCACGAAGGTGCTCGAACGCCTCGAGGAATCAAACCGCCGCGAGAACAAGGAGCGCATCGAGAAAACCCTGAGCGAAGTCGGCTCCGGCGGCAGTAACGGTGTGCAGCTGAGCTTCTTCCAACTCGACGACCCGGTGCTCTCGCAAGTGCGCGACGAGATTCTCCACGCCGATATCGACAACCTCACCCCCGTCGCCGCCCTCAACAAGCTCCACGACATCAAAAAAATCATCACCGGCCGCTAAGCCCCCCGCACACAAATCAAAAAATGATAGTCCGTATTAGCACCTAAGGGTCGCTATGTTGCTGTTATACACCCT
>CAYNSG010000064.1:0-3196 GCA_964399885.1 uncultured Bacteroides sp.
GTGCAACTTTTTCATTATAAATATTTTAAAAATTTAATTCAACCAACAGGTATATAAGTGTATCCGTCGCGGCTCGGGTTTGCGGTGGCGCAGACGGTTCCATAGGCGGCGGAATTTGTTGCCGATGGCCTCGCGGAAGTTTACGAGAATTGGGAAACCGATGCTGCCGGCCATGACAAGCACGCTTGTTGTCCAGTAGATTGACTGGTTGCCCATTAGCAGCTGCGGGTTTGAGAGCCCTCCGGGAATTGTTGAGAATCCGGCGTTGCAGAAGGCCGAGAGCGAATGGAACAGCGCTGTCCATATCTCCTGTTCGAGCGAGAGTCCGAGCTGGCCGTGGAT
This sequence comes from uncultured Bacteroides sp., assembly GCA_964399885.1. GTDB lineage: Bacteria > Bacteroidota > Bacteroidia > Bacteroidales > Muribaculaceae > Paramuribaculum. Next base: position 343 of record CAYNSG010000064.1, read on the forward strand.
GCTGAGCAGCACGAAGAACGCCCCGGCGGCCTCGACCGTCAGCGTGAATCCGAGAATGTAGAGCAGCGTCGGAATCAGCGAGTTCATCGTGCGCGAATAGATCATGTCGCGCAGCAGCAGCTGGTTGTAGATCGACGAGCCGCCGCTGAAAAACAGTGCGAAGAAGCTAGTGAAGGTCATTACGCCGAGGGCGCCGATTTGGATGAGTATGGCGAGAATCACCAGCCCCATGGGGGTGAAGACGGCATAGATGTCGACCGGCGTAAGTCCGGTGATGCAGACGGCGCTGGTGCTCACGAAAAGCGCGTCGGCATAGTCGATGCCGCCATAGGTGGCGTTGGGGAGCATGAGTAGCAGCGAGCCGATGAAGATGAACACCATGAAGCTCCCCGAGAGAAGCAGCGACGGGTTGGTGCGCTTGCCGATAAGCTCGGCGATTCCCGAGCAGAACGTAAGTAGGGCGTAGGATATGAGGGTTGTGTAGAGAAACGCCGGGCTGTAGAGAAATGCGTCGAGCCACGCTATCCAGGGGTATTCCGGTCGGGGATAAATCCATGGCAGAATGGAGAGCAATATGGCCCCGTCGACAATCCATAGCAGCCACCCGCGGCGGCGGTCGGCGTGGTTGCGGCGGAAGAGGATATTGAACGCCACGCAGACAACGAAAACGCCTTGAATCCAGCGCAATGCGCGTCGAATTTGGGCAAATTCCGAGGCGGGATGGTCGAATCCGGTGTGGATCACAAAGCACAACAAGCAGGCTACAGCTGCCACAAATCCGACAACATCCACGATATGACCGGCAATGCGGATGCCAAGAATACTGCGGTGGCTGAAACGGCTGAACGCCCGGCGCGTTGATTTTAGCCTGCGCTCGGCGAGCAATACTATTCTCTCTGCGCGTTTCAATTATGACGAGTCTACGTTATTATTCTAACGTCCAGCGGGCGCTGTTGGTTTCGGGATTGTCGACAGTCAGTCGACCGTTCATGCCGAGGCTTTCGGCAGTAAGGCAGAAATGGCACAGCCCGATGCCCATGTCGATGTCGTGCAATACTCCCGCAGCGGTGGCAGTGAATTCCACGGCGGTCGACGACGCTACGGCGCGCCAGGGCTGAGAGTTGACCGACGATGGCGCCAGGCTCATCATCTCCAGCGGCTCGGCGCACCATTTGGTGTCGCCGCTGAAAAGCCGGGAGAAGGGGAGGCGCGTGCGGCTGCGGGCTGCGAACGATGTCAGCCGTTCAACAAACCGCTTGCGTTCGGCCGAGTAGCCGATTGGCACAACGATTGTCAGTCGCATTCCGTCGACGGGGTCGGCAGCCACGCCGAAGGTTGATTCCCGGAACGTCCCACCAATCCAGCAGGTTGCGAGTTGGCGGCGCGTTGCTTCGAGCACAATCCGCTCCATGGCGAAGCCGCCGGCCATGCGGTCGATAGCGCGGTCGCCTACGTAGAGCAGCATATAGCTCACGGCTCCGCGGACTACGCCGTAGCTTCCCGGGCGCGTCGGTCCGTCGGCGGGGAAGGCCGCCCGGCGGATGGCGAAACGTCCGTCGAAAGGAGCAGAGGCCTCGGCAATAGCTGCGTCGATAGACTGAGCATCGTCGGCTGATAGGTCGCGGCCGTCGAAGGTGCGCACGGAGCGTCGTTCGCGTATGGCTTGCTGGAGGCTAACCATATTAATGACAGATTAATAGTGGCGTTCGATGATGTAGCCGAGGATGTCGCGGAGCGGGGCAGTAGCTTCCGGGGAGCCGAGGGGGTCGATGATAGTGGCTGCTTCGGCGGCGAGGCGTCGCATGGTTTCGTAGGCGTAGTCGATGCCGCCGGCACGCTTGGCAAAGTCGATGAGCGTCAGAATCTCGTCGCTGTTGAGCTCCTCTTTCGAAATCAACTGCATCATTTCGGACTGCTCGGGGAGGTCGGTGCGACTGAGGGCGTAGAGCAGCGGCAGGGTTACTTTTCCCTCGCGGAGGTCGTTGCCCGTGGGTTTACCAATCTCGGTGTCGTCGAAATAGTCGAAGATATCGTCGCGAATCTGGAAGCAGAGCCCGAGCAGCTCGGCATAGCGGCGCATAGGCTCGATGCTCTCTTCGGGGGCGCCGACAGCGTAGGCTCCCATTTCGACGCACGAGATGAAGAGCGACGCCGTTTTGCGGTGGATTACTTCTAAATAAGCTTTCTCGTCGAGGCAGTGGTAGCGCGCGTTGTATATTTGGTCGATTTCGCCGAGCGACAGCAGTCGGCCGAGGTTTACAATCGACGAGACGATGCGGATATCGTCGGTTGAGATAGCCTGCTGCAGCGCCGAGCTGAGAAACAAATCGCCCGTCAAAACTGCAATGTGGTTGTCCCAGATTGAGTTGATTGTCGGGCGGGAACGGCGCATCTTGGAGTCGTCGACAACATCGTCGTGGATGAGCGACGCGTTGTGGAGCAGCTCAATGGCTGCCGCGGCAGAGATAACCCGCTCGTTGACAGCGCCCAGCAGGCGGGCTGTCAGTACTACCAGAATCGGGCGAATCATTTTGCCTTTCGACTTGAGGTAACCCGACACGACTTTGTCCATCAGCGGGTTCGACGAGCCTAAGGCCGAGTCGATTCGTGCGTTGAGGGCTTCAAGTTCCGGAGAGATTGTTTGCCGTATTGCTTCGAGCGTAGTCATTAGTTATGCGCGCAAATGAGCTGCAAAGTTAATGATTTTTCACGAAACGCCAATCGCGAAGTAACGCTTTTTCACTGTCATCAGCCCGAATTATACTTAACTTCGCGGCAACAGTGGAAAAAACGACTTGACTATGAAAACGATAAGTTTTGTATTGCTTGGATTGATGATGGCGATTAGCTGCGC
>CAYNSG010000064.1:3296-11235 GCA_964399885.1 uncultured Bacteroides sp.
TTTCAGCCCGCGCTGGGCATATCGCTACGCTTCTGACGCGAATAGATAGGAATCTTCAAATTGTCAACTTGTCAAATTGCCATTTTGACAAATTGACAGTCTAAATAGCGGGGGGAATTTCGGGATGCTTGGCGGGGGAAGAAATTTTTGTTACTTTTGCAATTGGAAAAATAACGCATGGACACAACAGCCGATAATCAGTCGACAGAACAGCAACTTGTGGAGCGCCTGCAGACGCCCTCCGAATGCCGTGCGGCGTTCGGCGAGGTGATACGTCGCTACTCGGAGCCGCTCTATCGTCAGATACGTCGACTGGTGCAGACCCATGCCGACGCCGACGACGTGCTGCAAAATACGTTTATGAAAGCGTGGCAAAACATCGACGCATTCCGCGGCCAGGCGAAGCTCTCGACGTGGCTCTACAAGATAGCCATCAACGAGTCGCTCTCTTTTCTGGAGCGCGAGCGCAAACGCCTGAACATCTCGCTCGACGACGAAGAGTCGGCCGTCATCAACCTCATCGAGGCCGACGATTTCATCGACGGCGACGAGCTGAAAGTAAGGCTGCGTAAGGCTGTGGCGTCGCTCCCCGAAAAGCAGCGGATAGTGTTCAACATGCGCTACTACGACGAGATGAAATATGAGCAGATGTCGGAGATTCTCGGCACGTCGGTCGGGGCTCTGAAGGCGTCGTATCATCTCGCCGTAAAAAAAATCGAACAAATATTCTCGGAGGATTAAACCATTTGCGACATAATCAGTCAAAAGAAGAAATAACCTGAATATGAAACATAACGACAGCGAAACACTTAAGGGATTCAGCCGCGACGACGGAATGCGCGTCCCGGACGGTTACTTTGCTGACTTCGCACGCCGCATGGAAGCAGCGCTCCCCGAGCAGCCCTGGGAAAAGCCCGAGGCCAAGCAGGCGCCGCGCACTCTCTGGCAGGCCGTGCGGCCCTACGTCTACATGGCGGCTATGTTTGCCGGTATCTGGTGCATGATGAATCTTTTCGACCTCATCCGCCCGGCAACGTCGTCGGTCTACCCCGAGGGTAACTCGACACTCGCCGCAGCCATCAACGACGATGCCTTCATCAGCGACTATTTCATCTCTGAAGTCGACGAAAGCGACCTCTACGATCGCCTCTACAACGATGGGTTTACTCCCGCATCATTCACCTATTAATAATCAGACAGGAAATGAACCGTAAGCTAATCCTTGCACTACTTCTCTTCACCATCTTCGCGTGGGCAACACCCTATGCTGCTGCCCAGCGCCAGGAAAAACGCGCCGACCGAACGGAGTGGACCAAACAGATGCGCCGCTATCGCGCGGAGTTTGTTGCCGACAAGATTGAACTCACCGCCGAACAGCGCGAGAAGTTCATTCCGCTCTATGAGGAGATGAATGCGAAGACATCGAAAATCGAGCGTGAGGCGCGGGCTATGGAGCACGACGTGCGCAAGAAAGGCACCGCAGCAACCGACACCGAATATGAAAAAACAGCCGAAGCTCTCGCCGATCTCAAAGCAAAGCAGGGAGCTGTTGAAAAAGAATATTTCGACAAATATCGTAAGATTCTGACGCCCAAACAACTCTTTCAGCTCAACAATGCCGAGCGCGAATTCATGCGCCAGTTGATGGATCGGCATAAAGCCGGAGCTAAGAAGCGTTGACATGCTATTCTCTCTCCCCATCTCCTCTCTCCAACTCGTTCAACGCCCCTCGGTAAACATCTGCTTCGGGGCGTTTGTTGTAGTTGTTGTTAACCACCAATACAGCCACGCTCATGAACCCACGACTGAAACTATTTATTTACATAATCCTAACCTGTTTATCTTATCACAGTGCTTTAGCTATGAAAACCAAAGATTCATCCAAGCCCGACTTTGCGTTTCCCGCAACAGTGGTGGCTGATGCGCGCGGTCGGCTCGACAAAGCCGTGGCCGACGGCGACACCTGCGGCGAGCTCCGCGCACTCATCGACCTCACAATCGCCGAAACATCCATCGAACCCGCCAAGATGCAGCAGATGGTTGAGCTGACCGACTCTCTTGCCCGTCAGGCAACGTCGCCCTCTCAGCGGGTCATGCTCCTGTTACTCGAAGCCCGGCAGCTCTCGGCAGCCTACGAAGCCAACCGCTGGAGCTACGATGAGCGCCAATTGCCGCTGTCGCCTCTGCCGACCGACATTACAGAATGGAGCGGCGAACAGTATCGCACGCAAATCGACTCGCTCTGCGCCGAGGCTCTCGCCGACCCTGCGGCTCTCAAAGCCGTCGGTATCTCGGAGTTCAAGGGCGTGATTGATTACTCCCCGGAATATGCGGCCTACTACTCAACGCTTCTCGACTTCGTAGCCTACGAGGCAATAGATATGGTCGAAGAGTCGCTGTCGGAGTTGTCGATACCGCTCAGCGTGCTGTCGCTCTACCCCGGAAATCCGACGGTGCTCGCCGGCATAGCTCGAACAAATCCGGCGATGGAGCAGATTCTCGACTGGTATGGGCTGCTGATAACGAACAATCCCGAGGGCTCGTTCGCGCGGACCAATGCCGAACTTAAGCGGCTGGCGTTTCTGCGGTCGAAAGTCTATTCGGCGCTCCGCGATGAGACCCGGACGAAATATACCGAACTTCTGCGCGGCCTTTATGAGCAGCTGAAAGGCCGTCCGGTAGCCGCCGACGTGCTTCTCGCAATCAACTCCGAAGCGACATCGGAAGACGACGAAAAATGGCTCTACGGCGAGCTCAACAACGCTCTCAAAGCCTACCCGGACTATAAATTTGCCAACTCATTGCGTCAGGCTATCGCCGACCTTAGCCGCTGCCAAGCCACGGTGTCGGCGCCATCATACATCACGCCCGGCGTTCCGTTTGAAGTCGAGGTTCAGGACAGAAATTACACGTCGCTCACGTTGAAACTCTATCGCGTCGAGCCCGCCAAACTTACCGACAGCGAAATCGACCTCAAAGGACTCGACGGGGCTGTGCCGCTTGCAACCCGCGAGCTGACGTTCGGCGACACGGTGCCTTTCAACAGCTGGGCAACCGCGACGTTCACTGTCGATGCCTATGGTTGCTATGTTGTTGTGACTGAGGATGCGGGGCGGGATCTCAACCATTATTACCACCTGATTCGCTCAACGCGTTTGGCTCCCGGAATGCTTTCGCTCGAGGGGCGGCAGCTGCTCGTTGTTGACCGCATCACGGGTGTTCCCGTGGGCGACGTCGACGCGACTTTGCTCCCACGGCGCAAAAAAGATGTTGAGAGGGCGCTCGGCGCGACAGACAGCGAAGGATTGCTTGCGGTTGACAACGAGGCTTATGGCGACATTCTGCTCGCCAAGGGTGCCGACCGCTATGCTCCCCTCGGAAGCGTCTGGACCGCGAGTGAGCCGGACTACGACGATTCGCGGATGATTTTAACCGGCGTGACCGACCTGGCTGTCTATCATCCGGGCGACACCGTCGGCTTCATGGCCACAGTTTACCGCCACTACGAATCGACCAATACGAACCGCGTAGCCGCCAAGATGAAGCTGCACGCAATGCTCTGCGACGCCAACGGCCAGACGGTCGACAGCCTATGGCTCACCACCGACGATTTCGGACGCGCCGAGGGCAGCTTTGAGATTCCCAAAGGGTTGATGACCGGCAGATTCACGGTGCTATTCTCAAATGTTAATCAATATGGCTACGTTGGCAGCCTAGGCTTTATTGTCAGCGATTACAAGCTGCCGACGTTCAGAATCGAGGACGTAACGGCCGTTCGCGACACCCCCGCCAGTGGCGACGTGACGCTGCGCGGACGAGCCACAACCTACGCCGGACTGCCCGTGGCCGGAGCTGAAGTGAAAGTGCAGCTCTCGTCGCAGAATCGCGGACGCTTCTGGTGGATTTTACCCGACGTCACTACATTCCATAACGCTTCGGGTTTCACCGATGAATCGGGCGAATTTAACATCGTAATCTCCGACACGACGCTTCAGCTCGCACCGTTCCCTCAAGGGCTGTTCACGGCCAACGTAACAGTCACCTCAACCGCCGCCGAGAGCCATGCGGCCGACTGCTGCTTCACGCTCGGCAAACCTTACGCCATCTCGGCAACGATCGACAATGCGCTGGATGTTTCGCGTCCGGTTGACCTAAAAGTGGTTGTCTACGGTCCCGACGGAGCCAAAACCGCCAAGACTGTCGACTACCGGTTCCGCTCCGGCGACGATACCGTCCTAACCGGCAAGATTGAGCCTGACGCGCCGATGGTTAATCTCGACAAACTTCCCTCGGGCGAGTATGCCCTGGATCTGTCGCTCGCCGGCGCCGACACTCTGACGTTCAATCAAGTAGTTGTCTATCGCCCGACCGACAAGATGCCGCCCGTTGAATCGTTGCTTTGGGTACCTACCGACGACTATGCCGCCCCCGGCGACGTGCTGTTCGGAACGTCGAACCCGACGACACACATTCTCGCCATTGTCAGCGGCGAAGGTCGAGTTATAAGCTGCGAATGGCTAACTCTCGAAGCCGGATTGCATTGCTTCGCGCCTGAAGTGCCCGACTCGGCAAAATCCGTCGTGGTAACGCTCATCGCCACTCTCAACGGCAACAGCGTTGTTGAAACCATTAGGGTGCAGAATCCTAAAGCTGTCATGTCGATTAAGATAACATCCTCTACGTTCCGCGACCGTCTCGTGCCCGGCACCGACGAGGAGTGGACGCTGACGGTAACAAATCAAGATTCGGAGGGCGTCCGTGCCGCCGTGGCTCTCGACGTCTACAACGCCGCGCTCGATGCCATCGCCTACTCGCCGTTTGCAATCCATGCAATGTTGACATCGAAGCCTGAGCTGAGCGTGAAGCAGCCGGTTGTGGGGCGCAGTTTCTCGTCGAGCATACAATCGCCGTATAAGCCATTTAAGACCAAGCAACTGCAGATGCCCTATTTGAACACCTACGGGCTTCCGTTTATCGGTGCCGGACGCTACCGAATCCTTCATAATTATAATATGAAGCTTTCGAGATCCATGGCTGATGGCGCTATGATTGAAGAAGACGCTGTAGAAATGGCGGCGCCCATGGCTGCTGCCAAGCCTGCTATGGCCACTACTATGGCTCCTGCTATGGCTAAGGCAACGGCCGACACCGGAGCTTCGCCCGCACCGGAACAGAAGGAACCGAAAATGGACCTGCGCAAGGGCAACTTGACGTTGGCGTTTTTCCGGCCGATGCTCACAACCGATGGGCAGGGGCGCGCAATCGTCCGATTCACCGTGCCCAACGCAAACACGACGCTGTCGCTCAACGCCTTGGCGTTCACGCCCGAAATGCTGACGGCCAACTGCTCGCTGAACGCCATCGTTGCCAAGCGGGTGATAGTCACGCCCAATCTGCCGCGATTCCTCCGCACGGCCGACCGCGCACGGCTCGACGCCACTGTCTTCAACAACTCCGACGATGAGCAGACCATTACGACTGTCATCGAGACGTTTAACCCCGCCGATGGGGCAGTGACGGCACGCGAAACCGTCAGCCATACCCTCGCGCCGAAGGCTTCGGCAATAGCCTCGATAGAGGTGAAAGCGCCTGTCGACGCTCCCTTCATGGGATATCGCGTTGTCGCCACGGCCGGAGAGTTCTCCGACGGCGAGCAGCAGATTGTTCCGATTGAGCCGTCGACTCAGCCGGTGATTGAGACGTATCCGTTCTATCTCAGCCCCGATTCGCTCGAGTTTGCCATGGCGTTGCCGAAAATGTCGGAGGGCGCTCGGCTGACGCTGCGCTACTGCGACAATCCGCTATGGTATGTCGTCACGGCCCTGCCCGGCCTTGCTGAGCCGGCAATCAACACCCCGACGGCTGCGGCGGCAAGCCTCTTCTCGGTCACTCTCGCTGAGCATCTTATGGCCACGCAACCGCTGCTCGCCGACGCCATAAAGCGCTGGCATGCCGAGGGCGACGATTCGGAGATGCTCGTGTCGATGCTTCAGCGCAATCCAGAGTTGAAGCAATTCATGCTCAACGCTACGCCATGGATGATGAACGCCGCCTCGGATACAGAGCGGATGCAGCGGCTCGTGCTGCTGTTCGACTCCGCGACTGTAGAATCTGCGCGGCAAAAAGCCGTTGAGATTCTGCGCCGTCGCGAGGTTGACGGTGGCGGCTGGAGCTGGTATGACGGCTTTAATGACTGGTCGAAATGGACAACTGAGGAGACGCTACTTTCGTTGGGAGCTTTCGGCCGGCTCGGTCTGAAACTGCCTGATGAGGTTACGGCAATGGCTTTGCGTGCGTTGCCGCGACTTCAGGATGAGTTTGTCGATTGGTCGCGCAAATATCCGGAGATGAATTTCCCCGGATGGGCACAGATAGCATCGTTTTGGCCGCAGTTTACCCCGTCGGCCGACGGCGAGGTGCTCATCAAGAAAGCCATCGACAAATTAGTCAAGAATTGGAAAGATATAGTGCTCGTCAACATGCCCGAGGAGGCAATGCTTCTCGACCATTACAACAAGACCGCCACGGCTCGCGAGATTCTCGAATCGCTCCGGCAGTTTGCAACCGTCACTCCGGAGCAGGGCATGTTCTGGCGCGCAAATATCCTCAACAGCTCTGAGCTGACCACGCTTCTGACCGCCGCCGGAGCTATCGAGGCGTTCCATACCATTGAGCCTGAGAGCGATGCCGCCGACCTTATCCGCCAATGGCTCATCATCGAGAAGCAGACCACTGATTGGGGCGACGCTGCCATAGCTTCGCGCGTAGTTGCCGCCGTCGTAGCTACTACCGGCAAATGGGTAGAGGCTGCCGGCGATGTCACCGCCGCCGTCGACGGCCGACCGCTGCAGCTTCCTGCGGCCGACGAGCTTGTAGGAGAGTTTACCGTCGACATTTCCGACGCCGCAGCCGGTAAGTCGGAGTTGACGATTCACCGAACCAAGGGCACTCCGGCCTGGGGCTCTGTAGTGCGCCGCTCGGTTGAGCCGATGTCGGAAATCAAAGCCCATTCATGCGAGGCACTGTCGATAGAAAAGACCCTCTTCAAGAGCGACGGCAACGGCTGGATTGCAGCCGATACGTTGCGTGCCGGCGACCGCGTGAAGATTGAGCTTACAATCCATGCCGACCGCAACATCGACTATATGACAATCGCCGACCAACGCGCCGCATGCCTCGAGCCCGTCGACCAGCTGCCCGGATATATCTTCGCCGAAGGCATCGCCTTCTACCGCGAGAACCGCGACACGGCCACCAACATCTTCATCCGTCGACTGCCCGCGGGCACTTACCGACTGAGCTACGAGATGTGGGTCAACAACGTGGGAACGTTCAGCTCCGGCATCGCAACAGCCCAGAGCCAGTATGCTCCCGAAATCTTGGCCCACTCGGCCGCCGCTCCGCTGACCGTCGAAATGTTAAAATAACTGATTTGTATGTCCAAATCTCGATTTCGGTTGTTATAGAATTACAAAGAGCTCAAAGAGAGTTTGAGTTCAATAACGTTAAAACCCAACTATTATGAAATTCTTAATCGGACTCGCAGTTATTCTCGCCGTTATCGGCGTCGGCTTCTTGATTGCAACATTGTTCACTACAGGTGGAAGCCTTGTAACGGCATCAATCGGTGCCGGACTCGCATTGGTAGCCTTCATCATCGTTCTTGTTGCATACGTCAACAAATCAGTGAAATGACATTTATCCCCAGCTGAGCCGCCGAAAGCTTGACCATCTTGGCGCTTTCTCCCCAAGCGGCTCCGGCTGAAACTCATAAAAGAGGCTGAAGCAAACGCCGACGACCCCCGCGGTCGCCACGTTGCTCCAGCCTCTCAGGTGTATATACCCGCGTGGTTTCCTTGAGCATTTGTCGGCGCACATGGGCAGATAAGTAGGGTGGCCTCTGCCGGTTTGCTGGCAAAGGTCGTCCGCCAGGACGACG
>CAYNSG010000065.1:0-1278 GCA_964399885.1 uncultured Bacteroides sp.
GTCATGGCCTAACGGACAGCCACTTGGCGTCAAGCCGGTGTTGAAGTTGGGTTAGCGCCTGTTTCTTTTTCTCAGTCAGAAACAGACGAAGAAAACACCCACTTAAGCTACCTCATAATAAGGTCGCACCCGAGGATGCGTCGATTCTCGGGTGCAAACATAATGTCTTTTTCCGGCGGTTGATTGTTGTTGAACTCATTCAAACTTTTTACCGAATGTTAAATGAGCTCATGTGAATAAATAAAAGTTTGAATGAGTTCATAAAAAAGTGTTACCTTTGCAATTCAATATTTACGCATAGAGAGCGAACCTCATCCGACTATTCACGGAAAGCCAAGAGCGTTCGTTTGAATTCAACTTATCCACTCAAAAAATGAGCGACCGTTTATTTATTTTCGATACGACATTGCGCGACGGCGAGCAAGTGCCGGGCTGTCAATTGAACACAGTTGAGAAAATCGAAGTGGCAAAAATGCTTGAGGAGCTTGGCGTCGATGTGATCGAAGCCGGATTCCCCGTGTCGAGCCCCGGCGACTTCAACTCAGTTGTAGAGATTAGCAAGGCGGTGACGTGGCCCACTGTGTGCGCCCTGACGCGCGCCGTTGAGAACGACATCCGCGTGGCAGCCGATGCGCTGAAATATGCCCGCCACAAACGCATCCACACAGGCATAGGCACGAGCGACTACCATATCCGCTACAAATTCAACTCGACACGCGAAGAGATTCTCGAACGCGCCATAGCGTGCGTCAGCTACGCGAAGAAATTCGTCGAGGACGTACAGTTTTATGCCGAGGATGCCGGTCGCACCGACAATGAATATCTCGCCCGAGTAATCGAAGCCGTCATCAAAGCCGGAGCTACGGTTGTGAATATTCCCGACACTACCGGCTACTGCCTGCCGTCGGATTTCGGCGCGAAAATACGCTATCTGATGGAACACGTCGACGGCATTGACCGCGTCACCATAGCCACTCACTGCCACAACGACCTGGGCATGGCCACCGCCAACACCGTCAGCGGCATCATCAACGGCGCCCGTCAGGCCGAAGTGACCATCAACGGCATCGGCGAACGTGCCGGCAACACATCGCTCGAAGAAGTTGTCATGACCTTCCGCTCCCACAAAGAGCTCGGCATCGACACAAACATCAACGCCACGCATATCAACGGCGCCAGCCGCATGGTTTCGAGCCTGATGAACATGCCCGTTCAGCCCAACAAAGCCATCGTGGGCCGCAACGCCTTTGCCCACTCGAGCGGCATCCACCAGGACGG
>CAYNSG010000065.1:1378-3625 GCA_964399885.1 uncultured Bacteroides sp.
AGCATCGGACTCGACATCGCCGGCGAGAAGTTCGAAGCGTGCGCCTCGGGCAACGGCCCTGTCGACGCAGCAATTCGTGCCATCAAGGTTATTATCCGCCGCACGATGCTCGTCAAAGAGTTCCTCATCCAGGCAATCAACAAAGGCAGCAACGACGTAGGCAAGGTTCACATGACTGTTGAATACGAAGGACAGCCCTACTACGGTTTCTCGGCCAATACCGACATCGTAGCAGCAAGCGCCGAAGCGTTTATCGATGCCATCAACAAATTCGTGCACTAATGGGAAAAACACTTTTTGAAAAAATCTGGGAAGCCCACACCGTCACCGATATCCCCGACGGCCCTTCTCAAATATATATCGACCGCCACTACTGCCACGAGGTGACATCGCCCCAGGCTTTCGACGGTCTGCGCCGCCGCGGCTTGAAAGTGAGACGCGTAGACCGCACAACGTGCTCGCCCGACCACAACATCCCGACGCTCCATCAAGAGCTACCCATAGCCAACCCCGTTTCGCGCAACCAGGTGGCAACACTCGAGCGCAACGCCGCCGAGTTCGGGCTGACACTGTTTGGCATCGGACATGAGCGCAACGGAATAATTCACGTCATCGGTCCGGAGAACGGACTGACGCTGCCCGGGTCGACAATCGTTTGCGGCGACAGCCACACGTCGACCCATGGCGCCGTCGGTGCCGTAGCGTTCGGCATCGGCACGTCGGAGGTCGAGATGGTACTCGCCACGCAGTGCATACTTCAGCCCCGCCCGAAAACGATGCGCATAAACATCGAAGGCGAGCTTCAGCCCGGCGTCACGGCCAAAGATATTGCTCTTTACGTGATCGCTCAGATGACAACCGGCGGCGCTACGGGTTACTTCGTGGAGTATGCCGGCTCGGCCATCCGCAACCTCTCGATGGAAGGCCGCATGACGCTCTGCAACATGTCGATAGAGATGGGCGCGCGCGGCGGTATGGTTGCCCCCGACGAAACCACATTCGCCTACCTCAAAGGACGCGACTTCGCCCCGAAAGGCGAAGAGTGGGAGCGCGCCGTAGCTTATTGGCGCACACTGCCCACTGACGCCGACGCCAAATTCGACGCCGAGGTAACGTTCCGCGCGGAGGATATAGCCCCGCGCATCACGTTCGGCACCAATCCCGGCATGGGAATCGCCATCGACGAGCCGATACCCGACGCTCCAGCCGACGAAGCTGCCGCAGCATCGTTCAACAAATCGCTCGCTTACATGGGCTTCCGCCCCGGCCAGACGCTCTTGGGCGAGAAAGTCGACTACGTTTTCCTCGGCAGCTGCACCAACGGCCGCATCGAGGATTTCCGCGCCTTCGCCTCCTACGTCAAGGGGAAGAAGAAAGCCCCGGGTGTCACGGCATGGCTCGTCCCCGGCTCGTGGGCAGTGCGCCGTCAGATTGAAGCCGAAGGAATCGACAAGATTCTCGCCGACGCCGGCTTCGAGCTTCGTCAGCCCGGTTGCTCGGCCTGTCTGGCCATGAACGACGATAAAGTGCCTGCCGGAGCATTGGCAGTCTCAACCTCAAACCGAAACTTCGAAGGCCGTCAGGGTCCGGGAGCGCGCACGATTCTTGCCGGACCGCTCGTGGCAGCCGCTGCCGCCGTCAACGGAGTTATAACCGACCCCCGATCATGAACGAGAATAAGAAATTCACCACTGTGCGGTCGCGGTGTGTGCCGCTACCGGTAGAAAATGTCGACACCGACCAGATTATCCCCGCCCGCTTTCTGAAAGGGACATCGCGCGAAGGGTTCGGCGAAAATCTCTTCCGCGACTGGCGCTACGATGCCGCCGGCAACCCTATAGCCGATTTCGCCCTCAACAATCCCGCCTATTCGGGTTGCATTCTCGTTGCGGGCAAAAACTTCGGCTGCGGTTCGAGCCGCGAGCATGCAGCGTGGGCAATAGCCGACTACGGCTTCCGCGCCGTCATCTCAAGCTTCTTTGCCGACATCCATAAAAACAACGAGCTCAACAACTTCGTGTTGCCCGTTACCGTCAGCCAAGATTTCCTCGACCATCTGTTTGCCGAAATCGAGAAAGACCCCGCAACGGAGGTGAGCATCGACCTCCCGGCGCAGACCGTTACCGTCTGCTCGACCGGTCGCAGCGAACATTTTGATATAAACTCATATAAAAAACAATGTCTGACCGAAGGACTGGACGACATCGGTTATCTGCTGTCGCACAGCTCAGATATAGATAAATACGA
>CAYNSG010000065.1:3725-11200 GCA_964399885.1 uncultured Bacteroides sp.
CAGGGCGTCAAAGTGGCCAAAGCCGTAGCCGAGCGTTTCGGCCACCGGCTGAAATTCTTCCCTGCGCTTGTCGGCGCGGCAGCCATCGACGCTGTCGGCGACCCGTTCCCCGAAGAGACTTATCAGACCTGCGTGAACGCCGACGCCGTGCTGTTCTCAGCCGTCGGCGACCTGCGCTTCGACAATCGCCCCGACTTGAAAGTGCGCCCCGAGCAAGGACTGCTCGCCATGCGCAAAAAGCTAAGGCTGTTTGCAAATATCCGCCCGATAGCGACTTTTGACTGCCTGCTCCACATGTCGCCACTGCGCGACGAACGCGTGCGCGGCGCCGACTTCGTCTGTATCCGTGAGCTGACCGGCGGAATGTATTTTGGCGACAAGCAGCAGGACAACGACCACGCGTTCGACGTCTGCAGCTACACTCGAGGCGAAATCGAGCGAATTCTGCGCGTAGGGTTCGACTACGCCATGCGTCGCCGTCGCAAGCTGACGATTGTCGACAAAGCCAACGTGCTCGCCACGTCGCGCCTATGGCGTCAGATCGGAAAAGAGATGGCTGCAGAATATCCCGACGTGGAGGTCGAGTTCATGTATGTCGACAATGCCGCGATGCGCATGATTCAGGACCCGCGCTCGTTCGACGTGCTTGTGACCGAGAACACCTTCGGCGACATCCTGACCGACGAGGCCAGCGTCGTCTCCGGCTCCATGGGCCTGCTGCCGTCGGCCTCGACCGGAACCGGCACGCCCGTGTTCGAACCAATCCACGGATCTTGGCCCCAGGCTGCCGGCAAGAATATCGCCAACCCGCTGGCGCAGATTCTCTCCGTGGCGATGCTCTTCGAGCACTTCGGACTGATGGACGAAGGCAAAGCGATTCGCGATGCCGTCGATGCATCGCTTGCCGAATGTGTCCGTACCCCCGACCTCGCCGCCGAAGGCACAACACCCTGCGGCACCGCCCAAGTCGGCGATTGGATAGCCGCCCGCATCCTCCGCGGCTAAACGAGAGGCGCGGACAGCCACCGCTCAAGATGTCAAAATGACAAATTGACAAATTGACAAGTTGACAAGTTGATAAGTTGACAAGTTGACAGGCTGTCCGGAATCTGAAAAAACGGACGGAATCGAAGAATTATGGAAAAATTTCCATAATTTTTCGGTTTCGTTTGTTATGTAGTTGTAAGATGCTTAAATTTGCAACCGAAACGGTAGCCCTCGCGGCTGCCGATTCGCCAACGTTTCAACAACGGAGTGGCTATTACAACTGCAACTCCAACCTAAAACCAACTGAGACTATGAAGTATGATGCCGTAGGGAGCTATCTCCCGCCAATGAATCTCGTAGAGGCACGCGAAGCGCATGCCGACCCCAAGACAATCGCGAAACTCGAGGACGAAGCAGTTCGTGACATCATCGAACACCAGATAGCCGCCGGGCTCCCGTCGGTAACGTCGGGCGAGGTGCGCCGCACATCGTGGGACAAGGATTTCTACTCCGGTCTGCGCGGCATCAAAATCGAGCATGTCGACAGCGGCGGCATCTACCAGTCGGTGTGCACGTATATCGACGTGCTGAAAATTGAGTCGCCCATCGAATACAATCCCAACCATCAGTTCTATGAGAGCTTTGAGTTTCTGCGCGACTATGTAGGCAACCGTGCACGCTGCCGACAGACGCTGCCGTCGCCTACCGATCTCTACTTCGACATCGTTCAGGCTGCCAACTGGAATCTGCAAGCGGTTTATCCGACTCCCGACACGCTCATCTCCGACATAGCCCGCGCCTACAAGCAGACGGCGCAGAAATTCTACGACCTCGGCTGCCGCGACCTGCTCTTCGACGATACCGTCCTTGCTCAGCTCTGCGACTCGAACTTCACGGCTCGACTGATTCTCGCCGGCGTCGACCTTCAGAAACTCGCCTCGAACCTGCTCAATCTGCTGAACGAATCGGTGGCCGGGCTGCCGGAGAATATGGAGGTGAAGCTCTACATGTCGGGCGGCACGAACGTCGTGCCCGAGTGGTCAACAATCAACTATCCCGACAATCCGCTCAAAGAGATTCTGCCGAAGCTGCAGTATCACGCATTCTTCCTGCCGTTCAATCCGGGCGATACGTCGGCGATGTCGGTTCTGAAGCTGCTGCCCGCCGGAAGCGAAATCGTGCTCGGGCTGATATCTGCCCATAGCCCCTATCCCGACGACGTCAACGCCATCGAAGCTTCGATAAACGCTGCAATGCTTTATGCAACCCCCGAGCATCTGGTGCTCGGTCCGCAGTGCGGCTTCAAGATGACTCATTTCATCATGCGCGGGCTGGTCTACGACGTTCAGTGGGAGAAACTGCGCATCCTTTCAAAGATTGCCCACAAGATTAATATCTAATCTGAGACGGTAAAAGAATTTTTAAGGAAAGAATTTTTAAGGAGATTATAAGGCGTTAATTTGCGACTATTTGCTAACTTTGCGCCCAAATGTCACTCAATCTAACCATAGATCAGGGCAACTCGGCTGCGAAGATGGCCGTCTGGGACGAGACCAGGTTGATCGACCTCGTGATTGAGCCCTCGTTGACGGCCATGGCTGTGGAACGATTCATCAAGCCATACTCGGAGATTCACTCCGCAATGTATTGTTCGGTAGCCTCGAAAGGCAACGAGATTCTCGCTGCCTTGGGCAACAGCATCCCAAAAGTTTCGCGATTGACCAACGAAACGCCGCTGCCGATAGCAATCGACTATCGCATTCCGGCAACGCTCGGCACAGACCGCATAGCGGCAGCCGTCGGTGCCTGGATGCAACATCCCGGCCGGCCGCTGCTGGTTGTCGATGCGGGAACCGCCGTCACCTACGATGCGGTCAGCGCCGACGGCCATTTCGTTGGCGGCAACATCGCTCCGGGAATGCGCATGCGTCTCGAAGCGCTCCATCGGTTCACGGCTCGTCTGCCGCGCGTCGAAGTGCCCCGCGAGATCGACTACGACACGTTCTTGGGCTACGACACCCCATCGGCGATGATTCTCGGTGCCGTCTACGGCATTGTGGGAGCTATCTCTTACTATCGCGCTCATCTGAGCCCGGAGACGATGGTGGTCATGACTGGCGGCTGGGCAAGCGAGCTGAGTAAGTTGGTTGATTTTGATGTGATGGTTGACACCGACCTTGTCAGCAAAGGTCTTAACGGAATTCTGCTTTATAATGAAAATATCTGAGAAAATTCTTGCGGCAGCAGCCGTAATCGCAATTGCGCTCGGCGGCGTGCCGGCAGCAGCGCAAAATACAGTCAGTCCCTATTCGCGCTTCGGCTACGGTCTGTTGGGCGATAACGCCACGGGCGCTCAGCGTCAGATGGGCGGCGTTGGTTACGCTATGCGCGACAGCCGCCAAATCAACGTGATGAACCCCGCGTCGTATGCCAGCATCGACTCGATGACATTCCTTTTCGACATGGGTGTCACCGCAGCCTTCATCAATTCGCGCGAGGACACAACGACGCTCAACCAGAAGGGCGGCGGATTGGACTACGTGACGATGCAGTTCCCCGTCGGGAAGCGCTTTGGCGCCAGCTTCGGACTGCTTCCCTACTCGTCGGTAGGCTATTCGTTCGGCTCGGAGATTAATAACGGTTCGAGCGCTCACGAAGGCGCCGGCGGGCTGAATCAGCTCTACGTGGGCTTTGCAGGCCGCATCGTCAAAGGGCTGTCGGTCGGCTTTAATTTCTCGTATCTCTTCGGCAACAATGTAAACGATGTTTATGCCTACACTGACTACGGGTCTACATCGGTGTTCGAGCAGACGCTTTCGGTGCGCGACTGGCATCTGCAGCTCGGACTGCAATATGCGTTGGAGGTTGGGCGCGACCGCGAGATTGGCATCGGCGTGACCTACTCGCCCGGCAAGGATTTGCGCGGCCACGGCACGGTTGTCAAGTACGACATGAACACCGTAGAAGATCCCGACACCGTTCAGACACTCAGTCTCAACAAAAACTTCTCGATTCCCGACACTTGGGGCGTCGGCATCAACTATCGCTGGGGACGCCGTCTGTTGGTTGAGGCCGACTTCACCTATCAGTCCTGGGCGAAAGCAAAGTTTGCGCAAATGGCCGATTTCCAGGCCACACGCTTTGCCGACCGCTATAAATTCGCCCTCGGCGCAAGCTATCGCCACACTGACCGCGGCTCTTACCTACAGGCAATCACCTATCGCGCCGGAGTGTTCTTCAACCGCGACTATATGATGGTTGGCGATAACCATGTGAAGGAGTACGGAGTTGCTTGCGGTTTCGGACTGCCGACACTCTCCACGAAAACCATCATCAACATCGGCTTCGAGTATCGCCATCGTCAGGCTACTCCCAATCCGCTGCTGAAGGAGAACTATTTCAACATCACCCTCGGAATCAATTTCAACGAACTCTGGTTCCACAAGCGTCAGATTAACTAATCGGTTAACTACGGTGCGCTCATACGGTGCAGTAATCGCGGTGGCGACCCTTGCCATTCTTGCAGCCTGCGGAAGCGACGACTCTGTGGGGACGGCGAAGAATGTCGACCCGGAGAGTTTCGCAACGATGACAACGCGCAACGTGGAGACTCTCGTGAGCGATTCGGGCGTGACGCGCTATCGCATCGTGGCGCCCTTATGGCTCGTCTACGACGAGGCTCGTGAACCCCGCTGGCGATTTCCCAATTCGCTGCATCTCGAGCGCTTCGACAATAATCTGATGATTGAGGCTACGATCGACTGCGACTCTGCAACTTATTTCAAGAACAAGCAACTTTGGCGGCTCGACGGAAATGTCAGAGTGCTCAACACCCTGGGCGAACGCTTCCTGACCGAGCAACTCTTCTGGGACCAGCGCGGCGAGAAAGTCTATTCCGATTCGTTTATTCACATTGAGCGCGCTGACCGCACGCTCGAGGGCTACGGATTTGAGAGCAACCAGCGGATGACGAAATTCTCTGTGAGCAACGTTTCGGCAATCCTTCCGGCATCGCAGTTTGAGCCGGGCGGCGGACGCGATTCGCTTGACGTCGACGCCGATCAGCCCGAAGGTGAGGGCGAAGAACTTGCCGGCGAGCGCCCGGCGGCGGTCGACACCGTCAATCGTTCATCTCAGCGTCATCTCACCGGACGTCAACCGCGCAAGCCTCGCCAGCTGCGTCGCGAAAACCAAGATTAAACTCCTTTTGTTACTTAGATAAACGTTGTTACTTAGATAAATGACATTCACTGTTTGGATTATCATAGCTGCCGTAGCATTGGTTTTCTCCGGGCTCTTCTCGGGGACGGAGATTGCCTACATCACCTCTGACCGCGTGCGCGTTGAGCTCGACATGAAAAAGGGCGGGGGAGTCAACTCAATAGTCGGACGTTTCTATAAGAATCCCGACCTGTTTATCTCGACAATTCTCGTCGGGAACAATATCATGCTCGTCATCTACGGTATGGGCGCGGCCGAACTGATTGAGAACCACTGGCTGAACGGCTATCATCTTAATCAGGCTCTCGTGCTGATAATCTCTACGCTGATCTCCACCGGAATCATCTTGCTGACGGGCGAATTCTTCCCCAAGTCGGTGTTTCGCATAAATCCCAACATCTCGCTCAAGGTTTTCGCCCTGCCGGTGTTTCTGTTCTACATCGTCCTCTACCCGATTTCGCAATTTACGGCTTGGCTGTCGAAAATGTTGATGCGCCTTTGCGGAATCCGCACCGAGCAGCAGCGGATGGGCATGCTCTCTGTTGGTGACCTCAACAGCTATCTCGACCGAACAATCGACGAGGTCAACCCCGAGAAAACGCCTGTAGAGAACGAGGTGAAAATGTTTCATAATGCGCTCGATTTTTCGTCGACCCACATCCGCGACTGCATGCTCCCGCGCAATGAGATTGTGGCTGTCAATATCGACACGACCTCGCGCGAGGCTCTCAGCCGGCTGTTCACGTCGTCGGGCCGCAGCAAAATCGTGGTCTATCGAGAGGATATCGACGACGTGCTGGGCTACATCCATGTCAGCGAGCTGTTCAAGCCCGAAAGCGATTGGAAGGCTAACATCAAGCCGGTTCTTTTCGCGCCGGAAACTTTGCTCGCCAACAAGCTTATGCGCCGACTGCTGAGCGAAAAGCGGTCGATGGCGGTTGTTGTCGACGAATTCGGCGGCACAGCCGGGCTCGTGACCCTCGAGGACCTCGTGGAAGAGATTTTCGGCGACATTCAGGACGAGCACGACACGACCCGCTCGCTCGTCAGAGAGATTGAGCCGGGCGTCTACGAATGCTCAGGCCGCGTGGAGATTGAATCGCTCCGCGAAAACTATCACATCGACATCCCCGAGGACGACGATTATCAGACCCTTGCGGGCTATATCCTCAACGCCGTAGGGCGCATCCCCGCCCAGGGCGAAGAGCTCGCCATCGACGACAAACAGTTCACCATCGTGCGTCGCACCGCAACACGCCTCGAGCTCATCCGCATCGCCCCCCTCGCCCCCGCCCAATCCCCCCAATAAAAACGCAATAAGACACGTTAAAGACTTAATGTTGTTAAGATAATATAACTATATGAATGCCACTCTTACACCGCTCTAAATGAATGTCTTAATGTGAACAGGTTTTCAGGCTAGAGAAACGCAGAAACGCGCTTCGCGCTATGGCAGAACCCGCAGAAGAGACGCAGAACTGTTTATCAATCAAGGAAATTAAGACGCAGAAGCGGTCGTTTCACTCCCTTAAACAGAACCCGCGGGATTGATAGTGGGAGTGACTTTGTTGTTAGACAATATGACGATGCTTCGTCATATAAACCTTTGACTTAGTCCCCGATAACACTTAGCTTAACAACATTACGTTAAAGAATCGGGAACGGGTAAGCCGGGAAGTGCTTGGAAATCAAAGGCAGGATCCGGCAAACAAATTGAGGGTGTTGCAGAACTCAATGTGTACTTTCTTTTTGCTAATAATTGCCCATTTTTGCGCTGCTTTGTCAAGTGAAATTTTTGCTCAATAATCAGTTCTCGCCATTTGTTGTAGCATTTTGATAGCGCTTTTCAGTTCTGCAACACCCTCAATTGAGACTCGAATACGGAGATAGTGAATATTCTGAGCGAAACCTCAGACGAATGATGCAGTTCGCGACTTTATTTCCCGATATAGAAATTGTGTCGCCATTGGCTACACAATTGTCGTGGTCGCACTTTGTGGAAATATTGCCACTTAAGGATGAAATTCAAACAGAGTTCTATCTTACAATGACCGTCGAAGGACATTGGTCAAAATCTACTTTACGGGCCAAGATTGACAGCATTTAGTTCGAGCGAACAGCCAAACCCCACAAGATTGTATCATAAAACCCCACAGGGACCCCCCAAGAAAATCAAAAAAACGCCACAAGAAGGGCTCAAAACCCCATAAGAACCCCCCAAGAAAATCAAAAAAACGCCACAAGAAGGGCACAAAACCTCATAAGAC
>CAYNSG010000066.1:0-11089 GCA_964399885.1 uncultured Bacteroides sp.
TCGGATAAGTTTCTATAAGCTCCCCACCAAAACACAGGAATTTGCAGGTGTCCCGTTTTTTTGCAAAAAAAGGAACCGAAAAACACCTGTAAGACCTGAGATGGATTGGCTGTTTCAAGAACATTTCCGCGTCAATTCGCCTCGGCCGACCGAGACGATGGTCGTCCTGGCGGACGCCCCGGCTGTAGGCATTCACAATCCGGCGAGTTCTGTTTGAGGGAGCAAAGCGACCGATTCTGCGTTTTAATTGCATTGATTGATAAATGGTTCTGCGTCCCTTTTGCGGGTTCTGCCTAAGCGCGAAGCGCGGTTCTGCGATTCTCTTGCCCGCAAACAAGTCTCTTAACTTAACCTCATTACACGTGAAGATGGGTTGTCAATAATCCCGCACCCTCCTTATCTGCTCGCGCCGGCAAGCATGCGGACGGCGAGGCGGGGTCCGGCGGGGGTGGGCTCGACGTTGACCTCGATTGGGGCGTCGAAATAGGTTGTGGAGGCTGTTTCGGCTACGAACGGCGCGAGCTGCAGCGTGCCGTCGGGGGCGAGTTGCGCCGTGTGGAGTTCATAGAGTTTGCCGTCGGCGTAGATTTTCCGGGCGAGGACGCTTTGCCCGGGGGCAAACAACCGTTTATCGGCCATAGCGGTTTGAGAGAGAAAGCTGGTCGGCGCGTTGTCCGGGGCGGACATCGTCGGAGCGGCGGCGCACGAGCGATATCGAGTCGGCCAAGGCTTGCTCGCCGCCGGCTGGAATATAGCGGATGTAGCCGAACACGCTTACGGCCGATAGCTCGGGGTTGAGCGCGAGTTGCAGGCGTTTCCAGCCGTCGCCGGTCGATTGCAGGCGGTTATACTCTTTCGAGCCGTCCTGATACTCGGCTGATATCACCAGCTCGGTAGAGCCCGGGGCGGCGGTCATGCGCGACGAGAGCTCGTAGAGGTCGCCGCGTTCCCAGTGCTGGTCGGCGTTGAGGGCGAATTGCGTAAGGTCGGATGGCATTGTGCGCGAGAATCGGCGCCACGTAGCGTCAAGCCAGACATCGACCGAGTCGCCGTCGACAATATATCGGTTGGCCCCGGCTGAGCTCGTTGTGCGCTGCGCCCCGGCCGAGGTCTGCGCCTCGGCAATCTCGTCCTCAAGGATGTTGATCACGCGCTCATAGACGTCGACATACTTGTCGGTGTTGTAGCCATACCATTTTAGCGACGAGTCTACCTGCTCCGACTTGTAGCCGTAGCGGGCAAAGATCGATTGGCGCAATATGCGCTTTGCCGAGTCGTCGTACTCCGCGCGCTTCTGCTCGACGATGCTCTCCGCAACGTGGATGTCGGCCAGCAGGCGCGCCATCTTGTCGGGCGGAATCACTCCGCGCGGCGTCGGCGAGCATGCGGCAATGGCCGCCATCAGCAGGGCGGCTATCGGGAGCGTATGGTGTCGGTCGAGCTTCATTCGGGTTAGTTTTGTGACGGTTGCTCGCCTTTGAGGGCTTCGCCCGAGAGATAATTGCGGTAGAAGATTACCAGGCAGATCATCCCGACGGAGATGGCCGCATCGGCGAAGTTGAACACGGGCTGGAAGAACAGGAACCGCTCGCCGCCTACCCAGGGCATCCATCCCGGCCAGTCGAAGCTGAACAGCGGGAAGTAGAACATGTCGACAACGCGGCCGTGGAGCAGCGGGGCGTAGCCTCCGCCCTCGGGGAAGAGCGTGGCTATCATCGGCGGCATCGGGTTGTTGAATATCAGCCCGTAGAAGAGGCAATCGATGATGTTTCCGGCGGCTCCGGCGGTGATTAGCGCCAGGCATACCATGAACCCCATCGGGATGTCGGCGCGGCGGCTGAGCCGGCAGATTAGCCATGCCAGGACGCCGACCGCCACGATTCTGAACAGCGTCAGAAACAGCTTCGAGCCGAACTCCATGCCGAACGCCATCCCGTTGTTTTCAACAAACACGAGTTGAAACCACGACGCTATCTGATAGCTCTCGCCGAGATAGAAATGGGTTT
Organism: uncultured Bacteroides sp.; assembly: GCA_964399885.1. GTDB lineage: Bacteria > Bacteroidota > Bacteroidia > Bacteroidales > Muribaculaceae > Paramuribaculum. Next base: position 2,007 of record CAYNSG010000066.1, read on the forward strand.
TCACCCAAATCTTTATCAGCTGGTCTATCACGATAACGGCGATGATAATCCAGAGCGCTGCAGCTCCTTTAGAAAGCTTCATTTTTTCTGCTCGATGCTGAGAGTTGCGTGGGGCACGGCGCGCAGGCGTTCCTTCGGGATGAGTTCGCCCGTTATGCGGTCGATGCCGTAGGTTTTGTTCTCGATTCTGACGAGGGCGGCTTTCAGGTGCTGGATGAACTTCTGCTGGCGCTGTGCGAGCTGTCCGGCCTCTTCCTTGCCGAGCACGTTGGCTCCCTCTTCGAGAGCCTTGAATGTCGGGGCGGTATCGGCGGTGTCGTTGCCGTCGTTCGTAACGTCGGCACAGAGCAGGTCGTAGTCGCGCTGTGCTTTCTCAAGTTTCTTCAAAATCAGCTCCTTGAACTCCTGGAGCTCTTCGTCGGAATAGCGTGTTTTTTTCTCGCTCATGTCGGGTTAGGCTTGTGTGATTTTTATGCGGAGTTTGATGTCGTCGTCGAGCTCGAGAGTCTCGGCGTCGGGGTCGTCGTCGGCCACGGGGCCGTGGGTCAGCGAGTCGGCGAGCACCTGCGTGCAGATATACTCTGCGTGGCGTTCGAGCGCCTCCTCAACCTCGGGGCAGGGGGCAACGATGATGTTTATGCGGTCGGTAATCTCGTAGCGGCGGCTTTTGCGGATGTTCTGCACGCGGTTGACGATGTCGCGCGCTATGCCTTCGCCGCGGAGCTCGGGGGTGACTGTGACGTCTAGCGCCACGGTGACGTTGCCTTCGTTCGCAACGAGCCAGCCGGGGATATCCTCGGAGATAATCTCAACGTCGGCGAGCTCGATGGTCGCTACGGTGTCGGCCACGTTGAGCGCCACGATGCCCGTGCGCTCCAGCTCTGAAATCTGCTGCGGGGTCATGGTCTGCACGGCGGCGGCAACCTGCTTCATCATCTTGCCGTATTTCGGGCCGAGGCGGCGGAAGTCGGGTTTGACGCGCTTCACGAGCACGCCCTCGCCGTCGTCGCCAACGATGTCGAGCAGCTTTACGTTCACCTCGCTGATAATCAGCGGCGTCATGGCGGTCAGCTCGCGGCGGCGTTCGTCGTCGGTGGCGGCAACCATGATGCGGCTCAGCGGCTGGCGCACCTTGATGTCGGCTTTGCGGCGCAGTGCCAGCACCATCGACGTGACGGTCTGCGCCAGGTTCATCGATTTCTCAAGCGGTTTGTCGATAAGCTTTTCGTCGGCCACGGGGAAGTCCTGCAGATGCACGGAGCCGGCTTCGGGACAGAGGTCGCTCCAGAGGCGGTCGGCAAAGAAGGGCGATATCGGGGCGATGAGCAGCGCTACGGTGCGCAGGCAGGTGTAGAGCGTCTGATAGGCGGCGAGCTTGTCGGCGTCCATCTCTCCGCCCCAGAAACGTTTGCGGTTGAGGCGCACATACCAGTTGGAGAGGTTGTCGCAGACGAAGTCGTTGATGGCGCGGGCGGCGCGGGTAGGCTCGTAGTCATCGAGCGATTCCTCAACCTCTTTGATTACGCTGTTGAGCAGCGACAGTATCCAGCGGTCAATCTCGGAACGCTCCTCGACCGGCACCTGCTTGGCGTCGGGGTCGAAGCCGTCGACGTTGGCGTAGAGCGCGAAGAATGAGTAGGTGTTGTAGAGCGTTGCGAAAAGTTTGCGGGCAACCTCCTGCACGCCGGCTTCGTCGAATTTCAGGTTGTCCCAAGGCGACGAGTTGGCAATCATATACCAGCGCAGCGGGTCGGAGCCGTATTTGTCGATGGCCTTGAAGGGGTCGACGGCGTTGCCCAGGCGTTTCGACATCTTGTTGCCGTCCTTGTCGAGCACGAGTCCGTTGGAAACCACGGCTTTGTAGGCACGGCTGCCGAAAATCATTCCGGCTATGGCGTGGAGCGTGAAGAACCATCCGCGGGTTTGGTCGACGCCCTCGGCAATGAAGTCGGCGGGGAAGAGCTCGCCGTTGTCGAATGCTTCCTTGTTTTCGAAGGGGTAGTGGATCTGGGCGTAGGGCATCGAGCCGGAGTCGAACCAAACGTCGATAAGGTCGGTTTCGCGGTGCATCGGGCGTCCGGTCGGGCTGACGAGCACGATGTCGTCGACGTAGGGGCGGTGCAGGTCGATGCGCTCGTAGTTCTCTTTCGAGTAGTCGCCGGGCACGAATCCGCGTTCTTTCCAGGGGTTGCTCTTCATCACTCCGGCCTCGACGGTGCGGTCAATCTCATTGTAGAGCTGCTCGACGGAGCTGATGCAGATCTCCTCGCGGGCATCCTCGGTGCGCCAGATGGGCAGCGGCGTGCCCCAGTAGCGGCTGCGCGAGAGGTTCCAGTCCTGAACGTTCTCGAGCCATTTGCCGAAGCGGCCGGTGCCGGTCGACTGCGGCTTCCATTTGATGGTTTCGTTGAGTTCCATCAGGGTGTCGCGGGCGGCGGTGGTGCGGATAAACCAGCTGTCGAGCGGGTAGTAGAGCACGGGCTTGTCCGTTCGCCAGCAGTGGGGGTAGTTGTGGGTATGTTTCTCGATGCGGAATGCGCTGCCTTCCTGCTTGAGCATCATGCAGAGCGCCACGTCGAGCGTCTCGGTCTGGTCGGTAGCCTCGGGGTCGTAGGCGTTTTTCACGTAGCGACCCTGCCACTGGCTGTAGAGGTCGACATTGACGTTTTTGGCCACGAATTCGGGGTCAAGGTCGTCGATCAGATAGAATCGTCCGCGAAGGTCGACCATCGGGCGGATGTTGCCGTCGCGGTCTGTGAGGTGGAGCGGGGGAATGTTGTTCTGGCGCGACACGCGAAGGTCGTCGGCGCCGAAGGTGCCTGCGATATGCACGATGCCCGTACCGTCGGCCGTCGTTACATAGTCGCCGGGAATAACGCGGAATGCGCCCTCGCCGGGGTTGACCCACGGAATCAGCTGGCGGTAGTGGAGCCCGCAGAGCTCGCTGCCTTTCAGGGTTGCCACAATCTCGTAGGGCACGGTTTTGTCGCCTTTCTTATACTCTTCGAGCGGCATTCCTTCGCCCTTGCCAAGCACGGCGGCGGTAAGCTCGCGTGCAACTACGCAGGTGATTTTCTCGCCCGAATAGGGATTGTAGGTGCGAACAATGTTATAGTCAATCTCGGGGCCTACGGCAAGAGCCGTGTTCGAGGGCAGCGTCCAGGGGGTTGTTGTCCAGGCGAGTATCACGGGAGTGCCCCAGCCGGTCATAGTGGGCAGCGGGTCGGTGACGGTGAACTGCGCCGTGCACGTTGTGTCTTTCACGTCGCGGTAGCAGCCCGGCTGGTTAAGCTCGTGCGAGCTCAGTCCGGTGCCGGCAGCGGGCGAGTAGGGCTGGATTGTGTAGCCTTTATAAAGGTAGCCTTTGTCGTAGAGCTGGCTGAGCAGCCACCATACGGTTTCGATGTAGCGGTTGTCGTAGGTAATGTAAGGGTCAGTCATGTCAACCCAGTAGCCCATCGACTCGGTCAGCGTCTCCCATTCGCGGGTGTATTTCATAACCTCGGCGCGGCAGGCTGCGTTGTAGTCGTCGACAGAAATCTTGTGGCCGATATCCTCTTTTGTGATGCCGAGATGCTTCTCGACGCCCAATTCAACCGGCAGGCCGTGGGTGTCCCAGCCGGCTTTGCGCTTCACGTGGAAGCCTTTCATCGTCTTGTAGCGGCAGAATATATCCTTGATGGTGCGGGCCATGACATGATGGATGCCGGGCATACCGTTGGCCGAGGGCGGACCCTCGTAGAACACAAACGAGGGCTGACCCTCGCGAAGTTTCATGCTTTGGTCAAAAATCTGCTGCTCGCGCCATTTTTCGAGAATCTGACGGTTGACGTCAGAGAGGCTCAGCGAGGAATATTCGTTGAATTTCTGTTTCACGTAGCTGTAAATTTAATTGAAACGCCCCTGTGTCGAGCCCAAAATCGCCCGATTTCGGAGGCTTTCGAAATTGATTTGCAAAGTTAAGCATTTTTTTTGAATTAACGCCTCGCTCATCAGATAACTCATCCGAGTCCTCTGAGCTCTCAGACTGTCCTGAGCAGGCGTTCAGAGATCTCAGAGATCTCAGAGTTCTCAGAGCTCTCTGAGTTGTCCTGCGCCGGCGTTCAGAGTTCTCAGAGTGCTCAGAGCTCTCAGAGTTCTCTGAGTGTCCTCCTTGTCGAGCCCCCGCAAACAAAAAAGTCACAACCCTCAGGGCCATGACTTTCAGCTTGGTGGCGGGAGCAGGACTCGAACCTGCGACCTTTGGGTTATGAGCCCAACGAGCTACCACTGCTCCATCCCGCGATGTTTTCGACTGCAAAATTACTGATTTTTGCCGTCCCTGCCAAATATTCCCCCGATTATTTTCGTTAAAAAACGCTAACCACCCTCAATCCGCCTGATTCCCAAAGGCTGAACCCATAGCCGTCGACACTGCCAACTTTCAGAGGTCTCAGAGTTCTCAGAGTTCTCAGAGCGCCCCGCCCTGCGAGTTCTGCTCAAGGGAGCTTAGCGACCGCTTCTGCGTTTTAATTCCCTAAAAATATAGTATTCTGCGAGGTTTTGCGGGTTCTGCCAAGCGCGAAGCGCTTTTCTGCGTTTTCCTTTGCTCGCAAATAAGCCCGCAAATATGCACGAAAAGCTCGCCCCCGAAGCCCCTGACCCAAATTTTGCATTTTCCCGCGAGATTTCTTATCTTTGCAATTCTAATTATGAAAAATCAATAAACTCAATTGATATGGAAACTCGGAAATTGAAAATCAGAGACCTGACGATGCGCGACGGACAGCAGTCGCTCTTCGCCACGCGTATGAGTCAGCAGACCATCGACTGCCTCCTCCCGCTTTACGAAGACGCCGGATTCTACATCATGGAAGTCTGGGGCGGTGCCGTGCCCGACTCCGTCATGCGCTACCTCGGCGAATCCCCCTGGGACCGTCTGCGCCGCGCAAGCGAGGCCATGAAAGGAAAATCGCTCCTGTCGGCACTCTCGCGCGGCAGAAACCTCTTCGGCTACGTCCCCTATCCCAACAGCGTCCTCGAAGGTTTCTATAAAGAAGCTATCGACAACGGCCTCAACGTGATGCGAATCTTCGACGCCCTCAACGACATCGACAACGTCCGCGACTCGATCGGCATGATCAACCGCCTGGGCGGCATCGCCGACGGCGCCGTCTGCTACACCGTCGACCCCAAACCCGAGGCCAAGGAAGAGAAAGGCTTCGGCGCAAAGCTCAAACGCCTCTTCGGCGGCGGCGAAAAGGAGCCCGAAAAGATTTTCACCGACGAGTATTTCGTCAGCAAGGCTATGGAGATGGAAGCTCTCGGAGCTAAAATCATTACCCTCAAGGATATGGCCGGCTTGGTCAACCCCCTGCGTGCCGCCTCAATCATCTCGAAGCTGAAAAAGGCCGTTAAAGTAGACGTGGATTTCCACACCCACTGCACCCCCGGCTACGGCCTCGCCTCGTCGGTAATGGCTATGCTCCACGGCGTTGACATCCTCGACACCAACATCTGGTGGTTCGGCGGTGGCTCGGCAGCCCCGGCTATCGAGCTTATCTACGTGTTTGCCAAACGTATGGGCATCGAAATCGACGTCAACATGGAAGCCGTAGGCCGCATCCGCAACGAACTGCTCGGCGCCCGCAAGGAGCTCGCCGCATTCGACCTCGTCAAGGAGATGCCTATCGAATTCGACCCGCTCACCGACGAAATCCCCGAACATATCAGCCGCCTCTTCGACGAGGCCATCGCTGCCGGTCGCGACGGCAACGAGCAGGCTATGCTCGACGCTTGCCACGCCATCGAGGAGTATTTCCGCTTCCCGAAGCCCAACGAGCTCGTGAAAAACGCCGAGGTGCCCGGCGGTATGTACAGCAATATGGTTGCACAGCTCAAAGCGCTCCAGGCCGACGACGTGCTCGACGAGGCTATGGCGCTCATCCCCAAGGTGCGCCGCGACGCCGGACTGGTGCCCCTCGTAACCCCCACCAGCCAGATTGTCGGCAGCCAGGCCGTATTCCTCGCCCTCGACCGCAAGAAGGGCAACCCCGACTACTCAAACACCTCCAACCAATTCATGTCGCTCATCAAGGGAGAGTATGGCCACACGCCCGTGGCTGTCGACCCCGAATTCCGCCGTCAGATCACCGGCGACCCGGTCGAGCACACCTACGACGTCAGCGCCTACCGCGCTCCCGAAAACCCCGAGCTTCCCGAATTTGGCGGAGCAAAACTCGCTGCCAACAACGAGGAGTATCTCTTGCTGCAGCTGCTGCCATCAGTGGCCAACGGCTTCCTGCGCAAAAAACGCGAGGCTGAGTATGCTGCCGCTCAGGCTGCCGCCGCGCCAGCACCTGAGGCTGCCGAGGAGGAAGCCGCTGCCGCCGACGAGCCCATCACCGGCGAGGTGCTCACCGGACCCATGCCCGGAACTATTCTCGAAGTCGAGGTGAAACCCGGCGACGCCGTCAAGAAAGGTCAGGAACTCCTCGTCTACGAGTCGATGAAGATGGAAAACGACGTGGAGGCCGAGCACGATGCCGTTGTCAAGCGCGTGTTCGTAGCCCCCGGCCAGCGCTTCGCCGCCGACGAACCTCTCATCGAATTTGCCGATTAACAGATATCTCTCTCAATGAAAAAGAATTTTGCTATGAGCGTGGCAATGCTGTCGGCCGTTACGGCAGCATTCGCCACCAAAAATATCAACGTCGACCGCTTCGATTACTACGGACCGTTCGCCATCAACGCTCCGTTGGTAATCGACTCGCTCGATGTCAACGCCAAAAATTTCGACTATAAGGCTCTGCTCGCGCAGCCTATCCATGCCAAGGCCGTGAAACCCTCGGGCACGACTGTCGAAGCCGGCGTTGCTCCGACGGCCGAAGGCGCTGCGCTCCACATGCTCGCCTTCACTGTCAACACCCCATCGTTCACCAAGCCTACCCTCAAAGTCGAGGGTCTGAAAAACTTCGTAGCCACGATGGATGGCGAGGAGGTCAGCGGCACAGCCACAATGCAGCCCGGCACCCACCGCTTCGTGATTAAATACGTCTCCGAGCCGGGCACGGCCGACTCGCTCGCCGTGGCTCTCGAAGGCGACACGAACCTGACATTGCGCACCGACGGCCGCCGCAGCTACACGCTCGACGATGTTCTCCACGGTCCGCGTCTCGGCTCGGCCGAGGTCTCACCCTCCGGAAAATATCTCATCGCGAGCTACTACAACACCGCCAAGGGTGGCGCTACGACATGGCTCCGCCGCGTGGTCGATGCCCGTACCGGCAAAACCGTCACCACTACCACGGACAATATCGCGTGGATGCCTGCGTCCGACTGCTACTACTCCTACCGCAAGGCTGTCGACGGCTATCAGCTCGTCGTCACCAACCCCGCCGACGGCTCTGAGAGCGTTCTCGCCGAGCGCGTCCCCGATGGCTACCCCGTAGTGATGCCCGACGAACGTCATCTCCTCATCATCGGCTCGCAGCAGGGACCCAAAGAAGACCCCGCTGTCTATCAGATTCTTGAGCCGGAGGACCGCCAGCCCGGATGGCGCAACCGTTCTACGCTCTCGCTATTTGATATTGAAACCGGTGTGCTCACGCCCCTGACCCACGGTCATCGCAATGTGTCGCTGCTCGACGTCTCGCCCGACTCGCGCCGCGTGCTCCTCAGCGTCAAGCAGAGCCGCTATGAAGCGCGCCCGACAACGCTCTTCACCATCCTCTCGCTCGACCTCGCCACGATGAAGGCCGACACCATCGTGGTCAACGATGGCTTTGTAGCCACAGCTTGCTATCTGCCCGGCTACGGCGTGGTTGTCTCCGGCTCGCCCGAGGCTTTCGGCGGCGTTGGTCGTAACCTCCCCGCCGACCGCGTGCCCAGCATGGTCGACAATCAGCTCTTTCTCGTTGCCGACAATGGCGACGTTACCCCCATCACCCGCGAATTCGACCCCTCGGTCAACACATTCGCCTACTGCGAGGCCGACGGCAACCTCTACTTCAACGCCGAAAATCGCGACTGCATCTCGCTCTACTGCTACAACCCCGCCAAGCGGACAATCGGCGAGGTACCCGCTATCGACGACCTGGTGAAAACCTTCTCGGTTCCCCGTAGCGGACGCACGGCAGCCGTCGTGACCCAGGGTATGGCCAATCCCGACCGCCTCTATACACTCGACCTCAAAACCCTTCGCGCTACGTTCCTCGACGAACCCCAGCACGAGATGCTTGCCGATGTCGACTTCGGTACGGTTGCCCCCTGGAGCTTTGTCAACTCGCGCGGCGACAGCATCCACGGCCGTTTCTATCTCCCGCCCAACTTCGACCCGGCGAAGAAATACCCGATGATCGTAAACTACTACGGCGGCTGCTCGCCTACGAGCCGCAACTTCGAGGGCCGCTATCCTCACCACGCCTACGCCGCCCAGGGCTACGTTGTCTACGTCGTTGAGCCCAGCGGCGCCACAGGCTTTGGCCAGGAGTTCTCGTCGCGCCACGTCAACACCGCCGGTCAGGGCGTTGCCGAGGATATCATCGAGGGAACCAAGAAGTTCTGCGAGGAGCATCCCTATGTCGACGTCTCGAAAATCGGCTGTATCGGCGCATCCTACGGCGGCTTCATGACGCAGTATCTCCAGACTGTCACCGACATCTTTGCAGCAGCTATCTCCCACGCCGGCATCAGCGACCACACGAGCTACTGGGGTCAAGGCTACTGGGGCTACTCCTACAGCGAGGTGTCGATGGGCGGCACATACCCCTGGAGCCACACCGACCTATTCGTGAAGCAGAGCCCCCTCTACAACGCCGACAAAATCCACACGCCGCTGCTCTTCCTCCATGGCGATAAGGACAACAACGTCCCCGTAGGCGAGAGCATCCAGATGTTCACCGCCCTGAAGCTCCTCGGCCGTGAAACTGCCTTCGTTGCCGTCGCCGACCAGGACCACCACATCCTCGACTACGACAAACGCCGCAAATGGCAGGACACCATCTACGCCTGGTTCGCCAAATACCTCAAGGACGAGCCCCAATGGTGGGACGAACTCTACCCCGCCAAGCAGCTCTAATCCCCGACTGAAATAAACACAACAG
>CAYNSG010000067.1:0-10818 GCA_964399885.1 uncultured Bacteroides sp.
TGCGTCCCTTCCTGCGGGTTCTGCCCAAGGTCGCCCCGCGACCGTTTCTGCGATTTCCTCGCCCGCAACCCCGCCCTCGACCATCCCCGCAACCATGCCAGCCCGCATCAACCGCGGCCTCTCTTTTCTGAGAACTCAGAGTTCTCAGAGATCTCAGAGTTCTCTGATTCCTCACCCCTCCACACATTCTATTTCGTCTATCACCCCCTCTCTCCCCAACATCATTTCTGCTTGGTTAATCGCTATATTTTGTTTACGCCCCCGAGCAAGGCCCTCGCCGTCGTTTTATTCGTTGTAAAATTTTTGTCTGCTGAATATACTGCATACGGGAAAATTTCACTACTTTTGGGGAAAACTTATAAAACAAGCTCTGAAACCATGCTAAACCCCGAAAATCAGGCGCAACTTGACGCTAAAGGCATTAGTGCCGAACAAGTTGAAGCTCAGCTAAAACGCTTTGCTGAAGGATTCCCGTATCTAACCATCATAGCTGCCGCTCGCCCAGGCCGCGGCATCACCGTTCTCTCGCCCGAGGAGCAGGAGACTGCCGTTGCGCGGTGGCGCAAATATCTTGCCGACGGCGGCGAAGTGTGCAAATTCGTGCCGGCTTCGGGAGCAGCCTCGCGCATGTTCAAGGCTCTCTTTGAATTTGTCGACGGCGAGGAGGAAGTTCCCGCCGAGGGTTCGCCCGTGGCTCAGCTCGTGGCTCGCTTCGACGACCTCCCCTTTGCAGCCGACCTCGACGCCACCGTGCGCCGTCTCTACGGCAAAACCGCCAAGGAAATGATTGCCGACGGCCGCATCAAGGAGCTTATCGCAGCGCTCATCAAGCCCGAGGGAATGAACTACGGCGGTCTGCCTAAAGGTCTGCTGAAATTCCACCGCTATGGCAACGAGAGCCGTACGCCACTCGAAGAGCAGCTTACGGAGGGGGCACAGACGGCTGCCGCCAAATCGGGCGTCGTCGACCTGCACTTCACCGTTTCGGCCAACCACCGCAAACTCTTCGAGGAGAAGCTCAGCGAGGTTATCCCCGCAACCGAGAAGCGCACGGGCGTTAAATTCCACGTTACGCTCAGCGAGCAGAAGCCCTCGACCGACACCGTTGCCGCCAACCCCGACGGCACTCCCTTCCGCGAGGACGGCAAGCTCCTTTTCCGTCCCGGCGGCCACGGCGCTCTGATTCAGAACCTCAACGACATGGAGGCTGCCGTTGTGTTTATCAAGAACATCGACAACGTTGTGCCCGACTCGCTGCGCACCCCGACAATCAAATATAAAGAGGTAATAGCCGGCTACATGATGGAGCTTCACGACAAAATCGTGGGCTATCTCGACCGCTTGGCTTCGGGCGACTACGACGAGCCGCTGCTGGACGAAATCTTCGTGTTCATGCGCGACAAGCTCTCGCTCGTCGACAAAGGCTTCACGAAGCTCGACGTTGCTCACCGCGCCGTCTATCTCCACGACAAGCTCGACCGCCCGCTGCGCGTCTGCGGAATGGTGCGCAACGAGGGCGAACCCGGCGGCGGTCCGTTCATCACCGTCAACCCTGACGGATCGGCCTCGCTCCAGATTCTCGAGAGCCACCAGATTGACAAGAACAACGCCGAGTATATGACGATGCTCAACGACGCTACGCACTTCAACCCCGTTGACCTCGTCTGCTACATCAAGGACCGCCACGGCAACAAGTACGACCTGACGGCTCACACCGACCCTGCTACCGGCTTCATCTCGTCGAAGTCGAGCCACGGCAAAGAGCTCCGCGCACTCGAGTTGCCCGGACTCTGGAACGGCGCCATGTCGGACTGGAACACCGCCTTCGTCGAAGTGCCCGCCGAGACGTTCAACCCCGTCAAGACCGTCAACGACCTGCTGCGCCCCGCCCATCAGGCCTGACGCCACATTAATATAATAAAATAGCATCGGCGCTCTCCGAGAAAACCTTGGGGGGGCGCCGAGTGTTATATAGATATCGAGTGTTATAGTGTTATATAGATATCGAGTGTTATATAGATATATGGCTCTGAAAGACGACTTGAAGAAACTTTGGCGCGACTCGTTCGGCGACTCGGCAGAATATGTCGACATGTACTTCGACCGCGTCTATACGGATGCTGACGCGATGGCGCTGTCAATCGACGGCCGCGTGGTCAGCAGTCTGTTGCTGCAACCCTACGCCCTGTGGTTCCACGGCACGGAGCTCCCCATCGGCTATATCGCCGGAGCTTCGACCCGCCGCCAGTCGCGCGGCAAAGGGTTCATGGGGCGGTTGATATTCCAGTCGCTGACGGCAGCCTACTGTCGGGGAATGGCCGCCGTGGCGCTCATCCCCGCCCACGACTGGCTCTACGACTACTACGCCCGCTTCGGCTTCGCCACAGTGTTTTTCGCCGACGCTCAGCGCTACACGTCGCTCCACGCGTTTGCCGGCGCCGAGGGGTTTTCGGAGGTTGCCGACAACTACTCGACGGAGGTTATCGACGCGTTCATGGCTATGGAGCGCGACGCCGGCTGCGGCGTTCTACATTCGCGCCGCGACTTCCTCAACATTCTCGACGACCTCAGCCTGGAGGGCGGACTGTTCAGCTGTGCCAGAAACGACGCCGACCGCAGCATTGCCGCAATGGGATGGGCTTCGCCCGCTCCTGACGGCGAACGCATAATAGTCAAAGAGCTTCTCGGGTCTGACCCCGAGGCGCGAAAGGCCGTGTTGCGACGTTTTCGCGCCGAATGGCCCGACAAGCCGTTCACGCTCCTTGCCCGCCCCGGATGTCAGTCCGAGGATGAGACGGACAACGACGAGCTTGCCCTGCGCCGACTTATGCGCCGCGGAATGATGCGCATCGTCGACAATCTCGCTCTGCTCGAAGCCGTAGCCGCCGGCAATCCCCGACTCGACGCCACGCTGCGCATCGCCGACCCGATGCTGCCGCAGAACAACCACGTCTACCGCATAGCTCGCGGCACGGTCCGGGAGTTCGACAGCTTTGCGAGCGCCGCCGACTTTGATGTCGACGCCGCGACGTTCTGCCGCATGGTGTTCAGTTCGCCGCAGATTGGCGAGATTCTCGACTTCCCCTCGGTGCGCCCCCACATCGCGTTGATGTTGGATTAACAATATTTATGCGTGAAATAAGCGCGATTCCGCAGTCGGGAAGTAACTTTGCATTATGAAATTCAACCTATCACGAATGCTTATCTGCGCCGCGGCTGTTGTCGCTGCGTTTTCGATTGTTTCAGCACAGACGCCGCAAACACCGCAGACGCCGCAAAATCCGACCGACAACCGCTACTTGGAGCTGATCACGGCTGCCGACTCGGCGCAAACCGCCGCCGACTGGGGACGCGCCGACAGCCTGCTGACCGCCGCCGTGCGCCTACAGCCGCAGAATCCCCTCAATGTGCTGCTGATGTCGAATCTCGGCATGCTCCGCTTCTATCAGGGCAACGACTCGCTGGCGCTGATGACTCTCGACGCCGCCCACTCGATGGACCCGCGCGCAACGATAGTGCTCGTAAACCGCGCGAAAGTGCGCCTCAACATGGGCGACCGCGACGGGGCTCTCGCCGACTGGAACGCCGTGCTGGAGGTTGACACCGCCAACGTAGCCACGCGCTATCTCCGCTCAATGGAGCTGCTGCGCCGGGGCGATGTAGCCGGCGCCGAAGCCGATGCCCGCCGCCTTGAGCGCGACGCACCAACCGACCTGCGCACCGACCTGGCGCTGGGCACGCTGCTGAGCTCAACGATGCGCTATGCCGAGGCGATACCTTACCTCAACCGCGCCATCGACGCCGACCCGCAGTCGGAGCTCTTCGCCGCCCGCGCGCTCTGCCGGATTATGAACGGCGACTTCAACGAAGCGTCCGAGGATATCGCCGAGGGGCTGCGGCTCGACCCCATTGACGGCGAGCTGTATCTCTATCGGGCGCTGCTCAACCGCATGCGTTACCGCCCCGACGACGCCCAACGCGATGCCCGCCGCGCCGTTGAGCTTGGCGTTGCGCAACGTCGCGCCGACGCTGTGCTTGCTCCCTGATAGTTTATCACGAGTTTTCACGAGTTTATGTCGGATTATTGCACAGTTATCAAATAAATGTGTAACTTTGCAGACTGATTCAGATTCCATCTATATGTCAGCAAACCAAAAGCGCCGCGAGCTCGACAAGCGCTATCTGCGAATGGCGTCGATATGGGCAGAGAACTCCTACTGCCGCCGTCGCCGCGTCGGAGCCATTCTGGTTAAGGACCAGATGATAATCTCCGACGGTTTCAATGGAACCCCTGCCGGCTTTGAGAACGTCTGCGAGGATGAAACCGGCGCGACAAAGCCCTATGTGCTCCACGCCGAGGCCAACGCCATAACGAAAGTGGCACGCAGCAACAACTCGAGCGACGGCTCTACGCTCTACGTGACGGCGTCGCCCTGCGTAGAGTGCGCCAAGCTGATAATCCAGGCGGGGATTGAGCGCGTGGTGTTCAACGAACTCTACCGTCTGCGCGACGGCCTCGAGCTTCTGGAGCGTGCGGGCATCGAAGTTGTTCATGTTCCCGACCTTGACTGATAAACCGACAAACCATTAATTATTACATACCTCTCACCTCAGACTCTTTTTCAACAGACTATGAAACCGGATTTTCGACGCGCATCCGTCTGGATGCCTCTCGCTATCGCCATCGCATTCATTGCGGGCATCTTCATAGGGCATCGTGCGATGTTGCCCATGGGCGCTTCCGACGTGCAGAAAAAAGTTGGCGCGATAATGTCGCTGATTGATGCTGAATATGTCGACGATGTCGACCTCGACAGCATCCTCGAGCAGAGCATCCCCGACATATTGGCAAAACTCGACCCCCACACAACCTATATCCCCGCCTCGGAGCTCGACGAGACCAACCAGGTGCTCGAAGGGTCGTTTGGCGGCATAGGCGTTGTGTTTAATATGATGACCGACACCGCCACGGTAGTAGAGATTGTTTCGGGCGGCCCAGCCGAAAAAGTGGGCATGCTTGCGGGCGACCGCATCGTGACCGTCAACGACTCGGTGGTGGCCGGCGTGAAGATGGACTCCGAAGCGCTCCGCTCGCGGCTGAAGGGACCGAAAGGCACGACGGTGAAGCTTGGCGTGCGCCGCGCGACGGCTCCCGAGCTGCTGACATTCGACGTTATGCGCGGCGATATCCCCGTGACTTCAATCGACGCCTCCTATATGGTTGCTCCCGAAACTGGCTACATCAAGGTGAACAAGTTTGGGCGCACAACCTACTCGGAGTTCTTGAACTCGATGGTAGCGCTGCGTGGCGAAGGCGCTCAGCGTTTCATCATTGACCTGCGCGGCAACACCGGCGGCTACATGGAGCCGGCAATCTTTATGGCCAACGAATTCCTGCCGATGGGGGCTCCGATCGTGAGCACCCGCGGTCGCACGCGCCATTCGTCGCAGAGCATTTCGAGCGACGGCAGCGGCGCATTCCAGCAAGAGGCGTTGGCCGTGATTATCGACGAGGGTTCGGCAAGTGCCAGCGAAATCTTTGCGGGCGCTATCCAGGATAACGACCGCGGCTTGGTTGTTGGTCGCCGCTCGTTTGGCAAGGGTTTGGTGCAGAACCAAATTGAACTGCCCGACAGCAGCGCCATCCGCCTGACCATCGCGCGCTACTACACGCCCTCGGGACGTTGCATCCAGAAGGCTTACACTCCCGGCTCGCCCGAGAGCTACCAGATGGAGATTGCCGACCGCTTTATCCATGGCGAGAGCTTCCATGCCGACAGCGTGAAGCTCGACACGACGCAGGTGTTCACAACCATCGGCGGCCGCCAGGTTTACGGTGGCGGCGGCATTATGCCCGACATCTACGTGCCCAACGACACTCTGGGCGTGACGACCTACTATATCAAAGTTTTCAACGCCGGAATGCTCCACCGCTTCGCGTTCGACTTCGCCGACTCGCATCGCGCCGACCTCGCGGCGGCTGCCAATGTTGAGCAGCTGCTGTCGATGCTGCCGTCGGACGACGTGCTGCTTCAGCAGTTTGTGGGCTACGCGCAGCATAACGCGCAGATTCCGCCGCGGTGGTACTACATAAACATTTCGCGCGATTTGATTGTTAAACAACTGAAATCGCTTATCGCAAGCGACCTTCTCGGCCAGGCGGCACTGTTTGAGGTTTCAAACCTCACGGACCCGATGGTTTTGCGCACGGTCGAGGAGCTGACGGGTAATCGCGGGGCAGAGATGCTGCCGGCGCGAGAGCTCGAAATCGTGGGCGACAGCGACCTGTTAGTTGAATAACATCATATCGTATGAAAAAAGAAGATATCAGGCGCAACGTCAAGGCGCAGAAGTGTTTGCTCAACGACGCAGAGCGCACCGACGCCGCCGCGAGCGTCTTTGCGCGCCTGGAGCAACTGGCGGCTTTCATGCTCGCCGATAACATCCTGCTCTATCATTCGCTGCCCGACGAGCTGTCGACGCGTTCGTTTCTCGACAAATGGGCGTCGCGCAAGCGATTCTTCCTGCCGCGCGTCAATGGCGTGAACCTCAACATTCTGCCCTACGACCGCTCGCGGTTGCATCTCGGCTCGTTTCATATCGAGGAGCCCGACGGCGACGACACTGTGCCGGTTGAGAGCATCGAGATGGTAATCGTGCCGGCGGTGGCCTACGACCGCCGTGGCAACCGCGTGGGGCGCGGTCGCGGCTATTACGACCGGCTGTTGGCTGAAACCAAGGCCGTGAAGGTAGGCGTGGGCTACGATTTTCAGCTCGTAGATGAGATCGACACCGACCCCCACGACGTCCCCGTCGACATCGTCATCACCCAGACCCGCACAATAGTCCGCCGATAATCAACAAGCAGATAGAAAAAAACTATTCGCCGCAAATTTGCGGCGAATAGGGTTGTCGCGGTGTGTTGCGGCGGTTATTTGGGGGATTGGGATTTCCTTCAGGATTTCTTCAGGATTTCTTGGCGGCGCGCTGATAGTAGCGGCAGTAGGGGGTGAGGCCGCAGTTGAGGCAGTCGGGGCGTCGCGCTTTGCAGACGTAGCGACCGTGGAGAATCAGCCAGTGGTGAGCCGAGGGGACGTCCTTTTCGGGTATATGGCGCATCAGGGCGCGTTCGGTTGAGAGCGGGTTGCGGCTGTTGGTTGTGAGCCCCAGGCGCTCGCTGACACGGAACACGTGGGTGTCGACGGCCATTGCCGCTTTGTTGTAGACAACGGCGAGGATAACGTTGGCCGTCTTGCGACCGACGCCGGGAATGGTCAGCAGCGAGTCGATGTCGGAGGGCACTTCGCCGTCGAAACGTTCCACGAGCGCTTGCGCCATGCCAATCAGGCTACGGGTTTTGTTGTTAGGGTACGATACCGACTTGACGAACTCGAACACCTCGTCGGGGCGGGCGGCGGCAAGTTCGCGGGGCGTTGGATAAGCATCGAAGAGGGGCGGCGTCACGATGTTGACGCGCTTGTCGGTGCACTGCGCCGAGAGTATTACCGCCATCAGCAGATGGAAAGGCGAGTCGTAGTTCAACTCGGTCTTCGGTTCGGGCATATTCTCGCTGAACCAGCCGAGGATAGCGCGGTAGCGTTCGGCAACAGTCATCGTGCGGCGGTGAACTCCTCGAGGAAACGGCGGTCGTTCTCAGAGAACATTCTGAGGTCCTTCACCTGATATTTGAGGTTGGTGATGCGCTCCACGCCCATGCCGAGGGCAAATCCGCTGTAGCGTTTGCTGTCGATGCCGCAAGCTTCGAGCACATTGGGGTCGACCATGCCGCAGCCGAGAATCTCAACCCAGCCGGTGTGTTTGCAGAACGAGCATCCCTTGCCGCCGCAGAGGTTGCAGGAGATGTCCATCTCGGCCGAAGGCTCGGTGAAGGGGAAGTAGCTCGGGCGCAGGCGGATTTCGGTTTGTGGTCCGAACATCTCGCGGGCGAAATAGAGAAGCGTCTGGCGAAGGTCGGCAAACGAGACGTTTTCGTCGACATAGAGTGCCTCGACCTGGTGGAAGAAGCAGTGGGCGCGGGCCGAGATGGCCTCGTTGCGGTAGACGCGTCCGGGGCAGATGATGCGAATCGGGGGTTGGGTGTGCTCCATTACGCGCGTTTGGACCGACGATGTGTGGGTGCGCAGCAGCACGTCGGGTTGGCGATTGATGAAGAAGGTGTCCTGCATGTCGCGCGCAGGATGGTCGGCGGCGAAATTGAGCGCCGAGAAAACGTGCCAGTCGTCCTCAATCTCGGGGCCCTCGGCGATGGTGAATCCCAGGCGCGAGAAGATGGAGATGATTTTGTCGCGGACGAGCGTGATGGGGTGGCGCGAGCCGAGGGGCATCGGGGCGGCGGTGCGCGTAAGGTCGATTAAATCGGCCTCATCGACGGCTCCGGCGGCGCTCTCCTTCAGCTCGGCTATGCGCTCGGTGGCGAAGTTTTTGAGGTCGTTGAGTCGGGCGCCCATCTCGCGCTTTTGCTCGGCTGCGAGGGTTTTGAACTCGTTGAAGAGCTGAGTGATTTCGCCCTTCTTGCTCAGGTATTTAATTCGCAACTGTTCGGCTTCGGCAGCCGACGCTGCGGTCAGCGCTGCAATCTCAGCCTTAAGGCTTTCTATCTTTTCAATCATTGAATCGTCAAATTTGCGCACAAAGTTACTAAATTTTGTTGTAATTTTGCAATGATATGCAACTCGACGAGATTTCACTCACCAATTTTAAGAACATCGCTTCGGCTCAGCTGAAGTTCTCGCCCAAAATCAATGGATTTTTGGGCGATAACGGCATGGGCAAAAGCAATCTGCTCGACGCCATCCATTTCATGAGCTTCTGCAAGAGTTTCACGGGCGTGACGGACGCGATGGTGATTCGCAGCGGCGAGGATTTCGCCATGGTTAAGGCCAACTACACTCGGCGCGGCGTTGCCGAAGAGCTCTCGCTGGGGCTCACGCCGGGTCGACGCAAGAGCCTGAAGCGCGGCGGCAAGGAGTATGGAAGGCTGAGCGAACATATCGGATCGTTTCCGCTGGTGATGTCGGCGCCGCAGGACACGGAGCTTGTTCGCGGCTCGGGCGAGGAACGCCGCCGCTGGATGGATATGGTTGTCTCGCAAGGGTCGCGGCAATATCTCGACGCGCTGATACGCTACAATGCGTCGCTCGAGCAGCGCAACCGTATGCTTCGCGACGGATGCGACGACCGCAGCCTGTTTGAAGTTGTAGAGATGCAGATGGAGATGGCCGCCGAGGTTATCGTCGCCACCCGCCGCGAATGGACGGCGCGTCTGGCCGAGTTCACCCAGCGATTCTATACGGCCATTGCCGGCGAGAATGCTGAGGCGATAGGGCTCGAATA
The DNA here is from genome assembly GCA_964399885.1 of uncultured Bacteroides sp. Classification (GTDB taxonomy): domain Bacteria; phylum Bacteroidota; class Bacteroidia; order Bacteroidales; family Muribaculaceae; genus Paramuribaculum. Next base: position 9,355 of record CAYNSG010000067.1, read on the forward strand.
TGACACGCGTCTCGCAGACGGCACTCGCCTGACCGAGCTGTTCAATCAGTCGCGGGCGCGCGATATGGCTCTGCGCCACACGACCGTCGGGCCGCACCGCGACGACATCGTCATGACCCTCAACGGGATGCCGATGCGGCGCACAGCCTCGCAGGGACAGTGCAAGACGTTCACCATCGCCCTGCGCCTGGCACAATATGAGTTTCTTCACCTTGCGTCGGGTCTGCGTCCGTTGCTGCTGCTCGACGATATTTTCGACAAGCTCGACGCCGGGCGCGTTGAACGCATCATCGCGCTGGTGACGGCCGACAATTTCGGGCAGATTTTCATTACCGACACCAACCGTACGCACCTCGACGAAATCATGCGCCGCACGGGAGGCGACTATCGCCTCTGGAGTGTCGACGAAGGGAGTTTCACTTTACTTTCATCCGAGCCATGAAGCGGACCGAGCCCAAATCGTTTGCCGAGATATTCGACGAAGGCGTTGCTGCCTCGGGGCACGCCGATACGTTTGCCGAGCAGCAGGCGTCGTACGTCTGGAGCGAGATTGTTGGCGACGGAGTCAACCGCATGACCATTCGCCGCTGGGTTGACCACGGTGTGCTCCACGTCACGCTGACGTCGGCAGTGCTGAAGAACGAGCTCTCCTTTCACCGCTCGCGAATTGCCGAGCTTATCAACCAACGCATCGGCAAAAACGTTATAACATCGATTGAAATTCATTGATTAAAACGATGGACCAGCAAGAAGATATAAAAGCAACCGTGACGACGCCCGACGGCGTTACGTTTCATTATCTACCCTCCGACAATCCCCGCGTGCCGAAGGCACAGTTCCCTTTTCGCCACCGCCAGCCGGTGCAGATGAGGTTTACCGACATCGATATGCTCGGTCATCTGAACAACAATGTCTATCTGACGTTTATGGACCTGGCGAAGGTTCAGTATTTTGCCGACGCTCTGCCCGAGGGAATGGACTGGAAGGATATCAACGCCGTGGTTGTTCATATCGACGCAGATTTCTACGCCACGTCGTATTTCAACGAGACGCTCGAGGTATGGACCACGCTCGTTTCGGTCAGCACCCACAGCTTCGTCATGGAGCAACGCATAATAAACGCCTCGACCGGTCAGACGAAATGTATCGGCCGCACGGTCATGGCGGGCTTCGACCCCAAGACCGCTACCGGAACGGCCATCAACCGCCACTGGGTTGACGAAATCGCCGCCTACGAGCATCGCAAGCTCTGAGGCTCTCAGGCTTGCCTGGTTTCCGGCGGCGTCCGCAAGGACAAAATGTCAAATTGACAAGTTGACAAATTGACAAATTGACGATGGGACTCGGCCGGGAATGGCTCGGGCGGAGGGAAAAAGGAAATCAAATGCGGCGCGCCGGGGGTGGCGCGCCGCATTTGGTATGGGGGTGTGGGGTGATTAGAGCTTGGAGATGATTTCGCGGAAT
>CAYNSG010000068.1:0-10755 GCA_964399885.1 uncultured Bacteroides sp.
AATCTTTCTCAATATTAAAAACTTTTCCCCCGAATATTTTTCAACCCCCTGCGTTGCTCGTTTTTTTGTGATCATGTTGCATCATGTTGGATCATGATTTATCTTGATTTATCATGTTGCATCTTGATTTATCATGTTGCATCATGTTGCATCTTGGCCAAGCTGTCCCGGCGCATTTTTGTTATACGCGGGTTGGGGGAAAAAGCGTAATTTTGCGGCGGTAAAAGATGATCGCTTATGGATGCAAAAAATGATAGCGAGAAGCTGATAGTGAAGACCAATAGCGAGAAGCAGATTGGGACGGCCAAAGGCGAGAAGCCGGTCGAGCAGGCGAAGCGCGAGAAGCTTTGGAATGCAAACTATTGGCGCGTGATGTGCAGCAATTTTCTGTTGTTTTTCGCTTTCTATATCTTGACTCCGTTGCTTCCGCTCTATCTCGACGCTCAATTCGGGGCATCGAAGCACACTATCGGCATCGTGCTTTCGGGTTATGTTGTTGCCGCTCTGTTGGTGCGCCCGTTCAGCGGCTTCATTGTCGACACGTTCAACCGCAAGAAAGTGTTGATGCTCTGTCTCTTCACGTTTTTCATCTGCTTCGCCGGATATATCGGTGCGGGAACGGTGCTGATGTTTGCTATTGTGCGCACTCTCCACGGCTTGCCTTTCGGCGCTGCAACCGTTGCGAACAGCACCGTAGCCATCGACGTCCTGCCATCCTCGCGTCGCAATGAGGGCATCGGTTACTATGGGCTCAGTAATAACTTGGCGATGGCGATAGCGCCGTCGGTAGGCATATATATCCACTCGCTGACGGGCAATTTCTCGACTCTATTTTGGATAGCTCTACTGCTGGCAATGGCCGGTTTCATCTCCGCCTCGTCGGTCAAGCTTCCAAAGCGTGCACCCGTAGCCGGCAAGCCGAAGCTCAGCCTCGACCATTTCTTCCTCAGTCGCGCATGGCTGATGGCAATCAACATCTGTCTGTTCGGCCTATGCTGGGGCGTGATGAGCAATTATGTGGCAATCTACGGCCAGGAGATGCTCGGCATAACCGACGGCACCGGCATCTTCTTCATGATTCTATCCGCCGGACTGTTTTGCTCGCGACTGTTCGGTGCGAAGCAACTCCGCGCCGGGAAGCTGACGCAGAACGCCCTGCTTGGTGTGACGCTCTCGTCGATTGGCTATGTGCTGTTTGCACTCGGGGCAGGGAAGTGGACCTACTATGGCTCGGCGCTCTTCGTCGGGCTCGGCAACGGCCAGATGTATCCCGCGATGCTCAATATGTTTATTAAAGTTGCGCGCCACGACCAGCGCGGCACTGCCAACTCGTCGATTCTCATCTCGTGGGATCTCGGGCAAGGCTTCGGCATTCTGATGGGCGGCTTCCTCGTGCAGTTCATGAGCTACTCCGCCGCCTTCTGGGGCGCAGCCCTCACGCAGATTGCCGGCTCGATACTCTTTGTCGTTGCTACCCGCCGCTTCTTCGAAAAGCGCCGCCTCAACGAAAATTAATTAGGGAACAGGCGGATGCATGCCGGGCGCGGCACGTCGATGGTCTTGCCCGTTGGCGTCAGCGCACCGGTGGCCTTGTCGATGGCGAAAATCTCAATTACGTTGCCGTCGCGCGACGCAACGAACATCAGCTCTCCGTCGGGCGAAAGCGTGAAGTTGCGCGGATGCGGAGCCGTAGGCGTGTGGCCGATATGCGTGAGCAGTCCCGTCGTGGGGTCGACGGAGAATGCTGCGATGCCGTCGTTCTTGAGGCGCAGCGATGCGTAGAGGAAGCGTCCGTCGGGGGTGAGGTGGATGTCGCCCGCGCCGTGAGCTCCTACGGTATCGGCGGCGATGTACTGCACCGGTGTGAGCTTGCCGTCGGCATAGCTGAGCACAGTGACGCTATCCGAAACCTCGTTGATCAGATAAGCCATAGCGCCTTGAGCGTTGAAAACAATGTGGCGCGGACCGTTGCCAGGAGTGATGACAACGTCGGTCATGTGCGTTGTGTCGGGCACACCGTCGACGAGCGGGAAGGAGTGGATGCGGTCAGTGCCGAGGTCGTCGACGAGCATGTTCAGTCCGTCGGGTGTGAACGCTATGCAATGCGGGTGGGGCGTATCCTGACGGTCAGCTACCGAACCGCTACCCGTGAAGCGAATCTGCATCGACTGCGGCGCGATTGAGTCGCCTGCAAGCGGGAAGATTGTGGCGGTGGCGCCGTTATAGTCGGCGGTGGCAACGATTGTGCCGTTCGTAGCGATATAGCAAGGCGCCCCCGACCTTACCGGCTGGCGGTTGACAATTTCAGGCACGGCGGATGTCCCCATCCATCTCAGCGCAACCACGGCGGCATCGGCCGAATCCTTCTCGCTGACGGCGTAGATCATCCCGCTGTCGGTCAGGTCGGTGAAATACGACGCATTGCCGATTGGCAGCGCCCCAACGTATGTCGCCGTAGTGTCGGTCATGTCGAGTGTGAACACGCGCAGGGCTGTGTCGCCCGGCTCGGAATACGATCCGATGACAACCGTGTAACTGTCTACGGCTGTTGTCTCCTTAGCCTTGTTGGTGCAGGCAACCATCGTTGCCGCAATCGCAGCTATCGCTAAAAACTTATACATATCAGTCAAATGTTTTCTGCTGGTTTTTTACTTCCCGACAAAGATAACGCAAATTTCCCGAAATTGTTGTAATTTTGCACGAAATGTGACTGCCGGGGGCGATGATTGCGCCGGTGGACGTTGATAAATAATAAACCAATGAAATATCGATATATACGAGCGCTGACCGCGCTAATCATTTTTGGCTGCTGCGTGGCTGCGCTGCTGACGCTCCATGGCCATGCGATTTTCTATCAGGAACAGCACCGACTTTTTCTCTTCACTGCCGACTATTTCACCTCGACCGTGAAGTCGGGCGGATTCCTGCAGTGGCTGGGCGATTTCTTCATCCAATTCTACTACTATCCGCTGCTCGGCGCATCGATTGTCGGCGCCATACTCGCCGGAGTTTACCTCTTAGTCGAGAGTATCATCCGAGTGGTGACCGGGCGCCGCGATTTCCTGCAGCTCGGCGTGATTGCCGCCGGCGGTCTTTATTTCACGCTTTGCGGGCTGGAGCAGAGTCTGGCTGTGGCTTTCTGCGTGCTCGTCGGTCTTGCCATTGTCCGCCTCGTGTTGCTCTGCTTCAAGCGATGGCTGCCCAAGCCCAAGGGCGCCGAACCCGTGGCGGTGAAAATAGCGCTGCTGATTGTCGCGTTGGCAGTGGCATATATCTACTGTGGCTACTGGTTGATCGTCAAAGATTATAACCGCGCCGAGCGAGCTATGCTCCGCACCGAGAAAGCAATCAAGAACCACGACTGGGACCGCGCCATAGCACTCTCCGACCAATATCTCTCGACCGGCCACAGCAACAAGCTGATTCTATATTTCCGCTCCATTGCTCTCGCCCATAAAGGTCAGCTGCTGGAGCATCTGTTTGACTTTCCGCAAAATTTCGGTCAGCAGGCGCTCGCATTCCCCTGGAGCGGCGACAGCCGCGAGGCCGAGTACGGTCACCTCGTCCACGAAATCACCGGCGACATTAATGCCGCCCACCACTGGGCTTTTGAGGCCATGACCGTCTGGGGCGAAACCGCGCCTCATCTGCTCGACCTGACGCGCTACAACATGGCGCTCGGTCGTCCCGCCGTGGCTCGTAAATTCGCCCGCCGCCTCTCGCACTCGCTCTTCTATCACGGCGAGGCCAACCGACTGCTGAAGGAGATTGACGCCGGCAGCCGTGGCGACCTTCGCTATGCCCTTGCTGACAAAAAGCCCGCAAATATCTCGTGGATTAACGTCAAAGATTTCTCGCCGAATCTGATGCAGAACTATCTTGCCGACCCGCAGAACAAGATAACCCGCCAGTATCTGCTGGCATCGATGTTGCTCAACAACTACCTCCGGACGCTCATCCCGATGCTGACCTACGACGACTTGCAGATTGAAAACATACGCGAAGCCGTGCTGCTCTATAGCCTCGACCCGCAGGCAACGCCACTCTCTACATACGGCATCGAGGTAAACGACGCCACCGGCAAACGTTTCGCACCCTTCTTCCAGAACATGCACGCCGGACGCCGCGAGCTCCAACAGGCTGAGTACGGCAAAACATTCTGGTACTACGTTCACTATCTCTACAAACGAAAATGAAACACTCTCTCGCAACCATAATCCTCGCCGCGCTGATTCTCGTCGGCTGCCATTCGCACCCCGACAAGGTGATTCTGTCCGACTGTCAGCCCGGGTTACATCCCGAGTTGTCCGAAGCAACTCTGCCCGTCAACATCGCTGCGCCGACGTTCATGATAACCGACACAGCTGACTTTTACTACACGGAGATTGGTCGTGTAGGCTTCGACCCGGTGATAAGCCTCCGGTCGTCGTCGGCTGCCGTAATGCCGTCGCCCGAAAAATGGAAAGCGCTGCTGGCCGAAGCTGCCGGCGACGACATCTACATCCGTGTGACTGTCGAACACGACGGCGACGATGAAGCCCGGCAGTTTGCCGACGTAGTGTGCCACGTTTCGCCCGACTCGATCGACCGTTATCTCGTCTACCGCCTGCTTTATCCCGGCTATGAGCTCTGGAACGAAATGGGAATATATCAGCGCGACCTCGAGAGCTACGAACAGACCGCGCTGCTCGAAAACTCCGAGTTCGACAAGCAGTGTGTCAACTGCCACTCTTTCGTAGGCGGCTCGCCCGAGACGATGATGGTTCATATCCGCGGCCCGAAAGGCGGCACACTTATCAAGCGCAACGGGACTATTCAGAAAGTCAACCCAAATTGCCCCGCGCTGCAGAACGGCGCCGCCTATCCTCGCTGGCACCCCTCGGGACGCTACATAGCCTTTGCCGCCAACGACATCAAGCAATTCTTCCACGCCTCGGGCACGAAAACCATCGAGGTTTCCGACCTTGCCGCCGACCTGGAGCTCTACGACGTCGAGACCGACAGTGCTATGGCCATTCCGGGCATGAGCGAGCCCGACGCTATGGAGACCTTCCCCGCATGGTCGCCCGATGGCACGATGCTGTATTTCTGCCGAGCTAAGGGCTACGTTGAGGGCGAAGCGCTGGATAGCGTGCGCTACGACCTCTGCCGCGCCACGTTCGACGAGTCGACGCGCACCTTCGGACAACCCGAGGTTGTCATCGCCGCTGCCGACAGCATGCGCTCCGTGTCGTTCCCGCGCGTTTCGCCCGACGGTCGGTATCTGCTTTTCACCCTCTCGTCCTACGGCAACTTCTCGATCTGGCATCCCGAAGCCGACCTCTGGCTGCTCGACCTGACAACCGGCAACTCGCGTCCTCTCGACGAGGTGAACAGCGACGATGTCGACAGCTACCACTCCTGGTCGTCATCCGGCCGCTGGATAGTGTTCAGCTCGAAGCGCATGGACGGACTCTGGGCGCGCCCGTTCATTGCCGCTTTCGACCCCGAGACCGGCACCGCCTCGACGCCGTTTGCCGTCCCGCAGCCCACACCGCTCTACTACGACGACTTCATGAAAACCTATAATATCCCCGAGCTGCTCACAGAGCCTGTGGCCGACCCCGCAGCGCTCGTCGAAGCCGCCAACCTTCCCAAACCCTAATCTTTGAACTGACTGCTATGAACGAACGCCTACAGAACATCTACACGTGGTCGCGAAAATACATCACGCTCAATTTCCTCGCGATGTGCGGCATAATCGTCTACCTATGTTTCTTCAACGACAACTCGGTTACCGATATGTATCGCTACCAGAAGGAGATTGATGCCAAACGTGCCGAGATTATCTCAAACCTCGACACTATCCGCTATTACGAAACGATGCTCAACCGCTTGCGAACCGACCCCGAAACAATGGAGCGCATTGTCCGCGAGCAGTACCACATGCAGCGCCCCAACGAAGATATCTACGTAGTTGAATGAAACGGATGAAAAATACTGATATGGTGCCCACGCCTTGGGCTCAATGGACGGCCGTGGCCGGTTTGATGCTCGTCGTTGTTGCAACGGCTATTCCGCTGCTGCGGATAAACAGCGAGTGGGTGCGTTGGCTCTACTCGGCCGGAGCCTTGGCCGTTCTCGTCGGCCGCTTCTTTAACCGCGCACCAAAAGAGGCGCCGCTTCGTGTGCGACGCCTCTATCGTATGGAGGTATGGGCAGGATTGATGTTCTGTGTCGGCGCTTTCTTCATGTTCTACACCGGAAGCGGCCGCATGGACTACATGGCGTTTACGCTCGCGGGCGGCATGATTGAAGTCTACGCCTCGCTGATGATTCCGCGCGCCTGGCGCAGCGACGGCTGATTAGTGGCAGCCACAGTGGTCGTGACCTTCGCAGCCGCAATCGTCGCCGCAGTCGTCGTGGTGGCAGCCACAGCCGCATCCTTCGGCGGGCTGAAGCTCCTCGGGAGTAGCATCGCGGACAAGAAGAATCTTGCCTTTGAAGCGAACGTCCTTGCCGGCGAGCGGGTGGTTGAAGTCCATGTGGACTTTGTCGTCGGTGATGTCGAGGACAACGCCGTTGATGCGATAACCATCCTGAGTCATCATCGGGATAACGGCTCCGGGTTTAATCATCTCTGAGTCGAATTTACCGTCGACATAGAAGATATCCTTGTCGAGTTCGGCAATCTGCTCGGGGTCGCGCGGACCGAATGCTTCGTCGGCCTTGACAGTAACGTCGAAGTCGTCGCCGGCCTGCAAGCCGTCGACAGCGAGTTCGAGCGGGCGAATCATGCCGCGTGTAACGCCGAAGATAAACTTTTCGGGGTCGTCGTTGTCGGTCTGGTGAACGAGTGTCTCACCCTCGGGGGTGACAGTGTAGAGGTCGTAGCCGAGCTCTACGTATTTTCCGGGTTGAATCTTCTCCATATTCTTTTGATTTTATGTTATGCCTGTTTAGTTGGCAAAAACCGTGCCAAACCGTTGCATGGGTTTGTCACTTACGGTATAACAACCCGTCGGGGCTTCGGGTTCACTTAACCATCGATGCAAACGAGGCCGGCACCGGGGTGGTGAAATTCATGTCGCGGCGCGCCATCGGGTGGATGAAGCGGAGCGTCTGAGCGTGGAGCGCAAGCCGGTGGATAGGGCTGGGATTGGCGCCGTATTTGCGGTCGCCGGCAATGGGGCAGCCGAGGTCCTTCATGTGGACGCGGATCTGGTTTTTGCGCCCGGTGTCGAGCGAGACCTCAAGTAGTGTGTAGGGTCCGCGAGAGCGGAGCGTGCGATAGCGGGTAACGGCCAATTTGCCCTCCTCGGGATTCTCCGTCGAGTAAACCTCGTGTTGCGAGTTCTCGGCGAGATATGATTTCACAACGCCCTCCTCCTGCTTGGGTTTCCCCTCGACAACGGCGAGATAGTTGCGCGAGAGAACCATGTTGTTCCAGTTGTGTTGCAGCCGTTCCTTAGCCTCCTCCGAGCGTGCGAAAACCATAAGGCCCGACGTGTCGCGGTCGAGACGGTGGACTATGAATAGCTTGTTGGCAGGGTTCTGCCATTTCACGTATTCGCGCAGAATCGAGTAGGCCGTACCGTCCTTCACGCGGTCGGTGCCCATCGACAGCAGCCCGTAGCCTTTGTTGACAACGATGATGTCGTCGTCCTCATAGACGATTTTCAGTCGGCGGTTGTAGAACACCTGAAACTCGCGCGTCAGATTGACCTTAACTTCGTCGCCGGCATGGAGAGCGGTGTCGAACTGTCGCGTGGGCGTTCCGTTGACTGCAACCTGGTTGTGCTTGAGCAGCTCCTTGACGGTTGTGCGTTTGCGCTGAGGCATGGCGGCGAGCAGAAACTCCATGAGTGGGGCTTCGGCTTCGACGCTGTAGGTCTCAATCACATCGGGGCGGAACGGCCGGCGTTCGGCTCCGGGTTTCGATGCAGGGCGTTTCGGCATTGCTTATTTCTTTTTGGTAGCGCGGCGGGCAGTCCGTTTGGTCGGCTCGGGCTGCGACGCGATGATTTCCATGCACTCGTCGAGAGTGAGCGCAGCCGGGTCGGCTACAGTCTTGGGAATCTTATAGTTTGCCTTCTTATATGAGATGTAGACGCCGTAGCGGCCGTTGAGAATCTGCAGGTCGGGCTCTTCGTCGAACGTCTTGACAATCTTTTTCGTGTCGGCCTCGCGTTTGGCTTTAATGAGCTCCTCGGCCTGCTCGAGGGTGATTTCGAGCGGTGAGATATCCTTCGGGATTGAGACGAATTTGCCGGCGTGGCGCACGTAGGGACCGAAACGGCCGACGGCCACCGTGACATCAGCGTCCTCGAATTCGCCGAGCGTGCGGGGCAGATCGAACAGCTTCAGAGCCTCTTCAAGCGTGATGTCGAACACCGACTGATCTTTGCGCAGCGATGCGAAGCGCGGTTTCTCGGCGTCGGCACTGTCGCCAATCTGAACAACCGGACCGAAGCGGCCGATTTTAACCGAGACGGGTTTGCCCGACTCGGGGTCGGTGCCGAGCAGTCGCTCGCCGACTTTGTGTTCGAGTCGCATCTCGTCGGCGCGGGTTACTTCGGGGTGGAACACGTCGTAGAACTGTCCCAGCTCGTCGTTCCAGTTGGCTTTGCCCTCGGCAATCTGGTCGAAACGTTCCTCGACCGATGCGGTGAAGTTATAGTCGAGCACGTTAGGGAAATATTCGGTCAGGAATTCGTTGACAACGATGCCGGTGTCGGTAGGCAGCAGTTTGCCTTTGTCGGCACCGACGGTCTCGGTTTTCGATGAGCGCGTAACCTTGCCGTCGGCGAGTCGCAGGCGCACGAACTTCTGCTCCGTGCCGGGGCGGTCGCCTTTCTCAACATATTCGCGCTGCTGGATTGTGGAGATTGTCGGAGCGTAGGTCGACGGGCGGCCGATTCCGAGCTCTTCCATCTTCTTGACGAGCGAAGCCTCGGTGTAGCGCGGCGGATGCTGCGTGTAGCGCTCGGTTGCGGTAATCTCGCGGGTGAACACCTCCTGCCCTTCGGCAACTTTCGGCAGTAAGGCGTCAGTTGCCTCGTTCTCGGGAGTGTCGTCGGTGCCTTCGATGTAGACTTTGAGGAAGCCGTCGAATTTAATCACCTCGCCCGTGGCTGTGAAATGCTCCGAGCGTGTAGAGGGCTTGATTTCCACGGTAGTTTTCTCAATCTGAGCCTCGGCCATCTGCGACGCCATGGTGCGCTTCCAAATCAGGTCGTAAAGGCGGCGTTCCTGAGCCGTTTCCTCGATTGTGCGGCGGTCGACGTAGGTTGGGCGGATAGCTTCGTGGGCTTCCTGAGCGCCTTTTGATTTCGTGTGATACTGGCGGCGCTTCAGGTAGCTCTCGCCCATCGTAGCCTTAATCTCTTTGCTGATGGCGTTGAGCGCGAGCGTCGAAAGATTGAGCGAGTCGGTACGCATATATGTAATATGTCCGGCTTCGTAGAGGCGCTGCGCAACCATCATCGTCTGCGACACGGTGAATCCCAACTTTCGCGATGCCTCCTGCTGGAGCGTCGAGGTGGTGAACGGGGGAGCCGGTGATTTCGACAGCGGTTTTACCGACACTTCGCCTACGCTGAACATGGCCTGCTTGCAGTCGTCGAGAAACTCCTTGGCGGCAGCCTCGTCGGGGAGGCGGCGCGAAAGTTCGCTCTTGAGCTCCTCGCCGGCAGCGGTAGCAAACGTGCCGTTCACTCGGAAATACTGCTCGCTCTTGAAGTTTTTAATCTCTTCTTCGCGTTCAACAATCAGACGCACGGCAACGCTCTGTACGCGTCCTGCCGACAGCGCCGGCTTAATCTTTTTCCAAAGCACGGGTGACAGCTCGAAGCCTACAATGCGGTCGAGCACGCGGCGCGCCTGCTGGGCGTCGACGAGGTTTATGTCGATGTCGCGCGGATTCTGAATGGCGTTGACAATAGCATCTTTAGTAATCTCGTGGAATACGATTCGTTTGGTTTTCTCGGGCTTTAGCTTCAGCTCTTCGAAGAGATGCCATGCAATAGCCTCACCCTCGCGGTCCTCATCAGATGCGAGCCAAACCATCTGGGCGTCGGCAGCAGCCTTGCGCAGGTCGGCAACAAGGCGTTTCTTGTCGTCGGGCACTTCGTAGACCGGCGTGAAATCGCGGTCGCTTCCTATGCTGAAATCTTTTTTGCGGAGGTCGCGGATATGTCCGTAGCTCGACATTACCTTGTAGTCAGGGCCGAGAAACTTTCCAATAGTTTTCGCCTTTGCCGGCGATTCCACAATGACGAGATTCTTTATCATGTTCGGTGCGGTTAAAATCAATTCGTTTCGACGAACTCATTTATCATACGCAAAAAAGCGCGCAGGAGTTCAATTCGATTCAATCGGCAAAATTAGAAAAAGAATTTCAAACTCCGCCAAATTACCTCCTTAAATCTCCTAAATTGGCGTTTCGTGGGGACATGGTTGGTTGGCAGGGTTGGTGGCGGGAGAAACGCAGAAGCGGTCGCTGCGCGACCTTGGGCAGAACGCGCAAAACAACGCAGAACTGTTGGAATGGCGGCTAAAGGAACTCGCAGAAGCGGTCGCGTTGCGACCTTGGCAGAACTCGCAAAAGCGGGATGGAGCCCTCGGTTGGTGGCATGGTTGATGGCGGCAGGGTTGGTTGGCAGGGTTGGTGGCGGGAGAAACGCAGAAGCGGTCGCTGCGCGACCTTGGGCAGAACGCGCAAAACAACGCAGAACTGTTGGAATGGCGGCTAAAGGAACTCGCAGAAGCGGTCGC
>CAYNSG010000069.1:0-10730 GCA_964399885.1 uncultured Bacteroides sp.
CGATATGCTCAAAAAAGTGAGCTAAAATCGGAACATCTAACTGAACACCCTACTTATTTATAATTATATTAGCTCTTCAATTTTTCACTCAACAAAGTTAGCAATTCTTTTCGGGTTAGAAGGCTTCGCCGACGGCGAAGACGAAGCCGCTGGTGTGGCGGCCCATGCCGACGTCGATGCGGGCGTTGACGTTGTGCTTGAACTCGATGCGGAGGCCTAATCCCCAGTTGGGAATCCATTCGGGCTTGATATCTTTGTCGCGGAAATCTGACAAGGCGCTGAAAACGGTCGCTCCGCCCACCCAGGCGGTCATGCCGAGTCGGCGCCAAAGGTTCTGGCGGAGTTCAATCTGTGTTGCTATCTGAGAGTTGTCGATATATGAGCCCATGTAGTAGCCGCGCATTCTGATGCCGTCGGAGGCCACCATCTCGCGCATTGTCCACGGCGCGTTGGCGCTGTTGATTTTGGCGTAGAGGTCGAAAGCGAGGATGCTGCCGCGCCACAGTCGCCTGTAGGCGTTGAGGATAAATCGGTGGGAGTTGAAAAACGATGGCGCATTGCCGAGGAATTTCGGAAAGAGCATAGCCATGTAGGAGACGTGGACGCCTCGCGTCGGGGTCACAAGGTTGTCGCGCGAGTCGAGCTCAATTGAGGCTCCGAGTCCGGTTACGTAGACCTGCGGGCGCTCGCCAAGGAGATACTGCGGGTCGAGCATATTGCGTGCGTCGGTATAGTCGGAGCGCAGGTGGGCGCCGAGATACCAGTTGTGACTTATGCGATAGACGTATTCGAGCTGCAGGTCGACCTGTCGGCGATCGTAGCGCGACTTGGGGTTATGGGCGGTGGCTTCAGAGTTTATGCCCCAGAAGTCGAGTCGTTTGCGATACATCTCGAACTTGTAGCTCAGTCGCGAGCGATTGTCGGGGAATAGGTTGTTGCCCTTGAGGGTAAAGACGAAGAACCCGTTGAGCGAGGCGTTCAGACAGATAAACACGTCGGAGGGGTTGACGAGCGTGTCGTTTCGGTCCATGCGGTAGAGCCCGGTGCAGAGCGCGCCGAGCCCGAACGATGCCTCGCGAGTGTAGGACGGCGAGATGCCGAAGCTGAGGTCGAAGCGGCGCTCGCGCGTGCGATCGATGTTGCCGCGAAGAAATGAGTTGAGGTATTTGCGCGTCCATTCGGGGGCGTGCTTCATGAGTGGCAGTGAGTCGATGAAATCGACATCGCTGGTCACATAGCTGCGCGGCTCGGGGTCGAAATCCTGAGCTTTTAGCGGCGATAAAATCAGAGAGGAGAAAACTGTCAGCAGAACGATTCGTAAGAAACGTGTCATTTGCGTTTTATTTCCCGTTTAATCCGAGCATATCGATTGAATAGAACTGGCGGCGAGCGCGATAGATAAATGCCTGACCGCCGGTGCCGTCGGTTAAATCCATCAGTTTCAGCAGGCAATTTGCCGGCACGACAAACTCAACAGCCTCATTTTCGGCTATCTGTTTGCCTAATGATTTCCAGCCTTTGGCGCCGTCGAGATAGGCCAACTCATATTCATGTCCGTTCTTGAGGAAGAAGTTGTCGATTCGGGGAATCATCTCTATTCGGTTGATTTTCCGACCTCCGGCGGCAAGTTCGAGCGTGAACCAAGGCATCTCCTCCGGGGCGGTGAAAAGGGTATGGACGCTGCTGTCGGAGAGGAATTTGCCGTCGAACGGCAGTTCAACTTTCTCGAGCATCCGGTAGGGGATTTTCTCGCCGTTTTCATCGAAGACGCTGACGTCGCCAATAGATATGCGGTAGTTTGTCGGGCGGGTGTAGCGCAGATAGCGCGAATTGGCGGCTTCGCCCTCAATGGGAATGATGAACCGCTGGCCGCGAAGGGTGTCCTCGATGCTCAACAGCTCTGAGGGCTGCGAGAAGTCGGGTGTTGGCGACGCTAACAGCTTGCTGCCGATGATGTGATTGTAGTGGCGCTGGCGGCTGACGATGTTCAGGGGGAAGGTGCGCGTCAGATGCACCTTCTCGACCGCTGTCGAATCAGGTTTGAGCGTTTCGAGCTCGCCGTACTGCGTAAGGTAGAAAGCGTCGCCGCAGGTCGTGAACTTGTTCTCATAGAGCTTCAGCGGGGCGAAAAGCACTCCGGGCTCGATGTTGTTGAACCGCGCTGTTGAGTCGTTGATAATCTTTCCGACGTCGACCGGGCGCCATTCGTCGGGCACCCACATGCCGAGATAGACGTGGTCGAAGAGCTCGCGCTTGCCGGCTGCCATCGGGTTGATTTTCTTTATGAGCGACACCTTGACGTCGACCGAATCGGCGGGGAAATAGTCGGTCGATACGTCGGTGACAAACAGGTTGTTGAGTCGCAGCGGCAGCGAGCGGATGTCGGCAATCTCCTCTTTGCGCCCCGGCGAGGGAGCGAAGCTGTAGCGATAGATTTTTCCTTTTGCGCGGGGCACTACGGCCGGGTGGTTGCGGTCGAGCTCCATGTTGTCGAAGCCAAACGGCAGATACCGTCCGGTAAGGTTGTCGCGGAGCACGAGCCACTGATGGGTTGCGCCGAATCCGGGCGTCTCCAGAAGCATGTCGATTGCCACGGGGAGTCCGCAGGCGCGCATGGCATACGTTACCAAGTCGCACCAGTCGCGGTTGTAGCCTACGCGGCTGTCGAGCAGGGAGATAGCGTCGCGGTGGGGCGACTGGATATCCTCATTGTAACGCCATCCGTCGTTTTTGATTATGTCGTGGAGAATGCGCGTTGCTTCGAGTGCGTCGGCGCCCTGATAAGCCGAATCGAGGCGCGGCCCGTAGAGGTCGGCATAAACCTTACGCCAGTTGGAGATTCGCTCGTCGCCGATGCGGTAGGGCAACAGCAGCTCGCAGAAGTCCTCAAACGGAAGATTTTTGTTCCATTTGCGGTTTTTCCATTGGTCGTAGGCGTGGTCGATGTTGGCTATGAGATAGTCGGCTGTGATATAGTACTGGTCGTCCTGACGGGGCAACGTGAAGAAGTTGAACTTCGCCCAGCGCTGAATCTGCTCGGGGGTCAGAGCAAATTCGATTTTGCGCTTCGAAATGGGCGAGAGGAGCATCTCGACGGAGTCGAGCTCGGCGCCGGCATAGCCGTAATGGCCGGGCATGTTGGCAATGAGATAGCGCGCAGCGGCGAGTTTTTCGGGCTCGTCGGCATAGTGTTCGAGAACCTCCATCAGCTGTGCGCTGTTGCGTCCGGCGCGGTTGAGCGTCTCCTGAACGCGCGGGTCTTCGTCGACAGGCTGTTTGCGCGAACAACCGGCGAGCACACATATTGCGGCTATGATGCAAAGCAACGTTCTCATAGTGAAGTTGTTGGTTTTCGTGAGGTTGGGAAGTCAATTATCAGTCAACATTGTCGAGATGGTGGCCCATCCGCTCTTTCTTCGTGTGGAGATACATGCGGTTGTATTTGTTGGGCTCAATCTCTATCGGCACATTCTCGTCGACCGTCAAGCCGTAGCCCTCGAGGCCGATACGCTTCACGGGGTTGTTGGTAATCAGGCGCATGCGCTGCACCCCGAGCTTGTTGAGAATCTGAGCGCCGACGCCATAGTCGCGCTCGTCGGCCTTATGCCCGAGGTGGATATTGGCCTCGACGGTGTCGAGCCCCTCTTCCTGGAGCTTGTAGGCGCGGATTTTGTCCATCAGACCGATGCCGCGGCCTTCCTGATTGAGGTAGAGAATCACTCCGCGGCCTTCGCGCTCAATCATCTCCATGGCGCGGTGGAGCTGCTCGCCACAGTCGCAGCGGCATGAGCCGAAGATGTCGCCCGTGGCACACGAGGAGTGGACGCGGACAAGCACCGGCCGACCGTCGGCAACGTCGCCCTTAATCAGCGCGATATGCTCCAAGCCGTTGCTCTTCTGGCGGAACGGGATGAGACGGAAATGACCGTAGGCTGTCGGCATATCAACTTCAACGCCCTCCTCGACCGACGACTCTTCGCGAAGACGGTAGGCAATCAGGTCGGCGATTGAAATCAGATGGAGTCCCCATTCGTCGGCTTTCTTGCGCAACTGGGGCAGGCGTGCCATCGTGCCGTCCTCGTTGAGAATTTCAATCAGCGTTGCCGCGGGATTAAGTCCTGCCAGACGGGCAAGGTCGACGCCGGCCTCAGTGTGGCCGGGGCGACGAAGCACGCCCTCGTCCTGGGCATAAAGCGGATGCACATGACCGGGGCGGCCGAAGTCGGAGGCGACTGAGTTCGGGTCGGCGAGGGCGCGCAGCGTTGCGGCGCGGTCGTGGGCCGACACTCCGGTTGTGCAGCCTTCGAGCTTGTCGACTGTGATTGTGAATGGTGTGCCGAGCATCGAGGTGTTGTCGGCCACCTGATGCGTCAGCTCGAGTTCTTGGCAACGCGAGATTGTCAGTGGGGCGCAAAGCTCGCCTCGGGCGTTGGTTATCATGAAATTGACATGCTCGGGAGTAACCTTCTCGGCTGCCATGATCAAGTCGCCCTCGTTTTCGCGGTTCTCATCGTCGACAACGATTACGAATTTACCTTCGCGGAAATCGGCAATTGCCTCCTCTATTGTGTCAAGTTTTATTTCACTCATCTTTTTCTGTATTTTGTCAGCAGCTTGGATTAGCTACTTGATTATCAATTCCTCTAATTGGTTAGCAACACTAATTATCTTCTCAAGCTCGACGCGCAGAGTCTTCTGAGCCGACCGTCCGGCAAGCCACAGCGGCACGCCGACGGGGAACAACACGATGAACACCCACGACACGATTTGGTTGCCCGTTGGATGATAGAGCCAGAGGCTGCGGAGAATCGGGAAGTCCATCAGTTTGTTTATGACGAGTTTATCGAGCGAGTTTGCGATATAATCTACGGTCGACTCCTCCATAGCCGCGAGTCGCTTCAAGGCCGAGCGGCTATAGCCGTTGAGCCAGTAGTCGAGATAGCCTTGACGGGGCGGCGTCGCGGCCAAGTAGGCAGCAGCCTCTGCCGAGAGCTCTTTCAGCTTGCCGACAGCGACGTCGGGCACCACCTCATCCATGACAATCTCTTTCATCTCAACGTGGCGCGTCTCATTGCGTCCGATCAATCGGCGCAGAAGGTTGAGATAGGCATCGCTGTTGAAGAGCGCGGAGTCGTTGACGGCCTTGTAGGTGAAGAACACGCCCAATGGCAGCAACACCGCCGAACTCAGCCAGATGCCTTCCCATACCGGCCAGTGTCCGTCGCGCGCAAGCTTATAGCCGGAGTTGTCGATGATATAGTAGAATATGAAAAGGAACACTGATATTACCAGCGGCATTCCCAGGCCGCCCTTGCGGATAATCGCGCCGAGCGGCGCGCCGATGAAGAAGAAGATTATGCACGCAAACGAGAGCGTGAACTTCTTGTGCATCTCGATGGCGTGGCGGCGCACCTGCTTACGCTCTTCGCTGATTGTCAGACCCTTGAACTCATAGTCCTGCTTCTGGCGGCGGGCACGAGCCAAGGCTGTGTTGAGATATGCCAGTCGGTAGCTCGACGTCTCGCCGTTGAAAATCGAGTCGACATTCACCGGGCGGTCCATCGGGACGTCCTCAATTCTGTGTGCTATGCGCTCTTGGTTTTCGTCAAGCTCTATCTTGTTGTACTTCAATCCGAGGAATGGTTCCTCGACGGTTTGCCGCGCATAGCTGAGACCTATCGAGTCGACGCGCTCGCCAATGGAGTCGATCGATGCGCGCAGCTGCGAGATGTTCTTGCCGACATACATGTTGCGCATCCCTTCCTCGTCCATTCGGTTGAAATTGGCGTCGAATTTCAGCAGAATCTCCTTATGGTTGAACGATTCGCGGCGATAGGGCACGTTGGTCATTCGCCCGGCTGCTTCCTGCAGATTTTCAAACGACTCGCCCTGCCATAGCGTAAGGAACAGATGGGTTTTATCTTCCATCATCGCCAGTCGCCCGGAGTCGGCAAGAATAATCGACGCGTTGTCGAAGCCTTTCGACATGTCGTAGATCATCACGTTATAGAGCGTGCCCGTGTCGCGGTTTTTCTGCTCGACAAACAGGTTGAAGCCGGGAATCTGGTCGTAGAACACGCCCTCCGGAATCTCCAACTCGGGCGACTTCTGCTTCATCGAAAAGAGCAGCGAATACATCTTCACCTGCGCCACCGGCATCACATAATTCTGGAAGAAAAACGCCCCGATAGCTATGGCAATCATCAGCGCGATAAGCGGGCGCATGGTCTTAATCAGCGACACGCCCGACGCCTTCATAGCGGTCAGCTCGAAGCGTTCGCCGAGGTTGCCAAACGTCATCAGCGACGCCAAAAGTATCGCCAGCGGCAACGCCATCGGCACCATTGTCATAGCCGCATAGAAAAACAGCTCGGCAATCACGCCCGGGCCGAGCCCCTTGCCGACGAGGTCGTCGATGTAGCGCCAGAGAAATTGCATAAGGATGATGAACAAGCATATAAAAAACGTCATGACAAACAGAGGCACGAAGCTCTGTAGCATGAACCGATATAGTCGCTTGATTTTCATCATTATGCAGAATTACTTTTGTTCCGTTTCGCGGCGGACGGCACGCGCCTTCCAAACCAACTACAAAGATACGACTTTTTCGCGAAAAACCGCCAAATCGACCGCCCCAAACCAAACAGAACCATTCCAACGCCAACCGCGAGCACCGGGATATCAAGATACGATTACAGCGCATCAACACATCATATAATAAATATTTTTATTAATTTTGCATCATCAAATGAATAGTTGGTATGGCAAAGAATACTATGGGGACAAAGTTACCCCGGAAACTCGAGCAGAAAATGAATCTGATGGGAGAGCAAATCAAGCTGGCTCGGCTTCGACGTAATCTTTCGATTGCTCAAGTGGCAGAGCGCGCCACGTGTTCGCCCTTGACTGTTGCAAGAATTGAGAAGGGTTCACCCACAGTCTCAATCGGCATATATGCGCGCGTGCTATATGCTCTGCAACTTGACGATGATTTGCTACTGATTGCCAAAGAGGATGCACTCGGTCGAACGCTTCAAGACCTAAGCTTGAAACACCGCCAACGCGCCTCAAAAAAAGAATAGACCATGGAACGATTATTTGTTTATGCGGACTTCGACTTCCTGACAGCTCCTCAATTTGTGGGAGAATTGTCGTTCGATTCTGTCCGTGGCACTGAGACTTATTCATTTGCATACGACAAGCTATGGCTTGCAAATCATAGCGATATGTTTCTGAGTGAAGATTTGCAGAACTTCCTCGGTGTTCAATATACACGCCCGGACCGCGATATTTTTGCTTGTTTTTCTGATGCGCTGCCCGACCGTTGGGGACGTACGCTGCTGAACCGTCGTGAGCAGATTGCCGCCAACGATGAGAAACGCCGCGCACGACGATTATCTTCATTTGATTACCTTATGGGGATAGATGATACGTCGCGAATGGGCGGGTTCCGTTTCTCCAAGACAAAAGGAGGGGGATTCATAAATATAGACCCAAACCTGCGCGTCCCGCCCTTGACGAGCGTAAGGGAACTGATGCACGCCGCCCATGAAATTGAGGAGAGCGAAGATAAGCAGCAACTTCCGGCGAAGAAATGGTTATTCCAATTATTGCATCCAGGCACATCACTCGGAGGAGCGCGCCCCAAAGCAACCGTAGTGGATGAGGACGGAAACTTGACTATTGCCAAATTTCCTTCACTGAAAGACGATTATGATATTGCCTTATGGGAACATTTTTGCCACTTAATGGGACGTAAAGCAGGTCTGGATGTTGCCAATACACGGATAATAACCGGGGAGAATCATCATATACTTTTGTCAAAGCGCTTTGACCGAAATGCCGAAGGGAGAAGAATACATTTCGCCTCGGCTCTAACTTTGCTTGGCATCGAGGACGGCGACAACGCATCATCAGGATTTGGATATACCGACATTGTGGATTTCATTATTCAGCATGGAAGCAATGTAGAGGCTAATCTTGAAGAATTGTATCGACGGGTTGCATTCTATATAATCGTCGGTAACTCCGATGACCATTTCCGCAACCACGGTTTCTTGCTTACGAGAAAAGGATGGGAACTCTCACCGGCCTACGACATCAATCCAACCTTGTCTAACAATCAAAGTATTCTGATTAATCGTTCGTCAAACGAATCGGATTTGAATATCCTTTTGGAGTCCGCGTCGGAATACATGCTCTCACAAGAAAGAGCCGAAACAATCATTGCCGAAGTTAAAGATGCCATGAAGATATGGAAGCCTGAAGCCCGACGGCTCGGCATACCTCAACGTGACATCGAAATGTTTGCACCACGAATAAACAAATGGCTGAAATAGTTCATCTAATCAAACGCCCCAACCGCGCGATTGTTTCAATAGACTGTCATTCTATGGGTGATAGTTTCTATCAGTAAAGGAAGCCTAAAATCCAGAGGGGGATGCGATTTCCCAAGCCGGTTTCTTCGTCGTCGACCACAACATAGCTGTCGGGTATATTCGCTATCTGCTTGAACGACTTGGACCTTCCGCCAACTTCGAAAAGATATTTTTCATCAACAAGGAAATCTCCGGCAGGAGGTTCGGTCAGCTTATGTTTAGGCGCAAGCATTGAAGCTGCAAATGTTTCGCGGACTGTGCCAACTTCGTTCATCGAGCTCAAGGCCGCGAGAATATCCGTGTTGTTGAACAGCACCTTCCCGGGCTTGGCAACCGACTTAGGCGACCGCCAACCACTATACAGGCATCGTGCTATGGCACCCTTGTCGAGTAAATCGAACATTTTTATTATCGTGTTGCGCGAAACCTCTATCTTTTTGCTTAGCGACTGCACATTCAATATGAAGGGGGTTTCGGTTGACATGACATAGAGCAGACGGCTAAGCTTATGAAGCGTTTCGGGTTCAACATTCTCGATATCAGGGATATCGCGGTTGATTGTAGTGTCAATCACTCGGTCGATACGTCCATAGTAATCCTGCACATTGTCCGTTGTGTAGAAGGGGAAGTAGGCTTTTCCGAGATAACGTTTGAAGAGCGCAAGCACTTTTTCAGGCAGCGCGTTAATAACCTTCCATTCAGCGCTATGCGATGGGTCGAGAATCTCTGATAGAGATAGGGGTTCGAGATTGGCCAAGCCCTCGAATGCAAGATATTCTCTGAACGACAGACCGTAAAGCGTGTAAGGAAGGCATCGACGGCTGAGATCGGCCAACGCCGAGTCGAGGTGGACCATCGACGAACCGGTAAACGCGACATGATAGTCGGGATAGGAATCATAAATATTTTTAAGCTCTTGCTGCCAATTGCCTTTGTAACGATGAATTTCATCGAGGTATAGGTGAGTTCCTCCGTGATTGTAGTGCCGGTCGGCCAGGTCGACAATCCGGTTGGACGAGAACCACAAATTATCGCACGACGCATACAACGCTTTCAGCGAAGTGCCAAAAGAAGCTTTTATATGCTGCTTCAGCATTGTTGTTTTCCCTACGCCGCGAGCGCCTTTTATCATTATGAGCCTGTCGTCCCATCGGATTTGATCGTAAAGGTAACGGAACGTATTCATCTGCACGGCATTCACCAGGCGCTGAGATATGTTTATGAGAGTTTCCATAACAACTAATTTTGAGCAAAGATACAAAAAAATGCCCTCTCGGGACAACACTTTTGGCGAAAAATGCTCTCTCGGGAGAGCACTTTTGGGCGGAAAATGCTCTCCTGGGAGAGCATTTTTGATGTTTTGGGGTGTTATTTACGGAGCAGGAGAATGGCGACGGGGTTGTAGGTGAGTGTCGAGATGCCGGCGCGCACGATGCTCATCGCTCGCCGAGAAGAATCGGCCGAACCGGCCGAGGCATTGACTCCGGTCAGACGTAGATGTCGCAGCATGTCGGTCGGCGACGGAAAGCTCACTGTTTGTGCCAACTCCTTAGATTCAATCTCTATGAGCGACTCCGGTAGAAGTTGGCGCAGGGTGACCAACGACGTGTAATGGGGCTCCGAGGCCAAATAGGGAGCAAGCTCGCGATAGTTATGTTCGCCAAACGTCGACAGCAGCGCAACGCCTCCGGGGCGGAGCACACGGGCGCATTCCGCCAAAAATTTGCCGGGCGAGTTGAACCATTGCATTGTAGATGCCGAGAATAATAAATCGACCGACTCATCAGCCAACTGCCTGACATACAGTTCTCCATCGGCCGCCACCTTACGTCCGGGCAGATTGGCGGGTGGAATGGTCAGATCGACAAGCGTCATCCGATCGGGGAAACGGAGCTGCGTGGCTATCAGCCGCGACAACTGCCCTGTTCCCGTACCAATCTCAACAACGACTCCGTCAGCCCCAATACATCCATTAATAGCCCACATATCAGCCAAACAAACAGCTATTCCACGCTGAATCGCGGCGTTGGCATCGTAGGTAGCCGCGCTGTCGGCAAAACGCCGCGCCATAGCGTCCTTCGCCACAATCGACCGGTCGATGACAGCCTGGAAATCAACCATGTGGGGAGCCTCGATAGTCAGCAGATTGCTATGTCCGGTCCATGCTGCGATTTGGTTTTCCGGCGGGATAATTCGGTCGGCTGTCGGCACGATAACCTCATCCCATATCGACATCGGCAGATCGGAATTGCCAAGTCGCGCGATAGTCCGGAGTTCTTCGGCGAGATCGTCGACGTCGCGCTCCGGCGATGTCTCGGCGAACACGTCGTAGGCGGCTTTCGAGCCCGCCAT
>CAYNSG010000070.1:0-10662 GCA_964399885.1 uncultured Bacteroides sp.
CTGAATACAACAAAAGACACTCATTTTGAGTGCCTTTATGATATATTGTGATATTCTTTAATCGTTGGTAATACTATACTTATTTTCCGACGCAGAAGCGGGAGAAGATGGTTGAGAGGATGTCGGGGGTGGTTATTTGGCCGGTGATGGAGGCGAGGTGGTGGAGGGTTTGGCGGAGGTCCTGGGCGATGAGGTCGGCGGGGATGTTGGTTTTGAGACCGTGGATTACGCGATCGGTTGATTCGGCGGCGAGGGTTAGGGCGTTGTAGTGGCGGACGTTTGTGACGGTTATGTCGGCTGATATGTCGTCGATGTGGGCGGCTTGTCGTAGGGCGTCGGTGAGCTGTTTTATTCCGGTTCCTTCTTTTGCCGATATGTTGATTAGTTGGGTGTCGGCGGCGGTTACTTTTGCCGATATATTGATTAGTCGGGTGTCGGCGGCGGTTATTTTTGCCGATATGTTGATTAGTCGGGCGTCGGCGGTTACTGCGGGGTGGGTGAAGTTAGTGTTGCTGTCGGTGAGGTCGGCTTTGTTGATGAGGATAATGAGGGTGGCGTCGGGGCGAATGTTTTGACGGATGGCGCTGTTTGTCTCGTCGAGGTTGTCGGTATCGGCGGGGTCAATAATCCAGAGGATGATGTTGGCTTTTTGGATGGTTTCGATTGTGCGTTGGATTCCGAGACGTTCGATTGGGTCGTCGGTTTGTCGGATGCCGGCGGTGTCGATGAGTCGGAAGAGTGTTCCGTCGATGGTTGTTGTTTCTTCGATGGTGTCGCGTGTGGTTCCTTTGATTGCGCTGACGATGGCGCGGTCGCGTTGAAGGAGTGTGTTGAGGAGTGTGGATTTTCCGGCGTTGGTGTTTCCGACGATAGCCACGGGGATACCTGTTGCGATGACGTTGCCGATGGCGAACGAGTCGGCGAGTCGGCTGACTTCGCCGTGGATTTCTCGGGCGAGGTTGATGAGCCTATCGCGCGGGGCGAATTCAACTTCTTGGTCGGAGAAGTCGAGTTCGAGTTCGAGGAGTGCTGAGAGGTCGATTAGTTGTTGTCGCAGTTGGTTGAGTCGCTTTGAGAATCGTCCGTGCATCTGTTGCGATGCGATGCGGTGGGCCGAGCGGGTGGTAGCGGCTATGATGTCGGCTACGGCTTCGGCTTGGGTGAGGTCGAGTCGGCCGTTGGCAAATGCACGGCGGGTGAATTCGCCTGGCGAGGCTAATTCGCATCCTTGGCGCGTTAATAGACGGAGGAGTTCGGCTTGGATATATGTTGAGCCGTGGACAGAGAATTCCACGGTGTCTTCGCCGGTGAATGAGTTTGGTGCGCGATAGATTGTGGCTACGGCGGTGTCGAGCTCCGAGTTGTCGGCAGGGTCGACGATGTTGCCGAGATGGGCGGTGTGGGAAGCAGCTTTTTGGAGCGATTTTCCTTTCCAGACAGAGTCGGCAATGGAGATGGCGTTGGCGCCTGAGATGCGGACGACGGCGATGCCGCCACAGCCCGGGGGCGTGGAGATTGCGCAGATTGTTGTGTCGTGGAGGGTCATTTCGCTGAGTTCCATATATGAAGGTCGGCTTGTGATTCTACGATGTTTTCAATGGAGTCGTTGAGCGCCGCGAAGAAGTCGTGGCCGGTGGCGCGCTCGACGCTATCGACACTAACCACGGCAGCCTGCAAGCCGCCGGAGATTCGAGCGTTGGGGAAGATGAATCCGATAGCGCGTGCGGGATGTGCGTAGGGGGCAAGGACAACTTTGAAGAATCGCGAGGGGACTGCAACTCGTGTATCGCCGATATATTCCGTGATGGGGTCGGTCAGTATCGGTCCGCAGACGATGACTAATGCAGAGTCGCGCTTGGCCCATCGGCGGCATGATTCTTCGAGGTTGCGCCAGGCTCCGGTGTTGAGCGCTTTGGATTGTGGCGAGATGTTGGTCATGAGGCAAGATTCGCGCATGGCTTCAGAATCCCACTTCATGTCGCCGGCAGGAGCCATGTGTCCGCGGTCGTAGCCGGTGTTGGTGTAGTCCTTTGGCGTAGCAGAGCCGTCGATGTCGTAGTCGGTTGCGAAATTAGCGCGTTTCACGTCGCCACGGGTTTCTTCGCCGGTCAGCTCCCACGCCACCCAGTTGGGCTGGTGCATTTCGGGGTTGAACGAAAGATCGAAACCGACGCGGTTGACGCGGTCCTCCTTTAGCTTCGGGTTAGTGACGACTTCGAGCAAACCGTCGGGAACGTCGTGGGCTGCATTTTCTTCGTCGCGGGCGCGTATGTTTGCGGCGAACCAAATGCCGGCGAGAAGAACGAGGGCAAGCATGAGAATACGCCCGGATTGTTTATTGTTGTTTCTGTTGTTTCTTCTTCTCGACATAGCTTAAGATTAATTGGGTTGCGTTGTCAAGCGCGTTCGGTTTGTAGTAAGGGTTGAGTTCGACACCGGAGGCGACGATGTCGGCAATAAACGCCGGATTGAGAGCCGTGCGGATTTTGGCGGCAATGTCATCGCGGTCGGGCTCGGCATGGAGGATAGTCGGGCCGGCAGCGCGTCCTTTCTGGCGGTCGCCGATGTCGACAGTCGGCTTTGCGAACGATGGCACTTCGATAAGTCCGCTCGAGGAGTTTCCGACAACGGCGGCACAATGCCTAAGCGCAGAGAAATATCGGCGGCGTCCGAGCGAAGATACGGCGACGGCTTTGTCGGGATGACGGTCGCAGAATTGCTCAATCAAGCGGCGCACCGACGAAGCGCCTGTGTCGGAGTTGGGGAGGGTGAAGAGAATGTTGCGGTCATTGACGAAAAAAGACAGCGCGTCGAGCAGCTGCTCGGTCTGGGCGGCTTCGAGTCCGGGCGATAGCGTTGCGGGATGGAACGTGACGAGCAGGAAACCGTTGCCGAGCGCGCGGTCAACAGATTGCTCCAGTTCGGCGAGCGACAGCAGGGTAGTGGCGCTGATATTGTCGACCCCGAGCGAACCGATGCAATGAACGTTTTCTGCCGAGATGCCCATTGAGATTATTCGTCGGCGATACTGCTCGGTTGATGTGAGATGGAAAGTGGCGAGTTGGGTTATGGCGTGGCGAATAGCATCGTCGTAGGCTCCGAGGGTTGTTTCGCCGCCATAGAGGTGAACGATTGGGATTCGGAAGATATGGGCAGCCATAGCGGCGGCGAGCATCTCGTAGCGGTCGCCGAGCAGCACAACGCAGTCGGGCTTCAGCCGGTCGAACGCATCGGCCAAACCCGAAGCGACTACCGCAGCCGACTTCACGGTGGCGGCAGCAGTGTCGGAATCCGACAGAGATTTTATTCTGACATCAACACGCAGTCCGTCGCTGACGATTTCGTTGACGGTCATTCCGTGGGCCTCGGAAAGGTGCATGTTGGTGGCAACAATCTGAAGCTCGACATTGCTGAGGCTGTTGAGCTTCAGCATCAGTCGGCTCTGGATGCCGTAGTCGGCACGTGTGCCGGTGACGAAACAAATCTTGCAGCTCATAGCTCAATGAGATCGTCGGGGTTATAATGGCGTGAGGCGACGGTGCCGATGACCTCGTCGATACGCATGGGGCTGATGCCGGTTCCGGGGCGCTTGGTTGTTAGGTCGGCGGCAGTGATTGTATGCCCGGCGGGAATCTCGCGGGCGGCGACGATGCTTCGGCGCGCCACGCTGATGTTTTTGCTTTCCGAGTCGGTCACGCACTTTATGTCGGAGCCCAGCGCGAGCTCAACATTGCGTACGGCAGCGACCATGGCCGTCAGCTCGTCGGGTGTTAGCGATGCTGCGTGGTCGGGACCTTCGAGAGAGCGGGAGAGGGTGAAATGTTTTTCAATGACCGAAGCCCCGAGAGCGGCGGCGGCAATGGGGACTTCGATTCCGCGCGTGTGGTCGCTGTAGCCAACGGCTGTTCCGAACTCGCGTTTCAAAGTCGCCATAACGCGGAGATTCACGTCGGCGAAAGGCGTGGGATACTCCGTGTTGCAATGCAGCAGGGTTATTTTGTCGGCTGTCAAACCGCCGGCATAGAGCACGGTCAACGCCGCATCGATGTCGGCCATCGTTGACATGCCGGTCGACATTACGACAGGCAGACCGGTAGCGGCGACCGCCTGCAGATAGGGCTTGTCGGTGATTTCGCCCGAGGGGACTTTCATGAAATCCATCCCCAACGACGCGAGATAATCGACGGATTCGAGGTCGAAAGGCGTGGCGACAAAACCAATTCCTTCTGCGCGGCAGATTTTGGCGAGCTCGGCATATTCCTGCAACGGGAACATCAACCGGCGAACCATCTCAAGCTGCGACTCCTCAACGCCGGTATTGCGAACTTGATAGTCGGCCATGACGGCACTGCGCGCGATGAGGTTTTCGGTGCGGGCAACCGCCTGGAACTTGACATAGTCGGCTCCGGCGTTTTTGGCTGCAATAATCATCTTTGCTGCCAGCTCCATCGAACCGTTGTGGTTCACGCCCGCTTCTGCAATAATAACTGTTTTGGTTTTGCTCATGGACGTTTAATTTCTTTTGCCGGGACGCCTACGACGGTTGAGGCTTTCGGGATATCCTTCACAACAACGGCGCCCATGCCGACCGTAACGCCGTCGGCAATCGTCAATCCTTGGCGCACGCTGCACGCCGCGCCAAACAAGCAGTCAGAGCCGACAGTGACGCGACCGCTGATGACGGCCCGCGGGTTGAACTCGTTGAAGTCGCCGATCGACGCCTCATGACCGATGGTGACGCCCGCCTGCAGTTTGTTGAAGTCGCCAAGCTGAGCCTTCCACGATATTATTACTGCAGGGTAGATGATGTTGCCACAACTGCCGATGTGAGCAGCATTAATCATTGCCGAAGGGTGGAGGATGTTGGGAAACTTCAGTTGGCCGGCAAATTGGTTGGCGATGCGTCGAGCAATGCCAGCGTCGGCAATAGCTATGGCAGCTGCAGCGTCCTCTGGGTACGACTCGGCAAATTCCGACTGCGGCATGATTCTGACCCATTCGCCGGGTTCGAGTTCCAACGCCGCGCGTTCGGGCATCCACGCGCCATCGGCTTCGATGAAAGCAGCGATGCGGAAACCTCCCATGGCTTTGGCTATGAGAGCAGTCTCGGCGGCAAACCCTGCAGCTCCGAATATGTAAAGGTCGGTCATGGCGGAAAACGGTTAATCAAACACTCGTTCAATCAAATACTCGTTCAATCAAACACTCCTTCAAACGAAGCTTCCTCGGCATTCTCGTCGACGTCCTCGGCAACACCGAAGTACTCCTTCTGGCAGAGATCCAAATCGGCAGGGAAGGAGAACGTGGCGTCCTGAGAATAGTGAAGCAACTTGTCGGCGTAGACTTTCTTCATGAACAGACCATAGATTGGGAGAGCCATCGAAGCGCCCTGACCTTGAGCCATGCTGTTGAAGTGAATGTAGCGTTCCTCGCCGCCGACCCATGTTCCGGCTACGAGCTGCGGAGTAAACGCCATGAACCAGCCGTCGGCATTATAGTTTGTCGTACCGGTTTTACCTCCGGTTTGAGCCGTAAGGTTGTAGGGCGGACGGCGAATGCGGTTACCGGTGCCACCGTCGACAACGTTGAGGAGCATCGAGAGGATTCGCCAGTAGGCGGTTTCGGAGATGACTTCCGTGTGGTGGGAAGTGAATTCCGAGATTATGTTTCCGTTAGCATCGGCAATAGCGGTGACCATCAGTGGGTCGACACGCATGCCATTGTTGGCGAAAGCTGTGTAGGCCGTTACCATCTCCTTGACCGAAACGTCTGAAGGCCCGAGGCAAAGCGACATTACGGGGTCGAGATGAGAATTGATGCCGAAGTTGTGCATAGTTCTTGCGAGCGATGCGGGAGAGAGCTGGCTGATGAGTCGGGCCGAAATCCAGTTGTTGGAGTTGGTCAACGCCCAGCGGAGGTCGACCATCTCGCCGACGCGAGCACTGCCGGAGTTGCGCGGCGCCCATTCGCGTCCGTTCTCGTCGTAGAGAATAGGCTGAGCGTTGAGGAACTGGTCGCAGGGGGTGTAGCCCTCCTCCATGGCGTAGGTGTAAAGGAACGGTTTGACAGTGGAACCGATTTGGCGCCGACCGGTCGAAACCATGTCGTACTGGAAGTAGGCGAAGTTAGGTCCGCCGACGTAGGCTTTAACGTGACCGTTGATGGGGTCCATGGCCATAAACCCGGTGCGGAGGAAATGCTTGTGATAGAGCAGCGAGTCGAGCGGAGTCATGGTAGTGTCGACGACTCCGGAATAGCTGAACACCTTCATGTCGCGCGGCGTGTTGAACTCCTTGCGGATGTCGGCTTCTGAGACGCCGGCGCGCTTCATCATTCGCCAGCGGTCGGTTTGCTGCATGGCGTGGTCAATCAGACCGTCGACCTGGCTTTGGGTGATTTCCTCGCGGTTGGTGGTGTAGGGTGCAGAACGCGTGCCGCGCTTTTCGCGGAAGAATGCGGGCTGGAGCGTCTTGCTCATGTGCTCCTCGACAGCCTCCTCGGCATAGCGTTGCATGCGCGAATCGATAGTGGTGTAGATTTTCAGTCCGTCGTTGTAGATGTCGTATTTCGAGCCGTCGGGTTTCGGGTTCTTGTCAATCCATCCGAAGAGGGGATTGGTAGCCCATGCGATAGAGTCGTCGACGTAGCGCTGCCGGTCCCACGACGGGTAGTCCTTCAACTCCGGCTTGTGGGCGCGGAGCATTCGGCGCAGCTCCTCGCGGAAGTATGGAGCAAGGCCGTCCTTGTGGTCAACTCGGTGGAAGTCGAGTTTGAGCGGCAAATCTTTGAGCGAATCGAGCTCCTCGCGCGTCAGCATGTCGTTTTTATACATTTGCTCGAGCACGACATTTCGACGCGCAATGGTGCGCTCGGGTCGGCGCAGCGGATTGTAGACCGACGGGTTTTTCACCATACCGACGAGCATTGCGGCCTCCTCGACGTTAAGGTCGCGCGGCTTCTTGCCAAAGTAGACGTAGGCGGCCGATTTGATACCGACGGCGTTGTAGAGGAAGTCGAACTGGTTGAGATACATTTTCAGAATCTCCTCCTTTGAATAGAAGCGCTCGAGCTTGACGGCAATCATCCATTCGATGGGCTTCTGCATGACGCGGTTCCAAAGCCCGTTTGACTCAGGCGAATAGAGCTGTTTTGCCAGCTGCTGAGTGATTGTGGAGCCGCCGCCGGCATTACGCTGCCCCAACAGGAGGGTTTTGACTGCCACTCGGGCGAGTGCACGGACGTCGATGCCCGAATGGTCCTCGAATCGGGAGTCCTCAGTGGCAATGAGGGCGTTGACGACGTTTTGCGAAATCTCGTCGAAATCGGCGTAGACGCGGTTGCCGGTGTTTCGGAAATAGCGTCCTAATTCTTGTCCGTCGGAGGAGTAGATGACTGATGCGAAGCGGTCGGAGGGGTTTTTAAGTTCCTCAACGGGAGGCATATAGCCAATTGCGCCGTTGTAGACGAGCATGAAAAAGATAATGCCCGCAACGATAGAGCCGAGAAAAAGGCACCAGAGTATGACGATAGCCCGTCGCTGTCCGGGCTTGAGTGGATTCAGCTTCATGTGGTTAACAAACTTCAAAAGTGAGCCACAAATTTACTGATTTTTTCCGAAATTGCCAACAGGTTGGGAGCAGGAATGGAAAGAGGAGCTGTTGGATTGAAATAGGAGAAATTTAGGCCGGACGCGGATCTTTGACCTGACAGCCAGAGGGGTGACGCGGATTGACTCGGATTTTTCTTGGGCAATTTTTTAGGGGATGGGGGCGGGAGGAGAGCGGGAGGAGAGCTATACTTTAAGCGTGAGGGTTGCCCAGATGACGGGGATGAGGATGGCGAGTATCACCAGGAAGCCTATTGCCGACAAGATGCATGTTAGCGTTGTTCTGACGAACTTTGATTTGCCAAACAAGGCGGTGGCGGTTGCCCCCATGAAGCACAGGGTGCTAATCGGCCCGAGCACGACGAAGAGCAGGACATTAATCAGACCATAAGAAAGCCCGGTTAAATCCGACATGTTTTCCATGATGGCAATGCAATAGTTGCATAGTACATCTCCATAGTTTGTGACTTGTACCATAGTTTAGTTGTGTTTGAGTTTGAGCGAGGCGTACATCATGGCGGCGAGGGCGATGAAGAGGAGGAGGCTACCGAGGAGCAGGGCGTAGGTTGATATGCTGATGAGGATGAAGCATATAAGATAAATCAGCGAGAGCACGCCACCGATTGAGAGCCCTAACTCGCGAGACCGTAGCATCTTCCACATATATCCGGTAATCAACGCGATGGTCATCGCGGCGGCAATCAGATAAGCCATGCCGAATGATATCAGCTCGGCAAACGATAGCAGCAGTGAGTAGAACAGAATCAACGCAGCGCCGACGAGGAAATAGTTGAGCAGCGGAATCGGTTGTTTTCTCATGATTTCCACGAAAAGAACCGATATGAATGTGAGGACAATGATGATGAATGAGTACTTCATTGATCGCTCAACTTTTTGATATCTGTCGACTCCGACGAGGAAATTCGTGCCGACGAAACCAAAGTTGTCGGTGTATGTGACACCATCGGGGGCAACGTCCTCCCATTTTGCCGAAAACCGACTCTTGCGCAGCGTTCGTTTGGTTGGCAAGCTATAGCCATCGAACGACGGGTTTGAGGCTTCGCCGTTGATAGTTATGGAGTTTCTTTCGCCAATCTGCTTAATGAAGATGCCTTCGGAGCCTTTGACTTCAAAGTCGGTTGAAAAATCAACAGTTTCGGGCATGTCGGCGGTGTTGACGGTGGCAAAAAGGAAATGATCGGATTTATTCCATGGAATCTCCTTACGGCCAATCTTCAGCGCTCCGAGGTTCGTGAGTTGTTTGGTTGTGACGCCGAGCTCTACGACAACGGTGTCGCCAAACAAACGCAGGCTGTCGCGATTGAATGTTCCGGAAATCTTGACGCCGGCTTTGAACACTTCGGCCTCATAGATTCCGCGGTGGAGCGATTGCGTGGCAACTTCAGCCTGGCAGTCGAACGATGATGGCCGTAGCCAATCGGCGCTGTCGAGGCTTTCCATTACGGTGGGTCCGGTGATATAAACGTTTCTTCCCCATTGCTCGGCAATGCTTTCGGCAACGTCCTTGTTGGTCGATTCTCTCGAAGCGGTTATAACCCAAATCGCGAGGACGCAAAACATCAGCGCAGCGCAAATCAGACCCATCTTGACGATTTTCTCGCCGTAGGATTGCGTAGGGCGACGAGGAGCAATGTAGGGTGGAGGCGTTGGTTGGTTGTAGTTGGTCATTTCAGCACGAGTTCTTGGTTTTCAACCTTGAGTTTCAGTGTGAAAAACATTGCAATAGCAATCAGGACGAAAAGCGTAAGGCTTCCGATGAGCAGAGCCATTGAGCCCATGCGGAGAAGCGCGAAGATTATACCGTATTCAACGACGAGTATGGCTGTAGACACCAACGTTGCCTTCTTAACTTTGGTGATACCATTGACAAACCAGCTGATGAGCGCTACGGTCATGACGGTTACGATGGCGTAGGAGATCCAGAACGAGACGTGTTCGGACATGGCGAGCAAGAGGAGGTTGAACAGACAGAGTGCGAGGCCTATAAGACCGTAGTGGATGTAATTGATTTCTTTGCGGAATGCAACTTCAATGAACGAAAGCGAAATGAAGGTGATTGAGAAGAGGGCAAAGCAGTAGGCTATAGACTCCGAGAGATAGTTGTAGCGAGCCTCAAGCAGTAGACCGGAGTGCTGACGGTCGAGCGCAAATTGGTCGATGCAGTGTGCGGCAACGGCTAAGCCTAATGCGTAGAGAAGTACGTAGACGGTGTGAAGTACAAGCCAACGCATCGTGTACTTGGGCTCCCTGTAGAGTTCATTGGTATCTTCCATGATGATAAGCATTTGTTTTGATTGGTGTTAAGTTACAAGTAAAATCCTGCACCCGTAGGGTGTCGCAAAACTGAAAATTATTTTTGAGTCTTGCAACACCCCTCAGACGCCGGGATTGTGTATTTTCATAGTATAGTATTAGTAGCTGTGCTATAAGTCGAAGTAGTCATTGTCGAGATCTTCGCGGCGGCAGCAACTGTCGGGGTGGATCTTCGAATAGAAATTCTTGCGGCAAGCCATCTCTTTGGCGAACATGTCGTTAGTGCCGTCCTCGTCGGCCTCGAATGCAAGGCAGTTGTTGATCGACAATATCTTACCGACATACTCGACATCCTGATTGGCGCCGATGTAGGTGAACACCCAGCCTTCGCCTCTCATATTTTCGACAAGTTGGCGGATTGTCCGAGCGTTATACTCCTTCGAAGCGTTCTCGTAGCCATCGGTGATGATTGTGACGAGGACAACATCGCCCTCTTCGACAACGGTCCGCAGCTCGGAGATAGCGCGTCCCATGGCATCGTAGAGAGGTGTGCAACCTCCGGGGCGATACTGTTCGGGGGTGATGTCACGGGCCATCTCAGCCGACGTGTTCTTGTAGATTTGGTTGTAGCGCTCGGAGTCGAACGCAACGAGCGTGACGTAATGCTTCTGTCCGGGGTTCTCGGTTTGAGCGCTTCGAATGGTCTGCAGGGTTTCGTTGACGCCGGTTAATGCGGGGCGATAGATAGAGCGCATGGAGCCGCTCTCGTCGAGAATCAGCAG
>CAYNSG010000071.1:0-10538 GCA_964399885.1 uncultured Bacteroides sp.
GTGTCCCAGCGACCTCCGGCGCGCTGTCCCAGTCTGCTCCGGTTTTTCCAGAATGGTTTTGTTTTCGTAACTTTGTCGGTGGACTCGTTGAAAACGTTTTGCCCAAGTGAACAGATGGCTGATAATATCGCGCCGTATCGTTGAAGCGCTCGCATTTGTGGTTGTGACCGGAGGGCTCACTTCGGCTCAGCTCAGTGTGCCCGGCGTGGAGGAGTGGGTAGAGCGCGTGCAGTTTATGCCAGCGGTACTCTCGTCGGCGCTGTTCGTGTTTGTCTGCTGGTTGATTATCACGCTGATATTCGGGCGAGTCTACTGTTCGACGGTATGTCCGATAGCGGCGGTCAACGACCTCGCTTCGTGCAGCGGCCGACTGACCAGGCGTGCCGCCTCGCGCCGCCGCTACCGCTACGCTCCGGCATTGTCGCGCACGCGCTACGTGATGTTGGGCGCGACGCTTCTCTGCCTGATGGTAGGGCTTATGCAGTTGCCGTCGCTTATCGACCCCTACGCCGCGTGGGTGCGTTTCTGCGTCGACTGCCTCTCGCCGGTGGGCGAAAAGCTCGGCTTGGAAGCCCCGGAGATAGCGGCTGGAAGCTATGAGAGCGCCTCGGTGCGCATCGTCACCGGCACAATTGCCGGCACCGCTGTTGCGCTCATTACTATCATCGTGCTCGTCGCCATCGCTGCCCGCCGCGGACGCCTGGTCTGCAACACTATATGTCCGATTGGGACAACGCTCGGGCTAATCAGCCGCTACTCGATAATGCAAATCGATATCGACACGGACCTCTGCACGCAGTGCCGCCGATGTGTCGACGTCTGCAAGGCGCAGTGTATCGACATCGAGAGCCATACGGTCGACTCGTCGCGTTGCGTCGACTGCTTCCTATGCCTCGGCGAGTGCCGCGACGGCGCCATCCATTACACGGCTCGCCGCAAGCAGCTGTCGGAGCCGATGATGCAGAAAATCGAGTCGCTGCGCCGCACGCCCGGCGCCGCCGTGACCGAGGCTAACACCAACATTAACAAACAGGAATATCATGAAACAATATCTTGACCTGCTCCGCACTATTCTGGAGTACGGAACTGACAAACACGACCGAACCGGCACGGGCACGCGCTCGATTTTCGGTTATCAGATGCGTTTTAACCTCGACGACGGTTTCCCGCTGCTGACAACCAAGAAGTTGCATCTGAAGTCGATAATCCACGAGCTGCTGTGGTTTCTGCAGGGCGACACAAACGTGCGCTATCTGCAGGAGAACGGAGTAAGAATCTGGAATGAATGGGCCGACGAGAATGGCGAGTTGGGTCCGATTTATGGCCGGCAGTGGCGTCATTGGCGCGACTACGACGGCGGATTCATCGACCAGATGGCCGAGGCTATCAACACGATAAAAACCAACCCGGATTCGCGCCGCATAATCGTCAGCGCATGGAATGTGGCCGATATTCCCTCGATGAAACTGCCTCCTTGCCACGCGTTTTTCCAGTACTATGTAGCTGACGGGCGGCTGAGTCTGCAGCTCTATCAGCGCAGCGCCGACTGCTTCTTGGGCGTGCCGTTTAACATCGCGTCGTACGCTCTGCTGCTGATGATGACCGCACAAGTGACGGGGCTGAAGGCGGGCGATTTCGTCCATACGCTCGGCGACGCGCATATCTATTCGAACCATCTCGAGCAAGTGCGTCTCCAGCTCCAGCGCGAGCCGCGCCCGCTGCCACGCATGATAATCAACCCCGAGGTGAAGAATATCTTCGATTTCACCTACGACGATTTCCACCTCGAAGGCTACGACCCGCATCCCCACATTAAAGCAACTGTTGCCGTATGATGCCGATAATCAGTATAATAGTAGCTACGGAACGCGGCGGGGCTATAGGCCGCGGCGGCGACCTGCTGTTTCATCTTCGCGACGACTTGAAGCGGTTTAAGCAGCTGACGATGGGTAAGCCGATGATAATGGGGCGGCGCACGTTTGAGTCGCTCCCCGGCGGCGCACTGTCCGGGCGGAGGAATATTGTCATAACGAGCTCGACCGACTTCCACGCAGAGGGCGTCGAGGTTGCTCATCGGTTCTCCGACGCGATGATGATGGCTGGCGACGTGCCCGAAATAATGATTATCGGTGGAGGGCAGGTCTACGAAAAGGCCATCTGGATTGCCGACCGGATTTATCTGACCGAAATCGACGCCGACGTGACGGATGCCGACACGTTTTTCCCCGCCATCGACCCGGAGCGGTGGCTGACGATGGAAACGTCCGAGTGGCTGACCGACCAGAAATCGGGCGTCAGATTCCGGTTCGTCACGCTCGAACGCCGCTTGGGCGAATAGTTATCCGAACGATTGGCGGGTGGCGGCGCCGGTTTTCAGCAGATAGCCGATGGCTTTCTTGAAATCTTTTTTGCTGCACTGGAATTCGCGGCGAATTTCGTCGGGCGTCGAGGCGTCGCTGAGCGCGATGTGTCCGCCGGCGGCTTTGAGCGCGTCGGCAATGCGTCCGGCGAGCTCGTGAGTGCGTTCGGCAGCTTTGCCGGAGAGCGTCAGGTCGACCTTGCCGTCGGGGCGCACCTGCTTGACGTAGGCTGTCAGCACGTCGCCAACAGCAACCGGGCGGAACACCTCGTCGGCATAGATAATGCCCTGGTGGAGCGAATTGACGGTGCATTTGTAGCCGATGTCGTTGCACTCATAGACCACGGCCGTCACCTCCTCGCCGCGCTTTAGGTCGGGGAAAACGTTGCCGATATATTTCGAAATTTTGGCTGTGGCGGCAACGCGCTTTGAGGCGTCGTCGAGGTAGACATAGACGGGGTAGCGGTCGCCAACCTGCATTCGCATTCGCTGCTCGCTGTAGGGCACGAGGAGGTCTTTCGGCAGTCCCCAGTCGAGGAACGCGCCGTAGCGCGATGCGCCGACGACTTCAAGCACGGCCACCTGTCCGACTTCGGCGAGGGGAGTCTCGGTGGTTGCAACGGGTCGGTCCTCGGAGTCGGTGTAGACAAACACGTCGAGCAAGTCGCCGACAACCATATCTTCGGTCAGGTAGCGCAGCGGGAGCAGAATCTCTTCTTTGCCTCCCGGCTCACGGAGATATGCGCCGAAATCGGAGAATCGGCCAATCTCCATCATATTTCTGTTTCCAATTCGTATCATCTGTCGCAAAGTTATGTTAATTTTGCAATCATGGCAAAAGAAATAGAGAGAAAATATCTTGTTGACGGCAGCAGCTATCGCGAGACAGCGACATCGGCGGTCAGAATCCGTCAGGCTTATCTGTCGACAAACCCCGACGCGACGGTGCGTGTGCGCATCGCCGGCGACTCGGCGTGGCTGACCGTCAAAGGTCGCAACGCCGGAAATGTTCGCGACGAATGGGAATATCCGATACCGGTGGCCGACGCCGAGGCGATGTTGGCCCGCTGTGCGCAGTCGCCCGTGATCGACAAAACACGCTATCGCGACGGCCGCTGGGAAATCGACGAGTTTCACGGCTCGCTCGAAGGGCTCGTAGTGGCCGAAATTGAGCTGACGAGTGCCGACGAGGAGTACGCTCTGCCCGGATATATAGGGTGCGAGGTTAGCGGCGACGCGCGCTACTACAACTCGTCGCTGGCCAAGTCGGGCCGCATCCCGGAAGGAGAGTGAGTTTGCGGGCAAAAGTGAAACGCAGAAACGCGCTTTGCGCTTGGCAGAACCCGCAGGAAGGGACGCAGAACTACATGTTTCTCAACTGTTTTATCACAAAGCGTCTCTCCGATACGCTGCCCATGGGAGGTCGGCTAATCCCCAGGCGCCGCTTGCTGAGTCTCGCTGCGCTCTACTCAGCGCGCTCTGCCCGGGGTTTCTGCACAAAACGAGACTTCCGGCCTCGGGAGTGCTAAGCGAGGGCGGGAGTGCTAAGCGAGGGTGGGAATGCTAAGCGAAGGCGTACTTCGCATTTACCAATCGAGGGTGAAGCTGACGCCGGCGAGCTCGACGCCGCAGGGCGGGCAGAGTTTGGTGACGGTTACGCTTCCGCCTTCAAGCGGGCGGAAACGATCGCAGAGGGTCTTGGCAATTCGCGCGGCAACGTGCTCGAGCAGCCGCGATGGCCGAGCCATTTCGGTTTTTATAACCTCGATGACGTCGGCATAGTTGATTGTCTCTTCGATATCGTCGGTTTCGCAGGCCATGTAGGCGTCGTAGCGCAGTTTGACGGTGACTTCAAAGCGGTTACCCGCGCGCCGCTCCTGATCGCTGACGCCGTGCCGGGCAAACAGTCGCAGGCGGTCGACGGTGAGAGTTGTGGTCATCATCAGCGTCGGCGGGAGCGGGTTTTCTGGCGTTTGTTCTGTTTGTCGCGGCGCTGCTTCTTGGCGTTGAGAGCCTGGTTGACGCTCATGGTTTTTCCGAGTTCATCTTCGCCGGGTGTACGACCCTTGTCGTCGATGAGCAGGAAGTCGAGCTGGCGGCGTTCGAGGCTTGCGCGGGCGATTTTCACGCGGACATTGTCGCCGAGACGGTAGCGGGTGTTTTTGCGGCGGCCAACGAGGCAGTAGTTTTTCTCGTCGAAGTCGTAGTAGTCGTCGGCAAGGTCGCGGACGGGCACGAGTCCCTCGCAGAGGTTCTCGCTGATTTCAACGTAGAGTCCCCATTCGGTGACGCCAGAGATGACGCCGTCGTAGACTTCGCCCATGTGGTCGCCCATGTATTCAACCTGCTTGTATTTAATCGACTGGCGTTCGGCGTTAGCTGCCAGCTGCTCCATTTCGCTGCAATGTTTGCAGAGGTCCTCGAGCTTGTCGACATTCACACTGCGGCCGCCGGCGATGTAGCGTTCGAGCAAGCGATGAACCATCATGTCGGGGTAGCGGCGGATGGGAGAGGTGAAGTGGGTGTAGTAGTCGAAGGCCAATCCGTAGTGACCGACGTTGACTGTTGAGTAGACGGCTTTAGCCATCGAGCGAATTGCGAGGGTTGAGAGGAAATTCTCTTCTCCTTTGCCTTTGACTTCGCCGAGCATGCGGTTGATAGAGCGGTTCACTTCGCGCGACGAGCCGGTCTCGCGGACGCGATAGCCAAACGTGCGGGCAATCTTTGAGAGGTCGGCGAGTTTGGTGGGGTCGGGCATATCGTGGATTCGGTAGACGAATGCTTTCGGTTTTCTTTTCGATGCCGGTTTGCCAATTACGGTAGCTACAGTTCTGTTGGCCAGGAGCATGAACTCCTCGATGAGCTTGTTGGCCTCCTTCGACTCCTTGAAGTAAGTGCCGGTGGGGTGGCCGGTTTCGTCGATATCGAAGCGCACCTCGGCTCGGTCGAACTCAACCGAGCCCTCCTCGAAGCGGCGTCGGCGGAGAATCTGGGCGAGGGTGTTGAGCGTCAGGATTTCGTCCTTAAACTCGCCTTCGCCGCTCTCGATAATCATCTGGGCTTCCTCGTAGGTGAATCGGCGGTTGCTTCGGGTGACGGTTCGTGCGATTTGGGCGTTGACGACGTTGGCGTTCATGTCCATCTCGAAGATTACCGAGAATGTCAGCTTGTCCTCGTCGGGACGCAGCGAGCAGATGCCGTTGCTGAGATGCTCGGGGAGCATCGGGATTGTGCGGTCGACGAGATAGACCGATGTTGCGCGTTTCTGCGCTTCGCGGTCGATGATTGTGTCGGGGTGAACGTAGTGGGTCACGTCGGCGATATGCACGCCAACCTCAACATTTCCGTTGGGCAGTCGGCGGAACGACAGCGCGTCGTCGAAGTCCTTGGCGTCCTTGGGGTCGATGGTGAATGTGGTGACGTTGCGCATGTCGATACGGCTGGCAACGACGTCGTCGGTAATGCCGGCGCCAATCTGGTCGGCAGCGCGCTCAACATTCTGCGGATATTTGTAGGGCAGTCCGAATTCGGCGAGAATGGCGTGCATCTCGGTTGTGTTACTTCCGGTTACGCCGAGGATGTCGATAATCTCTCCTTTGGGGTTCTTCTCCTCGTCCTCCCAGGCGGTGATGCGGGCAATGGCTTTGTCGCCGGTTTTGCCGCCTTTGAGCTTTGCGCGGGGGATGATGATGTCGGCAGCGAGGAATTTCGAGTCGGTGACGAGTACGCCATACTGCTTCTCGACGCGGAGCGTGCCGATAAACGTCTGTTCTTTCTTCTCGATGATATCAACCACCTCAGCCTCGGGCTCAACGCCTCGGCGGCGAGCAGCAACGATAATGCGCACTTTGTCGCCATTGAGGGCATGCATCGAATTACGCTCGGCAACAAAGATTGTTTCGCCGTCCTCGTCGGTGACGACGCTGTTTTTGCCGTTGCTGCGGCGTACGAATGTGCCGGTGGTAACGTTGGAGCGTTGCGGCGTCTTGTATTTTCCGGGCGAAACCTCGATGAGGTCGCCATCGAAAGCTAATTCGGCGAGCAACAGCGCGATGGCTCTATGGGCAGCCGTCGTGTCGGCTCCGATAGCGAAGGCAACTTGTTTGTAGTTGAAAGTGTTGTTCTTCTGCTGACTGATATATTGAATCACGCTGTTGCGTAAATTCTTTGCCGATTGACGGCTTGTATGATGAGTTGTCTTTTTTGCCATAATATTGTTGCCGGCGGTTGAAAAGTTTATATACTTGTAAACACCCCGGACGGCCTGTTTGTTGCACGCTGCAAAAACGTCGGCTGCCGGGGTGAATGTGGGGTATCGGTTTACGCGTCGATGTTTGCGTAGTTGGCGTTCTCCTCGATGAAGTCGCGACGCTGAGCGACGTCCTCGCCCATAAGCATCGAGAAGATGCGGTCGGCTTCGGCAGCATCTTTGATGCTCACCTGCTTGAGGATGCGATGCTCAGACGACATTGTGGTGTCGCGTAGCTCCTCGGCGTTCATCTCGCCCAGACCTTTGAATCGCTGCACGGTGGTTTTGTCGCCGAATTTGAGGATGAATCGCTGCACATCCTCCTGGGTCCAGCAGTAGTCGACGTTCTTGCCGCGTTTGCATTTGTAGAGCGGGGGAGTGGCGAGGTAGAGGTAGCCCTGCTCGATAATGGGGCGCATGCGGCGGAAGAAGAACGTCATGAGCAACGTAGCGATGTGGCTGCCGTCGACATCGGCATCGGTCATGATGATAATCTTATGGTAGGCCAGGCGGCTGATGTCGACCTGCGAGGCGTCGGTGTTTTCGCCGTCGTGGACGGGCGAGACGCGCATTGCGCGGAAGAGGTTGGTAATCTCCTCGTTCTCAAACACGCGGTGGTCCTGAGCTTTCTCGACGTTGAGGATTTTACCGCGCAGGGGCAGGATAGCCTGATAGCGGCGGTCGCGGCCCTGCTTGGCTGTGCCGCCTGCAGAGTCACCCTCGACTATGAAGAGCTCACACTCCTCGGCGATGCGGCTCGAGCAATCGGCGAGCTTGCCCGGCAGTCCGGCGCCCGAAAGGGGCGTTTTGCGGAGCACTTTGGCTCGGGCGTCCATCATAGCCTTGCGTGCCTGGGCAACGAGGATAACCTTGTTGACGATAGCGCGGGCTTCGTTGGGGTTCTCTTCGAGGAATGTGCGCAGCGCGTCGCTGACGGCGGTCTGGACGGCGCCCATAACCTCCGTGTTGCCGAGCTTGGTCTTTGTCTGACCTTCGAACTGCGGCTCCATGACTTTGACGGAGATAACGGCCGTCAGTCCCTGGGTGAATTCGCTGGCGGTAACGTCCTTGCTATCGATTTTCGCTTTCTCGAACATTTTGTTGTCCTCGGCGTAGCGCTTGAGGGTCTGCGAGAGTCCGCGAAGGAAGCCGGTGCGGTGTGTGCCGCCTTCGATGGTGTTGATATTGTTGACGTAGGAGTAGACGTTTTCGTTGAACGACGTGTTGTAGGTCAGCGCAACTTCCACGGGGATTCCCTGGCGCTCCGTGTTGAGGTGGATAACGTTGGGAATCAGCGGCTCCTTATTGGAGTCGATATATTTCACGAACTCCATCAGGCCGTCGCGCGAGAAGAACACGTTGTGGCGGGGATTGCCCTCGGCGTCGAGGTTGCGTTTGTCTGTAAGCGTCAGCGTGATTCCGGCGTTGAGGTAGGCCAGGTCGCGCAGGCGAGTTGCCAGGGTGTCGTAGTCGTAGACGGTAACGGTGAAAATCGAGCCGTCGGGCTTGAACGTGATAGAAGTGCCGGTGTGAGAGCTTTCGCCGGTGATAATGAGCTCGGTTGTCGGTTTGCCGCAGGAGTATTCCTGGACGTAGGCCTTGCCGTTGCGGTGCACCTCGGCGCGCAGATAGGTTGAGAGCGCGTTGACGCAGCTGACGCCCACGCCGTGGAGACCGCCGGAAACCTTGTAGCTACCCTTGTCGAACTTGCCGCCGGCATGGAGCACGGTCAGCACGACCTCGAGGGCGCTCTTGTGCTCCTTCTCGTGCATATCAACCGGGATGCCGCGACCATTGTCGACAACCGTTATTGAATTGTCCTCGTTGATGGTGACATCGATATGGTCGGCATAGCCTGCCAGGGCTTCGTCGATAGAGTTGTCGACGACCTCATAAACCAAGTGGTGAAGTCCTTTCTCGCTGATGTCGCCTATATACATCGCGGGGCGTTTGCGCACGGCTTCGAGCCCCTCGAGCACCTGTATGTTACTGGCGCTATATTCTTCTTCTTTTTCTGCCATTACTAATGACTTTTCTTTCTGTTTTCGGTAATCGGACCACATGACCCGAAATTCTCCACAAAGTTACGAAAATTAGCCGACGCGACCAAATTTTCTTATAAATAAGGTGTGAGGCTGGTCAAGGAAAATTTTGGGGCGGGCGGTGTGTTAAAATAGGTTAACACTATTGCATGATTCAGGCAAACTGCCTACCTTTGCAACGCCTTTCGGAAATCGGGGTGTAGCTCAGTTGGTTAGAGTACGCGTCTGGGGGGCGTGAGGTCGCTAGTTCGAGTCTAGTCACCCCGACAATAAAGGAAAGCTAAATAAAGCACCGAATATCAGGCACTTGCAGCCAATGTTCGGTGCTTTATTTTTAGGCTGGCAGTCTTAAAAAAAAGTCCGTCAATGTTTCACGCGGTTTCAAGGGGTTTCGACACGTTTCAAACCACAAGCGGAACACAAGCGGACGGAAATTTTAAGGCTTATGGTAACAACTCGCTTCTATCTTGATTGCCGCGACTCCGCTCCCGGCTCTCCTGCTCCTCTCAAACTCGTCCTTACTCGCAAAGGTGTCCGCGCTCTGCTCCCTACCAACATCTCCCTGCTCCCCTCCCAATGGGATGCGCGGCGGCAAATCGTGGTCGGCCATCCTCGCAAGCAACAATTCAACTCCCTGCTTGCCGAACAGAAAATCGCCGTGGACGCTATTCTGTTCCGGCTTT
This sequence comes from uncultured Bacteroides sp., assembly GCA_964399885.1. Classification (GTDB taxonomy): domain Bacteria; phylum Bacteroidota; class Bacteroidia; order Bacteroidales; family Muribaculaceae; genus Paramuribaculum. The sequence goes on from CAYNSG010000071.1 coordinate 9,334, forward strand.
CCTCTGCCGGGGGACTCCGGGGGCTTCGCGCCTGCGACATCAAACGCCGCGTACTCTCCGAACTCCACCCTGACGAGGAGGTAGCGGTTCAGCGCGTAACGTTCCTCTCCCGGTTTAACTCCTTTGTCGCTCGCCGCTCCCCCGGCACTCAACGTATCTACGGCACTACTCTTGCGCGTATGCGTGCGTACCTTAATGATGGTTTTGACTCCCTGACGTTCGAGGACATCACGGTGCAATGGCTTCGCGACTTCGACGCTTGGCTCGCCCTGACCTCTCCCTCTCGCAACGCTCGCAATATCCATTTCCGTAATATCCGTGCCATCTTCAATGACGCTCTCGACGATGAGGTAATCTCCTGCTATCCGTTCCGCAAGTTCAAAATCATTCCCGAAAAGACGCGCAAACGCGCTCTGACCGTCGAGCAACTGCGCTCCTTGTTCTCGGTGTCTGCGTCCTCTCCCTCCGAACAACGCTATTTCGACTGCTTCAAACTCATCTTCATGCTCTGCGGCATTAACATCGTTGACCTCTGCGCCCTCACTTCCGTTACCGCCGCCGGGCGTGTCGAGTACTCCCGTGCCAAAACTCATCGGCTCTATTCCGTAAAGGTCGAGCCGGAAGCTCTTGCCCTCATCGAAAAATATCGCGGTCAATCCCTCCTGCTCAACTACGCCGATACCTGCTCCGACTACCGCTTCTTCTACCGCCACCTCTGCGAGGTTCTGCGTTCAGTCGGTCGCTCCCTCTCCCTGCCCGGCTTGTCCTCCTATTGGGCGCGTCACTCGTGGGCGACCATCGCGGCTTCGCTCGACATTCCCAAAGAAACAATCGCCGCCGCCCTCGGTCACGGTGGTAACTCCGTTACCGACATCTACATTGATTTTGACCGCTCCAAAGTGGACGCCGCCAACCGCCGTGTCCTCGATTGGGTACTGTATGGTAAAAAAGAGTAATTTTTGACAAATTTTGCTTTTAACGAGATTTCTGAGACGTGGTAGGCTGTCGCCGAGGTAAAAAATTTAAGGACGTTGAGCCGACTAAAAACGACTAAAATCGAAATGCCCCCTGAGAATAGCATCAGGGGGCAAAACTCGGGAGGAGGTCGTGTCTGCTTGCGCCCTCGCTCCACAACAACGCTACAAAATTACGCGATAGGTATAGGCGGTTAATGCGCCCAATCCAAAATTAATTGCTACATTTGT
>CAYNSG010000072.1:0-10453 GCA_964399885.1 uncultured Bacteroides sp.
CTTTTTACGACTACAATAGAGTTCCTTTATATGTTGAATTATGTAATTAATTACATTGATTGGTCTTTGTCAGCGCGAGAGCGTATTATTTTGCAAATTTACAAAAAAATTGGAATTCGGACAATTCAAAACGAAAATAGTTACTAATGACAGACATTTCCGTAGACATTCCCGTAGACATTCCGGAGACATTTCTCAGATTGAAGTCGCTTTGGCTAAACCGGAGTTTTTGCGAACAATCTCTGAGGTCGCGGAGGTGTCTGTCAATACTGCAGGTAGACGAAGGGGACGATTTCGCTGGAGCGGACTTGGATGATGAGGAAGATGACCAGGGCGAGGATAACGGCCTGGATTATGAGCGGGAGCGCTATGTAGCGGTTGCGCAGGCGGTCGGTCCACGATGCGGGCGCAAAGTGCATCAAATAGCCTCCAACGAGCGCCAGCACAACGAGCAGATAGCCCGTGACGAACTGCGGAGCTACCGAGAAGTGGAAATCGCCGACAATCTGGCGGGTCATGTCGCCGACGGCCTCCATCGAGCGGGCGCGGAAGAACATGAAGCTGATTGCTATTAGGTTGAATGTGATGAAAACATTAGCTGCCACGCGCCACCAACGACGCTCGCGGCGCTTCGTGCGGTCGTGAATCTCCTTGTGCCCCACGAGGAACAGTCCTTGCAATCCGCCCCAGATAAGATACATCCACGAGGCGCCGTGCCAGAGTCCGCCGATGAGCATGGTTGTCATCAGGTTGCCGTGCTTCCGCAGCTTCGAGCAGCGGTTGCCGCCGAGCGGAATGTAGAGATAGTCGCGCAACCAGAACGATAGCGAGATATGCCAGCGCCGCCAGAACTCCGTGGGGTTCTGCGACTTGAATGGCGAGCGGAAATTGTCGAGGAAGCGATAGCCCAGAAGCAACGCGATGCCGATGGCCATGTCGCTGTAGCCGCTGAAGTCGCAGTAGAGCTGGATTGTGAAGCCGTAGATTCCCATCAGGTTCTCGAAGCCGCTGTAGAGTGCGGGATTGTCGAACACGCGGTCGACGAAATTCTGGCTCAGATAATCGGCAACGACAACTTTTTTAACCAATCCGCACATAATCAAGAATAACCCCTCGGCAACCATGGCGCGCGAAGCAACCGGGTTGGCCTTCACCTGCGGCAGCATATCGGAGGCACGCACAACGGGGCCGGCGAGCAACGGCGGGAAGAAGGTGAGATAGAACGTGTAGGCGAGGAAGTCGGTGCACGCCTGAATTTTGCCGCGATAGATGTCGACAATATAGCTGATTGAGCGGAAGGTGAAGAACGATATGCCGGCGGGGAGAATAATGTCGAGCGGGTCGAAATCACGCCCGGCGAAGTTGGCTACAGTGTCGATTATCAAGTTGAGATATTTGAACACAACCAACATCCCGACGTTGATAGTAACGTTGATAGCCACAATCAGCCGGCGCACGAAGTCGCCGCTCACTCGCGACAGCCAGATGCCGAGCAGATAGTCGCTTACGCAGACGCCGAGAAGAATGAAGCAATATTCGGCCGACGATTTATAGTAGAAATAGAGCGAGAAGGCAATAGTCAGCAGCAGTTTCAGAGTGTTGTAGCGCCGCATCAGCGAGTAGACAACACAGAATGCACAGAACAGCACAAGAAACAGCCCGGTGTTGAACAGCAGCGGGTTGACGGGGTCGTGAAGCAGTAGCTGAGAGAGGCGTTCGGTTATATTCGCAGTCATTCGTTCTTAGAGTCAAGTTGTTCTATTAGCGCATCGTAGAATAGGCGGCCGTTGAGGCGATAGCCGCCGGCGGTGAGATGCACGCGGTCCTTTGCATAGAGTCCGGCTGAAATCCATTTCGTCGACGCCCCGGTGCCACCGGCTACGGCATACCAGTCGTAGACGGCAATCTTCTCGGCGGCGGCAATCTTCAGCAGCTCGTTGCGCAGCGGCAGGATGTTGCTGTTTATGGCATAGGTTGCGCGCCGACGCCGCGATTTGCGCTGTTTGCGCTGGCATTCCATCGGAGTGACAATCAGAAGTTTCGCCCGCGGATTATCACGGCGCAACGTAGCTATAAGCTGCGTGACATTGCGGCGGAATCCGGCGAGGTCGAGACGCCCGAAAGCTTCGTTAGCGCCCAATGAAATTATTATCAGGTCGGGGTCGAGCGACGCTACGCCTGGGCCGAGCGACGCTATGCGGTTGTAGGTCGAGTAAGTGGCACCGTTGTTGCCTATGGCATGATAAACCACTCCGGGACGCTCGCCCGAGAGCGTTGCGCCGAAGAGAGTGAAGCGCCCCGCCATTGTGAACTCTATCTTTACGCGGGTCTGCGATGTCCAGAGCTCGAGGGTTGTCATGCCGGGCGACGTTATGACAGTAACCGGCACCTCCACGCCGTCGCCGTTAGATACCCCGGTGACGGTCATCTCGCCGGAATGGAACACTGTTACGCGCGTGAACGGATTGTAATCGTCGTCGCTCTCCACGGTCGAGAGCGTTATGTCGGCGGCTCCGCCATTGAGTGTGAGCGAGGCACCGTTGAAGCCCATGGGGTTTGTCCAGGGGGCTTTCATAAACTTCTCGGCGCTCCATTGGCGCGAGCTTTCGAAGCTGTAGTCGTAGGGCTGGTTGCTGCCCGAAAGTCGGCGGGGCGAGAGCAGTCCGCGCCCGGCATTGCCAAACCGCAGCTGGAGCATCTCGCGGGTCACGGAGGTGCCAATCTCGGCCTGAATATGGCTATCGCCGATATGCACCACGGAGATTACTCTCTGTCCGGCGGCAGCCTTTGCTTGGAGCGCACTCCAGTCGGCGCCGTTCATCTCAATATGATTGGCCTTGCGGTTGATAAACTGCGGGATGGCAACGTCGCCGCCGGCAGCTTCGTAGACGATGTCGGGGTTTATGCGGATTGAGTCCTGCGAATCGAAGTCGTCGGCAAGACTGTCAGTTTGCGCGTGTGCTGCGATTGAGCAGAACGACACTGCAAGCAGGGAGAATATCAGGCTAAGGCGTCTCATCTCAGTTTCTCCATCAGAGCGTTGTAGAATTCCGTGGCGAGCCGTTCGCCTCCTTTGTGGGTCATGTGGATGTAGTCCTTGTTAGTCAGTCCCCGGCGGGTCCATTCAACTATGGCGTCCTCGCCGCCCATAGCTTCGCGGGTGTCCCAGAACATGCAGCCCGCCTCGGAGGCAGCCTGGCGCTGGGCATCGATCATATATGGAACAGACGACATCGAGCGCACCTCGCCCGAGCGCTTCTCGCCGCGGTCGCCGATGCCCATAATCAGGATATCGGCGCCGGGGTAACATTGCCGCAGATGGTCGACAACGCGTACTATGGCGCGGCGGTAGACGTTGAAGTTTTTCTGCCCGGGGCTCATGGCGTTAATGCCGAATTCGAGCACGATCAGCTGATAGTCGACATAGTTCGACATCTGCCTGGCGAGCGACGGGGAAATTCCCTCCAAGGTAAGCCCGGAGAATCCTCGCGACGACATGCAGTCGACGCCGATGCCGCGCGATGTCTCAAGCCAAGCCCCGAGGGCTACAATCGACGTCTCCGACGCCTCAAATGTTGCCAATGCCGTAGCTCCTGCAACTTCGACCGACTGCACGCTGTCGCTGGCTGCTTCGAGCTGAAACTCCTGCGAGCCGAGGTCGGTTGTCACCGTTACGGTTCCGCCTTCGGGAGCTATCAGCAACAGTCGGCTGACGTTCCAGCTATCGGCGTTTGCTACCTTGTCGGTTCCTTTATAGGTTGCCGTTGCGCCCGACTGGGGAGTGTAGTAATGTTCGGCGAGGGGTTCGTAGGCGGTGACGGAGTCTTTCTTACCTATCTCATGCACTGTCCAGCCGCTGCCGCTCTGGCGCACGCTGCGACGAAAGCCGGGGAAATCCGAATGGAGCCCCATGTAGCCGACGCCGCTGCCGCCATACTCCGACTGCAGCTTGGCGCGCAAATCCTGCGTGAAGATATCGCCTTCGATATAACTGTCGCCAACAACGGCTATGCGTGCTTGCCCGCGGTAGGTCAGCGCCAATTTGAGTCGTTCAAGCCCTTTGCCGTCGGATGAATAATCTTCGATAGCGACGATGCCGGTTGTAGAGTCGCGGCGGGCAACATATAGCGGGCGGGGCTCCTCAATCGCCGGAAGCGTATCGACTACAATCGAGTCGGCCTCCTCGGCAGTAGAGTTTCCGTCGGCGGTTGTCTCCTCGGCCATCAGCTCGGCGAGCTTCGGGTCGATTGGAGCGGCGTCGTTGTATTGCGCGTCGTCGGTATCAGGCGTATCGACGAGGTCAGACCATAGCGAAAACCCTTTGACGCGACCTGCCGTAATCTCCTCCCACGGCACAAACGATGCGCCAACGAGCAGCGCAACGGTTATGAGCATTATCATTGCCGGCGAACCGGGTTTTTCGTTCTTATGCTTATGATTTGGCATCTACTTTTCTTTCTTTTCAATACTAAGAGCGGAATTCTCGATTGATTCTATCAACAGCGCGGCCTTACCGGAGGTTTCGGTCCATTCGTCGGCCGCTACGGAATCGCCGGTTATGCCTCCGCCGGAATAAACCGTGTAGCAGAATCGCCCGCCTGCGGCGGGAGTCACGAGCGCACAGCGTAGAGTGAGAAACGCTTTGCGACGTCCCTGCTGCTCGGCTGCGATGTAACCGCCATAGCAATAACGGCTGTGGTGTTCAATCTGTTCGATTTCGCGTAGGGCATCGGCTTTCGGATAGCCACAGATTGCAGGCGTGGGCGTGAGGTTTTCGAGCAGACTGAAGAAGTCGGCGTCGCCGCGGGCTGTTATCCGCTCGCATAGATGCTCTACGGGACCGAACCGCAGATTCTCGGCCGGAGCTACGTCGACTTGCAGCCCTAAGCTGCTGAGAGTGTCGACGATATAGCGCGTCACGTAGTCGTGCTCTCGGCGGTTTTTCTCGTCCCACTCGCCTGCCGCTGCGGCGCTGCGCGTTCCGGCCAACGATATAGTGGCGAAACTTCCGTCGGCAAGCTCTTCGAGCACCAACTCAGGCGTAGCTACTATCCAAAGCCCGGCTTCGGCGGTGCGGAAAACGGCGCGGAACGTCGACGGCAACTTCGCGAAATAATCCAATGCGACATCGGCCGGGTCGGCGGCTGACTCTATAGCCATAACGCGAGAGATTACCGCCTTCCCGCCCGACCGCGCCAGGCGCCCGGCAAGGGCATCGACCTCGCGGAGATACTCCTCCTTGTCGGTCGATTTCTGCGCGATGGGGCTCCCCTCACCTGCCGGCGAGTTGAAAAACCCTACGCGGAACAGCTCGCTGCGGCTGTCGATAAATCGGGCTTCACCATCAGGGAACACCACATAGGCAAACTCTTCGCCCGACGATATATGTTTTTTCAGAGCCTCGACGGTTTCCGAATCAACGGGTTGCATCTTCAACGTGTCCTATAAGTTCAAACGGCATTGCCTCGGTGATTTTCACGTTGGCAAACTCGCCGCGATGCAGTCCGGGCGCTTTCTCTACGAGCACTCCGGGGTCGACTTCGGGTGAATCCCACTCGGTGCGGCCTACGAAGCAATCGGGCTCCTCGCGGTCAATCATAACGCGGAGTGTCTTTCCGACCTTCTGCTGTTGGATTTCGAGCGAAATCTCCTCTTGTTGAGCCATCAGCCGGTCGAGTCGCTCCTGCTTTACCTCCTGCGGAATCGAGTCATCATAGTTGCGTGCGGCGTAGGTGTCCTCCTCCTCGCAGTAAGCGAACGCACCCATGCGCTCGAAGCGCTGAGTCTTTGCAAACTCCATCAGCTCCTCAAATTCGCGCTCGCCCTCGCCGGGGAATCCGGTCATGAGCGTAGTGCGCAGATGTATTCCGGGCACTTTCGAGCGAATCTCGTCGATTAGTTCGAGCGTGCGGTTGCGGTCGACGTGTCGGCGCATAGCTTTCAGAACCGGGTCGGAGATATGCTGCAGCGCGATGTCGAGATAATTGCAGACGTTAGGGCGCGCTGCCATCACGTCGAGGATGTCGCTCGGGAAATCGGCCGGATAGGCGTAGTGAAGACGAATCCAATCAACGCCGTCGACGTCGGCTATGCGGTTGATCAGGTCGGCCAGGCCACTGTTGCGCCCAGCGTTGAGGTCGCGACCGTAGGCCGACAGGTCCTGAGCTATAACGTTAAACTCTCTGACTCCACGCGCTGTCAGCATCTCAACTTCGCTGACAATCTCCTCGGGACGACGCGAATGATGACGCCCCGTAATCAGCGGAATTGCACAGAATGCGCAGAATCTGTCGCAGCCCTCAGAGATTTTCAGATAGGCATGGTGGCGCGGAGTGGTGATGATGCGGTCGTAGGCGGCAGTTGCCGGATATGTTTTGACGATATCTTTCACGATACCGCTCCAATCCATCTTGCCATACCAGGCGTCGACTTCGGGAATCTCGGCGGGAAGCTCCTTGCGGTAGCGCTCCGACAGGCAGCCCATGACGTAGAGCCGCTTGACATCGCCGCGCTGACGTGCCTCGACATATTCGAGAATCGTGTTGACCGACTCTTCTTTGGCGTCGCCGATGAAACCGCAGGTGTTGATAATCACAATCGGCGACGGCTTCGACCCTTCAGGCGGGTCGTGGCGCACATCGACGCCTGCGTCGCTGAGCATTCGCATCAAACGCTCGCTGTCAACGAGATTCTTCGAACAGCCAAGCGTCACAATATCGGCTTTTCTCATTTTCCGAACAGCGATTCGATAAACTCTTTCTTATGGAACACTTGCAGGTCGTTGATGCCCTCGCCCAGGCCGATATAGCGCACGGGGATGTTCATCTGCTCACTGATTCCGATTACTACGCCGCCGCGGGCCGTGCCATCGAGCTTCGTAATTACCATTCCGGTAACTTTCGTGGCTTCCGAGAAACGTTTGGCCTGCTCGAAGGCGTTCTGCCCCGTGCTGCCGTCGAGAACGAGAAGCACCTCGTCGGGTGCGCCGGGAACAATCTTGTTCATGACGTTGCGAATCTTCGCGAGCTCGTCCATGAGTGTTTTCTTATTGTGGAGGCGTCCGGCGGTGTCGATGATTACCACGTCGATGTTGCCTTTCGCTACGGCGCTATGGAGCGTGTCGTAGGCCACAGATGCCGGGTCGGCGCCGATTTTTTGCTTGACGATAGGCACTTCGGCGCGTTCGGCCCAGACTTCGAGCTGCTCGATTGCGGCAGCGCGGAATGTGTCGGCGGCACCGAGCATCACGTTGTAGCCCGCTGCTTTATAGCGTGCGGCGAGTTTACCGATTGTGGTTGTCTTGCCGGCACCATTGACCCCGACGACCATGATGACGTAGGGTCGTCGACCACCCTCGGGCAGACGGGAATCGCCGTCGGCCAGATTGTCGGGGCTGTCGGCCAAGAGGGCTTCAACCTCCTCGCAGAGCAGGCGGTTGAGCTCCGACGAGTTTATGTAGCCGTCGCGGGCAACGCGCGCTTCGAGGCGTTCGATAATCTTCACGGTCGTCTCGGTGCCAACGTCGCTCGTCACGAATATCTCTTCCAATTCGTCGAGAAACTCCTCGTCGATCTGTTTCTTTCCGGTGAGTGCACGCGCGATGCGCGAAAACACTCCCTGCTTCGTGCGTTCCAGACCGCGATCGAGGGTCTCTTTATCTTTCTCTTTTGACGAGAATATTTTATCAAAAAATCCCATAGAACTCAATTCTTTTTCAAACTACAAAATTACGACCTTTTATCGAAATTTGCCGCCTCACGCCAAAAAATTTCGTAACTTTACCGCCCGAATCACTATCTTAAAAAAGATGAGAACAGGAAATTCTATTTTCAGCAACATACCGCCGGTCACGAAAAATCTAATTATCATAAACTTTATCGTCTGGTTGTTTATGATGGTTGCCGGCTCGCGCATCGACCTCGTTGCTCTCGGCGGACTCCACTATTTCAAGGCGTCGGACTTCAACCCGGTGCAGCTGCTGACATATATGTTCATGCACTCCACCCGCGATTTCGCCCACATTCTGTTCAACATGTTCACGCTCTTCATGTTCGGCATCACGCTCGAACGCGTGTTGGGTTCGGCGCGCTACCTGTTCTACTACATCTCGTGCGGTATCGGTGCAGCCATCATCCAGGAGCTTGTTTGGGCAATGACGTGGGAAGATATGTTTGTGAAGATGCTCGCCAATGCCAACGGCGTTGATTTCACGACTATGCGCATCGCTATCGAGCAAGCGCTGAATGAAGGACGCGACCTGCCGTTCCTCAACATGCTCGTCACGGTCGGAGCCTCGGGCGCGGTCTATGGCGTGCTGCTTGCGTTCGGTATGCTTTTCCCCAACATGCCGCTGTTCATCATGTTTATCCCGGTGCCGATCAAAGCTAAATGGATGGTGATTGGCTACGGCGTCATCGAGCTACTTATCGGACTCAGCAACGCTTCCGATGGCGTGGCTCACTTCGCGCATCTGGGCGGCATGATTTTCGGATTCATAATGATTCTTATCTGGAAACGTCAAGGAGTTATTCATGGCGGCCCTCGCTACTGACATCTCGGCCCCTCGCCGCGAAATCTATTGGCTGCTGGGGCTGAATACGCTCTTTTTCATAGCGAGCCGTGTTGTGGCAGCTATAAGCCCGGCAGCCATCGGTTGGTTTTCGACAGTAGAACTTCCGGGGAGTTTTGCGTTGCTTCTCTCCCGACCGTGGGCTATAGTCAGCTACATGTTCCTCCAGTATGATTTCAGCCACTTTGCTGTCAATATGCTGTGGCTCTATCTGTTCGGGGTGCTCCTTGCGGAGAGAGCGCGAGTTGGGCGTCCGTGGCTCGTCTATCTTGCCGGAGGTTTCGCCGGAGCGATAGCCTTCATCCTTGCCAACCGCAGCGCGGCGACAACGCTGTGCGGCGCGAGTGCGGCGGTGCTGTCAATCGTTGCCGCGACGGCTCTTACAATCCCGAAAGAACGAGTGAGGTTAGCCGTGTTTGGCAACGTTGAGGTTTGGAAAATAGCGCTGTTGGTTTTAGTGGTGATGGTTATCGGGGTAAGCATGAGAAACATCGGCGGATTTGCCGCGCATTTAGGGGGCATTGCCGCCGGAGTAGCAATCGGACTCGCTCTTCGCCGTCGCCGCTCGGCAGTTAAGCCCATCGCTCAGGCTAAGGCGAACAAGTTGCCAAAAGAGCTGTTAACAAAATTGCGCCGCTCAGGCTACAGCTCGCTGACGGCCGAGGAACGCCAACAACTTTTCGATTCAAGCAACCGCCCATGAAGCGTTTTCTTAAATTTATTATCAACCTTCTGGCAATCTTGGCCGGAATCGCCACAATCATCTCGGGCTACGGAGGGATGATAAATCCGCTACGGTCAACGCTGCCGGCCATCATCGCCCTATGCTTCCCGGCTTGCCTGATTGCGACCATCATAATATTCGTCATAGCGCTGTTCTATTCCCGCAAGGCAGCTGTGGTGACCGGCGCGTCGGTCCTGCTCACCGCCGGACCGATTTGGACATTCTGCCCGCTCAACGTCTCGCATGCCGACAAGGTTGACCCCGACAGCACACTGACGGTCATGACCTACAACGTGCTGCAGCTCTGCGACTACGCCGACAACAATCTGCCCAAAGCCGACAATCCGACAATAAAGTTTCTCGCCGAATCCGATGTCGACATCGTCGCACTCCAGGAATGCCCCACGGTCAAGCGTGCCATGTCGCAAAAAATCGCCTCGCAGCTGCTCCGCTCGCTCTACGAGCATTTCCCCTACCGCTCGTCGGGCTCCGAAGGCCAGGCGCTGCTCTCGCGCTATCCGTTCCGCGAGCTGAAACTCTCGCGGAAACCGTCGCCCGGTTTTCAGGTGCGTGCTTATAGAATAACGCTCCAGTCGGGCGACATCACGCTCTTCAATCTCCACCTGAAATCAATCGGACTTACCGACGACGACAAACGTCTCTACCGCCAGCTGACCGACGGCGAGGCCGTTGGCAAACCGATCAAGAGCGAGCTGAGCCAACTCCGTCACGGGCCAATCTCGAAGCTTTCGGCGGTGTTTCGCGAACGCGCCGTTCAGGCTCAGATGGTCAAAGAGATGATCGACAGCATCGGCGGAAACGCCATCGTCTGCGGCGATTTCAACGATATTCCGGGGAGCTACGCCGCACGCACAATCCTCTCCGCCGGACTCGACGATGCCTACAGCCGCGCCGGCTTCGGACCCGCCATAAGCTACCACGCCTCGCGATTCTTTTTCCGCATCGACCAGATTTTCGCCTCGCCTGCGTTGCAGCCGATCGACGCCAAAGTTGTCAAGAATCCGCATAGCGACCACTACCCGCTCCGAGTCGTTTTCCGCCCCGAAACGAATCTCTGAATAATGGATAATCTGTACTAAAATTGTTGAAAACGTCCCCGCGGGAGCGGAACAGCATCGCGCCAAAAGCGGTTATAAAGT
>CAYNSG010000073.1:0-10323 GCA_964399885.1 uncultured Bacteroides sp.
CCCGGCGTGTCGAGGAACGTGATGTGGCGGCCGTCGGCGAGCTTCACGTTGTAGGCACCGATATGCTGCGTGATGCCTCCTGCCTCGCCGGCGATTACGTTGGCGTTGCGGATATAGTCGAGCAGCGAGGTTTTACCGTGGTCGACGTGACCCATGACGGTTACAATCGGCGGACGCGGCACGAGCTCTTCGGGCGAGTCGACATCCTGCGAGATTGCCTCGACAACCTCAGCCGAAACATATTCGGTTTCGAAGCCGAACTCTTCGGCCACGATATTGATTGTCTCGGCATCGAGGCGCTGGTTGATTGAAACCATCACACCGAGATTCATGCAGGTTGCGATTACTTCGTTGACAGGAACGTCCATCATCGACGCAAGGTCGTTGGCGGTTACGAACTCTGTCAGCTTCAGCACCTTGCTCTCCATTTCTTCGAGCTCGTGGGCCTCACGAACGCGTTCGGCAACGGCTTCACGTTTCTCTTTGCGCCATTTCACGCCTTTCTTCAGGCCTTTCTCCTTGTTGGTAAGGCGGGCAAGAGTCTCCTTAACTTGCTTCTGAACGTCGACTTCGCTTACCTCGGCGTGCTGGGCACCGCCACGACGGTTGCGGTCGCCACGATGGTCGTTGTTGCCTCCGCGGCGGTCGTCGCGACGGTTGTTGTTATTGCCGTTTCCGCCACCCTGACGCTGCTGACCCTGCTGTTGCTGCGAGGTCTTTTCGATGTCGATTTTCTCTTTGCCGCCAATGCGTTTGCGTTTCTTGCGGTCGCCGTTGGCTGCCGGCGGGCTTTGGGCGCCGGGCTGACCACCGCGCGCTGCTGCAATGCGGTCGTTGCGTTTTTCCTCCTTGGTTTTCTTTTTCGGGCGAGTTGACTGATTGAGAGCCGCAAGGTCGATCTTGCCGAGCACAGTCAGTCCGGGGGCAGCTTTGGGCTGTCCGAGGGTGAAGATTTCGGGCTCAGCTTTCTTCTCCTCAGCGGGTTTCTGTTCGGGAGTTGCAGGCTTCTGCTCGGGCTTTGCTTCGGGCTTGGGCTCGGGCTTTGTTTCGGGCTTGGGCTCGGGTTTGGGCTGCGGCTTGGGTTCAACCTTGACTTCGGGCTTGGGCTCTGGCTTTGCTTCGGGTTTCACCTCCGGTTTCGGCTCGGGCTTCACCTCCGGCTTGGGCTGCGGAGCGGGCTCGGGTTTAGGCTGCGGCTTGGGTTCGGGTTTCTGTTCGGGCTTAGGTTCGGGTTTCTGTTCAGGTTTGGGTTCGGGTTTCGATACAACGGGCTCGCCACGGCGATTCAACTCGATATGACCCACAACTTTCGGACCCTGAACGGTCTGTACGGGCGCCGTCTTGACCTCTTCCTGTCGGGGAGCGGCGGCCTTTGCTTTAGCCTGAATGCGATCCGACGAAAGAGTGTCCGACTTCGACTTCTGCAGGCGGTCGGGCAGGTATTCTTTGACAAGGATGTTGTAGACATCATCGTCGATGCGAGCATTGGGGTTATCATCAATGGTGATTCCCTTCTTGCGAAGGAACTCAACCACCGTAGATACCGACACGTTGAACTCGTTTGCAACTTTACTTATTTTTGTTCTCGCCATATATTGTTTTGGTGGTTTTTCTATTAATTGGAAGAGAGAGGGATTGGGCGCTGCAGGTTACTCTGCCTCGGGAGCTTCAGTAGCTTCGTCCTCGGGAGATTCAGCGGCAGGCTGCTCCTCTTCGTCGTCAAACTCAGCCTGAAGCACCTTAATGAGATGATCAACAGTTGCCTCCTCAAGGTCGGCTTTGTCCATAATCTCCTGGGGCGACAGTTTGAGCACCGACTTGGCCGTTACGCAGCCGGCGTTTTTGAGGGCGTCGATAACCCACGGGTCGATTTCGTCGGTGAATTCGTCGAGGTAGATATCCTCTTCAAACACCTCTACGTTATCGCGGTAAACGTCAATCTCATAGCCGGTAAGCTTCGTGGCTAATTTGATATTGTAACCGTTTTTGCCGATTGCAAGCGACACCTCTTCGGGACGCAGGAACACTTCGGCTTTCTTTTCGGCCTCGTCGATGTTGATCGACGAAACTTTTGCCGGGCTGAGAGCGCGCTGTATGAAGAGCGTCGGGTTGGTCGTGTAGTTGATCACGTCGATGTTCTCGTTGCGAAGCTCGCGGACAATGCCATGGATGCGTGAGCCTTTGACGCCTACGCATGCGCCTACGGGGTCGATGCGGTCGTCGTAGCTTTCAACGGCAATCTTGGCACGCTCGCCGGGGATGCGGGCTACGGCGCGGATAACAATCAGGCCGTCGTGGATCTCCGGAACTTCGAGCTCAAAGAGGCGGCGCAGGAAGTTGTCGCTCGTGCGCGAAACCGTGATTTTCGGGTTGTTGTTCTTGTTGTCGACGTTGGCAACAACGGCGCGAACCGTCTCGCCCTTGCGGAAGAAATCGCCGGGAATCGACTCGCTCTTCGGCAGCAAGAGCTCGTTTTTCTCGTCGTCAATCAGCAGGGTCTCTTTCGACCATGTCTGATAAACTTCGCCCGAAACGATCTCGCCTTCGAGATCCTTGAACTTCGTGTAGATTGCTTCTTTCTGCAGTTCGAGAATCTTCGACTGGAGCGTCTGGCGCAGATTGAGGATAGCGCGGCGACCGAAGTTGGCAAAGATAATCTCCTTGGTGTGTTCGTCGCCGATTTCAGCGTCGGGGTCCCGGTCGGCGCGGGCGTCGGAGAGAGATATCTGAAGATTTTTATCCTTCACCTCGCCGTCGGGAACAACTTCGAAATTCTGGAAAATCTGAACGTCGCCCTTGTCGGGGTTCATGATAACATCGAGGTTCTCGTCGGTGCCGAACATCTTCGCGAGCACGTTGCGAAACGACTCCTCGAGGACGCTAATCATCGTGGTTTTATCAATGTTTTTCAGTTCTTTGAATTCGGCGAAATGCTCCACCATGTTAGGAGCTTCAGCTTTCTTTGCCATATCTTTGTGGGGAAATTATTTGAATTCTATAAGGTATTTTACTTCTTTGGTGTCGGCCACGGCTATTGCCATGGGAGTGTCGACCGTCACAGGACGCTTTTTGCCCTCTTGTTTCACTTTAGTGGCTACTTCGATGGTAAACACAGAGCCGTCAGGGGTAATCTCAACGAGGCAACCGCGCAGCTTGCGGCCGTCGGTTGTCAGGACCTCGACATTGTTACCGATGTTCTTCACGTATTGCTCGCGAACTTTGAAGGGCGATGTCAAGCCGGCCGAACCGACTTCGAGCTCATAATCCTCTACATCGCGGTCAAATTTGGCCTCGATAGCACGAGTTATAGCTACACACGTGTCGATATCGACTCCCGAATCGGAATCAATCTCAACCGTAACTCGGTTGTCTGGCGTCACTGTCGTGTCGACAATAAACGCATCCGTTCCGGCAATACTCTCCTCGACGGTCTGTCGCAATTGATTAATATCTATCATATTTCTTCATTGTCCTCACTGAGCATTTCATTCCCCGCAAGCCTGTTTGGCTCGACGAGCATCTCTCAACCCAATGAGGTCGTTTTATCATCTTCGTTCTAAAAATTTTCATTCAACCCATCTTCGGCAAAAAGCTTCAATGAGTCCATCAACCCAAATCAATGAGATTTTCACCTCTATTAGATGAGTCCATCAACCCAAATCAATGAGATTTTCACCCCTATTAGATGAGTCCATCAACCCAAATCAATGAGATCATTATCTCAAATCAATGAGTCCATTACCCCAAATAAAGCGGAGGAAGCTCGATGCCTCCTCCGTGACTTGGTGATGCAAAATTACAAAAAAATTGCCGCATAGCCAAATTCCCGCCCACAATTTACCCCCAAACATCAATAAACAACTTCAGTCAACAACGCAACCTCAGCCCCGGCGAGACGTTTCATGCACAACCCAAGGCTTCAACCCGAATAATTGTACTACAGCATCTTAAGTTCCATCAAGACATCCCATAGTAGTTGCAAGATTTCGCATATCGCCTTATTTTCAATGCCTCACCACACCATAGCGACCTCCATTATTTAATATTATTTCACATTTTATAGTATAATTTACCATTCCTTTGCCTAAGTCCCACCAACCATCCTTGCCCCGAATAGCTATGACAGCGTCAACATCAATCTTTCACTATCCATCGCCCGGCCTTCGTTGAGCCCTCGCGGATAAGCTTTCCTTCTGCACGAAGTTTATCAGCAGCTTTCTTAACGCCATCTCTTGTGATTCCTAAAATATTAGCCACTTCATTAAGCGTGTAATTGGGATTGCTACCAAGAATGTCTAAGATCTTTTCTTGGGTACTACTTCCATTTTCTGGGGTACTTTTGACCGCTTCTTGAGTACTTTCTCCCTTACTTTCTGGGGTACTACCTCCTTTTTCTTGGGTACTTTTGGCTGTTTCTTGGGTACTTTCTCCCTTATTTGGGGTTTCTATAGTACTTTCTCCCTTATTTTCTTGGGTACCATTTCCCTTTTCTTGGGTACTTTTGGCTGTTTCTTGGGTACTTCCACACTTTTCTATGGTACTTTTAGTAGTTTCTGGTGTACTTTTTCCACTTTCTGTGGTACTACCTCCTTTTTCTTGTGTACTCTCCTTGAAAATTATGGCATCGGGGTTGTCATAAAGGCGGCGCATTGCCTCTGTGTCGGGTTGATGACCTTCATAGCTGAGACGCAGCACAGTGCGGTCAACACCTCCGGAGGCTGTCACTTCCATTGTCGGCTTGCAGTGATACACTGTCTCCCAAGTGTGGAAGATACGATGCAGTCCGCTACCGGCCCGTTCGCCATATTCCACCATTGCAAGCATCTTCAACATTGTGCCGTTGCGCGGATCTGAAGAGTTGTCTTGAATAGCATCCTTGAGCGAGACGCGCATGGTACCGGGGTTGGCAAACTTGAAGCCCTCGGCATCCTTGTTGACAACCACACCTCTACGCCCGTGGAAATCGGCGTTTGTCACCATATTGATCATGGCTTCTCTGATGGCCTTGTGCACTGGCGTATTCTCATCACGGAGATTACCGTTAAAAACAAACGGCACTTTCAAATCTGCCTGAAGTTTGGGGATAACTTTCAGCAGGAAGTCAAACACGTTTCCGCTCCAGTCTCCGGTCTGGCAAGTAATGCGGTCAGTCCACCGGGCATTGATGCCGTTGGTGCGGTTCTCTTGATAATCGAGAAAATAGTTTGGATAGACAGCGGAGATTTCATACTCGTATCCGAACATCAGCAGACCTGCACCGGTCGGGCAGAACTTGCCGGTCTCCTTGTCCTCACGCATCGCTCCGATTCTGCGCATAAACATCATGTCATCTTCATGACTCCAGAGATGATTCTGATGCGTTAGGTTGAAAATATTGCGATAAGCACGGATGGTATCCGGGCAGAAAACCGAGTAGTCCAAATGCGTCAGCAATGTACTGTCATCGCTGATTAGTGAAGAGTCACGAATCATTAGTGATACCTCATCAAGCGAGCAGTGATAGTCGCCTTCACCGTTGCGGCGGTAACTGCCGCTGCGGGGGTCGTAGCCCACATACACCGGTTTGGTGGTGCGTTCTGCACGGGGAACACGAATCACAATCACATCCTTTCCGTCACACTTTTCAATCTTGACCATTGAATCCGTGAGGATATTGCAGCTCACTTTCTGCCGATTGTTGACCGTATTCCAAAAATCTTTCAACATCTTATGAGCATCCTTCAGACCCTCAATTAGAAATGAGCCATCCTCGCGCTCTTTAACTCCGAGCACGATGACACCGCCGTCGCTGTTGGCGAAGGCAGAGTATGTCTCCCATAGAGAATTGGGCAGACCGCCCTTTGCCGACTTGACTTCAAGCCGTTTCCCCTCTCGATATGTCTGGAGGTCTTCTATATTGAATGATGTAGGATGTGTCATAACAATGTTTGCGCTGTAACAGTGCAAAATTACAAAAAATATTTGACATTTCAGGTATTTAAGCTCATCAATCCGTAGCCAAGTGTTCCTCTTATCATAAAACATTTGCCATCGTGTCGGCGATCAAATTCGGGCGATTTTAGGGCGTTTCGCTTGCTCCTGAGGCGAGATGTTGCTAAATTTGCAAGAAAATTTTCGAAGATGTTTTCAGGTATTGTTGAGGAGGCTGCCCGCGTCGTAGCCCTCAAAGAGGATGGAGGAAATCTCCACATAACAATGAGTTGCTCGTTTGCCGACGAGCTCAAAATCGACCAGTCGGTAGCCCACAACGGCGTATGCCTTACGGTAGTGAGCATTCCCGGCGACGGCACATACACCGTCACGGCCATTCGCGAAACCTTGCTGCGCAGCAACCTCAGCCTGCTCAAGCCCGGCGACCTCGTGAATCTCGAGCGCAGCATGCTGATGAACGGGCGCTTGGATGGTCACATCGTTCAAGGTCATGTTGACTGCACTGCTCGCTGCGAATCAGTTGAGGAAGCCGACGGCAGCCGCTATTATAAATTCAGCTATGAGGCTATCCCTGAACTGATTGCCAAAGGCTACATGACTGTTGAGAAAGGCTCTGTGACGGTCAATGGCGTCAGCTTGACGGTATGCGATTCGGAGCGCGATTCGTTTCGCGTGGCAATCATCCCCTACACGTTCGAGCACACTAATTTCTGCCGCATCGAGCCGGGAACGGTCGTAAACCTCGAATTCGACATCATCGGCAAATATCTCGCCCGACTGACCGAGCTCAAAGCATAACCTGATTATGGCTAACGAACTGAAAGGCAACTGGTGGACTGCACCGGCCGAGGCCGAAAACGGACAGACCATTCTCGTCACGGGGCGCAGCGACGTGGCTCACTTCCGCACAAACCCCCGCTTTAACATCCGCGTCGAACTGACATGAGCCTACGCTCCGGACCCGTCAGGCATGCCCGACCGCGCAACATCGGAGCTCATGGAGCAGGTGCAGGACGTCCTTGCAGCCGAATTCGACCGCGACCCCGTGGCCGTAATGACCGGTATCTTCACGGGTGCCGGCGAGCGCAACTGGGTGTTCTACACATTGAGCACTAATATTTTCGGCCGAAAACTCAACGAGATGCTCGCACCCTTCCCGCTACTGCCCATAACCGTCTACGCTGAGAACGATCCCGACTGGGCCGAGTATGACGAAATGACAGAATGCGAAATCAAAATCGACTGAGTCGGACAATGATTTTGCAATCGAAAAAAATTAACTAAATTTGCACCAATAATAGGCAAGACAAGCAACTGACAAGTGTTTTAAGTGCCGCATGCTGGGAAGCAAGCGGCACATTTTTATTCCTGATTAATAGCGTATTCAGTCGCTTTCCACGCGTCGTCGCAAGCGTTCAATCCAAGCGGCGTAAAGATCGCGGCGCACTGCCTGGCCGACCGCATCGCTTACGTCCGAACTCTCCTCCGGAGCATCGAGCAATCTGACATCAACAACTGCCGCCGAGGGATAATAGCTGTCGTAACTTCTGCCACGCACATTGAAAACCAAGCTATCGACGTATGCGTTTTCTCCCTTTGCAGCGACTATTTCCATGACAACCACATCGCGCCGAGCGCCATAATCGCCTGCCGCGAGAGCCGAATCGAGCTGCTCGGCATTTCGCGCCAACAGAAGCAACCCTTTTGCGTGGGGCTGAGGCCAGCCGAATTCTTCGCGATGGGCATAGAAATAACCGCCTATCAGCTCGGGCGTGATTTGCAAGTCGACCGAATCGGCTGTTATCAAGGCGACCATCATGTCATTGCGCATCGAAGCTGTAGAGGCTAGGTTTTCGACTATCGCCCCGTAGCCTGCACGACGCGCCTCGCCCAACCTGAGCATATACTCCTCGAGCAATCGTCGCCCTCCTCTACTGTCGACCGAATCGCGCCCAACGAGGCGCTCGGCCTCGCTGCGCGTCATCGTCTCGCCGGCATAAACAAGCGGAAACGCCTGCTCATAAAAAGGCTTTGCGCCGACCGAAAAGGTAGCGGCGCAAAGCAGTAAGGTTTTAGCGATTAATCGCGATATCATTGATGGGAAGCGCTATAGTTGGGAGCTTCGCTCGTGATGGCTACATCATGCGGATGGCTCTCTGCAACGCCGGCGTTGGTAATTCGTGTGAACTTCGCCGAATGCAGAGCCTCGATGTCGGGAGCGCCGCAATAGCCCATGCCGGCTCGCAAGCCGCCGAGCATCTGGTAGGTAACCTCGTAGAGCGAGCCTTTGAACGGCACACGCGCTGCGATACCTTCCGGAACGAGCTTCTTCACGTCGTTTTCGCCTGCCTGGAAATAGCGGTCTTTCGAACCCTTCTCCATAGCCTCGAGCGAACCCATGCCGCGATACGCCTTATATTTACGTCCGTTGTAGATGATTGTGTCGCCGGGCGATTCCTCTACTCCGGCCAGCATTCCTCCGAGCATTACCGAGTAAGCGCCGGCTGCCAACGCCTTGACGATGTCGCCCGAATAGCGGATGCCGCCATCGGCAATCAACGGAATTCCCGTGCCTTTCAGGGCCTTCGCTACGTCGTAGACGGCGCTGAGCTGAGGCACGCCCACACCGGCAATCACGCGCGTTGTGCAAATCGAGCCGGGACCGATGCCGACCTTCACGCCGTCAGCGCCGTTCTCCACGAGATAGCGCGCTGCGTCGCCCGTAGCGATGTTGCCGACAACAACGTCGATGTGAGGATATTTCTCCTTAACGGCGCGGAGAACGCCAACTACGCCCTTCGAATGGCCGTGAGCCGTGTCGATAACGATAGCGTCGACGCCGGCCTCAACGAGCGCATCAACGCGATCCATGCTGTCGGCAGTTACGCCAACGCCCGCTGCAACGCGCAGACGTCCGCGCGAATCCTTGCATGCGTTGGGTTTATCCTTGGCTTTTGTAATATCTTTATAGGTGACGAGCCCGATGAGTTTGCCATCGTTGTCAACAACCGGCAGTTTCTCAATCTTGTGCTGCTGCAGAATCTGTGCAGCCTCCTCGAGGTTTGTGCTCTGGCAGGTTGTGACGAGATTGTCCTTCGTCATCACCTCGTCAATCTTCCGACCGAGGTTGCGCTCGAAGCGGAGGTCGCGGTTCGTAACGATGCCCACGAGCTTACCCTCGTCGTCGACAACCGGAATGCCACCGATATGATACTCCTCCATCATGGCCAAAGCCTGAGCAACCGTGCTACCGCGCTTGATAGTCACGGGGTCGTAGATCATACCGTTCTCGGCGCGCTTTACAGCGTGAACCTGACGCGCTTGCTCGGCTATCGTCATGTTTTTATGAATCACTCCGATACCGCCCTCGCGAGCTATAGCTATAGCCAAACGCGCCTCGGTCACCGTGTCCATGGCAGCCGAAACGAGTGGTACGTTCAACTCTATATTGCGGGAAAATTTTGTGCGAAGGTTCACTTCTCGCGGAAGAACCTCTGAATAAGCCGGAATCAGGAGGACGTCGTCAAACGTCAGTCCGTCCATCTTCACTCTATCTGCAATAAACGACATATTTCTTAGCTTGATGTTTTATTGCACGCAAAGTTAATCATTTTCCGGCGGCGTGTAACAATCGCGTAATAGTTTTAACACTCGTTAAACATTCAAACACAACTTTCGCTGAATTTCACCATAACTTTGCACCGGATAAAAAACATAACTACAACCAACAAACCAAATCTAACCAACGCATTATGGTAACAGCAGAATTCAAACAACGCCTCATGGACCTGCAAGCAAACATGCTCAACTTCGCATATATGCTGACAAGCAACCGCGACGACGCACACGACCTGCTGCAGGACACCACCCTCAAAGTGCTCGACAACGCCGACAAATTCGTCGACAACGCCAACTTCAAAGGATGGGTGTTCACAATCATGCGCAACCTCTTCATCAACCGCTATCGCCGCTCTGTCCATGAAGCCACGCTCGTCGACACTACCGACCAGCGACTCAACATCGCAGCTGAAAGCGCTACCTCAGCCACGCCCGAAGGAACATTCTCAGTCGTAGAAATCACGACAGCCATCAACGAATTCCCCGAAAAATTCCGCGTGCCCTTCTCGATGCACATCGCCGGCTACAAATATCACGAAATCGCCGCGCAGACCGGGCTCCCTATCGGGACCGTCAAAAGCCGCATCTTCACAGCCCGCACCCAGCTCCAAATCCGCTTCGCCGACTACCGCTAATGCCCGCCGGTAGGGGCGCGATAAAATCGCACCCGCCCCCGCGCATCCGCCTTCGCCCCGCCAACGTATCCGCCCCTCAAAAAATCAATTTGTCAATTTGACATTTTGATGGCGTTCGCGCGAGCCGTGGCCTGGGGCG
>CAYNSG010000074.1:0-10322 GCA_964399885.1 uncultured Bacteroides sp.
GAATTAAAACGCAGAAGCGGTCGTTTCACTCCCTTAAACAGAACCCGCGGGATTGGCACAACAATATCAGATGTTTGATAGAACAGCTAATGCAGTTCGGGTGGATGGAAATATATAACAAAGGGCAACCTCCAATCGAGGTTGCCCTTTTTAATAGTCTCTTAATGGTTAGGGAGATGGGTTAGTTTGCGGGGACGTTGCCGAAGCGGTTGGGCTGGGGTTCGCTCGGCTTTACGCACCAGAGGATGAAGAGAATCCATCCAACGACGGGAACGAAGTTAATGAACCACCAGCCGCCGGCGCGTCCAACGTCGTGGAGACGACGCCAGCTGACGGCTAATGTCGGGATCAAGAGGGCAATATTCACAGCCCATGAAATCCACTGGAAGATACCCATTTTCGTGACGGCAAAGAGGATTCCTATAACCCACGAGACGATGACGGTGAAGAGGATGAACCACCAAAATTCGGCGCGGTTTGCGCGACCGGTGAATCCGGCGTAGTTGTTGAGAACGCGTTTAATCGCCTGGTCGAACGTGAGCGGCTGTACGGGGCGATTGTACTGGGGAGGCTGTTCCATAATGATGTGATTTAAGAGTTGAAACAACAAGACCACCGCCGAAAAGCGGCAGTGGTCTTGATTATATTATTTATAAGGTGTATGGTCAAGATTATTCTGCGCCGAGCTGTTCGAGGAGAGCTTTGACGGTCTCGTCGTCGGGCATGATTGTCAGATAATCGTTGAGATACTGGCGAGCTTTAGCTTTGTCGACGTCGAAGTAGTAGATGCCGAGGAGATAGTCGGCAGCGCGATACGACGAAGCATATTTTTCGCGGTTAGCGGGGTCGGCGTTGAAGATTGAGAGCATCTTCTCGTAAGCCTCGGCCATAGCAGCGTCGGGCTTGTTGTCGTTCTTGGCAACGAGGAGCTCACCTTTGATGCGGTAGAGTGTGCCGTTGTCGGGAACGCGGTCGATAGCTATCTGTATATTCTCGAGACCCTTGTCGGCAGCTTCGGCGCGCTCGGGAGTGCCTTTTTCGAGGCTGCGGGCGAGACCGGAGTAGCGCTGTGCCATCTTCACATAGTCGTTGGTCGAAGCGGCGCCTGTAGCGAGGTAGCGCTCCATGGTTTCAACGGCCTTGTCGTTCTGACCGGCTTTTTCGTAGACGGCGCTGAGGTCGACGAGAATTTCGGGTTTGTCGGGGTTGAGCTCGATAGCTTTTTCGTAGACGGCAACAGCCTGGTCAACCTTACCTTCTTCGCTGAGAGCCTGACCGTAGACAATGTAGTCGTTCGGAACGAGCTGGTCCTCTTTGGCCATAGCGAAGAGTTTCTGGCCGGCAGCTTCAGCGGCAGCCCAATTTTCCTGAGCGGATTCGCTGAGGAGGATCATACGATACATAGCGTAGTCGGTGGGGTCCTGAGCGAGGATGGCGTTAGCGCGGTCAACAGCCTGCTGATACTCTTTGGCGGCAACGAGCAGCTGAACGTAGCGGCGTTCGTCCTTCTGGAAGTGGTTGGGGTTCTGGAGATATTTGCCATACTGCTGGTAGGCGCTTCCCCACTGGTTGTTCGAGTAGTATTTCTCGGCGAGTTCGCGCTGAGCAAGAGCCGAGTTGGGCTCGAGCTGGTTGAGCTCTTCGAGTTTTTTGATAGCGAACTCGGGAGCGACGCGGAAATATGTGTTGGCATATTTCACGTAAGCCTCGCGGTTAACTACGCCTTTAGCTTTCGACTGTTCGATAGCGACTTCGTAGAGACCTGCAGCCTGGCCGGGATCCTGGTCGGCGATCATATCGCCTTCGAGAATCGAAGCGGCAGCCTCGGTGCGTTTGGAGTCTTTACTTGCTTTTTCGAGGTTTTTGGCAATCTCTTTCTCATACTTCACGGGGTCGACGTTGTAGTATGCGCGAGCAACCTCGGCAACGAGAGCATAGTTTTTCTTGTCGGTCTGGGTGGCCTGTTTGAAAAGGTTTTCAGCTTCGCCTTTGTTGCCCTGTTTGAGAGCAACTTCGCCAAGGCCGATATAGTTCAAGCCGTAGGTGGGGTCGGCCTGTACGCCTTTTTCGAAGTAAGCTTTAGCTCCGGCTAGGTTTCCTTCCTGGAAATCGATAGAGCCGAGATAGTAGTAGCTCACCTGTTTTTTTGTACCGGCGTTGTTGATGGTGTTTTCGAGGATGGTTTTGGCCACGTCGGGACGTCCGGCGTTGTAGTTGTCGACACCATCCTGATAGTCACCCTGTGCTGAAGCACCGAGTGCGCCTCCGAGAAGAAGGGCAAAAAGGAATTTCAGTTTCATGACTTGGTTTATTATTGTTTTTTTATTGGTTGATATTTTATTAGCATGATTTTAGTTGATTTCTACCATAGTTGGGCGCACGATTGCGGGGAGCACGCCGGTTGTCATCATGATTTTCTGTCCCTGGAAGCCTGTGACAAACGAAAAGAATCCGTGGCCGAGGCTGCCGCCGGGAGCGGTTGTAATCATGTAGATCTGACGGTAAAGAGGGTAGGAGCCGTCGTAGATATAAGCTTGGTAGGGCTGGTAGGCGGTAACTTCGTCGTTGCCGCGCACCTTAATGACCTTTACATCTTCGCTGAACGTCTGGGCGTTGGTCGTAGTGTCGTTCGCCGCCTGGATTTTCTGCGCGTACTGTTTGCGTGTTAATTCGCGGGTGTTCAGGTCGCGGCTAATCCAGCTTACGCCGATGATACCGATAGCGTTCTTGTTGTTGGCCACGGCTTCAAACACAGTCTCGGGGCTCTTCTGGGCATAGACCTTCTGACCGAAGTCGCCGCCGTTGAGCAGCGAGTCGCGCATATATTGAACGGTGCTTGAGCCCTGATGGTCGAACACTACTTCGATTGAATCGAGATGGTTATTGCCCGGCACAACTTGATCCCAGCGAGCTATTTTGCCTGAGAGAATTTCAGCGATTTCGGGCTTAGAGAGCACCTGCACGCTGTTTTTCGGGTTGACGATGAGTGCCAAAGCGTCGACAGCAATCAGCTTTTGGCGCACCTGTTTGCGGTTGTCCTTCAGGTATGCTTCCTCCTTGGGGGTAAGCATTCGGGTGATGACGATATTCTTTGTTTTGAAATCGAGCAGCGAGTCGATGCAAGCTTTCTGGTCGGTGTATTCCGGCATGATGCTTGCGTTGGGGTAGATATATTCGAAAACGTCAATTTCTTGCGACATAATGTTTTCGAAGCTGGCGTCGCAGACGAGGGTAGCAATGCCCGATGTCGATGTGCTGGTGTTGCCCGACTTTTTGTCGGACGAGCACGACGACACCAAACTGCTGCCGACAAGGAGGGCGATGCCGGCAGCCGTGGCTGTTAGTTGACGAAAGTAGTTCATGCGCTTGCTTTCTTATTCGTTTACGTGTCGGTCAACGCGCGGTTATGCGTTGTCGATGCCAGTGAACTGACGATAGGCTCGCCAGATGCCATAGACTGTGAAGATGCCTCCGGCAACCCATCTAACCCATTCCCAGCTTCCGTACAAGGGCTGGAAGAATCCGGTGAAGAAAAGGATACCAACACCGATGTATATCACTATCATAATGATACCAAAGATGTTGCGCATAGTCTGAGGCGTTCCGCCGTTGTTATTGTAGTCGCTCATGATTTTGGTTTTTATAGTTGGTTTTTGGAAATGTTGTTGCTGTGAATATGTTGAGGCAGAGAATCTTGCGTCGTTGCCGACGCCGTAGCTTCCACCTTTTATATTCTAACAACATCGGGCTGTTAAAGTTCGGTATTTCCTACCAACTTTACCTTTCAGCGTGTAAAGATAGCGATTTTTTTTCAAAGCGCGTAAGATTTGCCGAAAATATGTAATTTTGTAGTGAAAAGAGATTCTATGAGCCGGCTCAATTTTGACGGGCCGGACTGAAAAGCATAATGAACAGACTATGAAATTACCACTTGCCGAGCGTTTGCGCCCATGTTCGCTCGACGAATATATCGGGCAAACCCATCTTGTTGGACCTGATGCAATTATCAACCGAATGATTGCAACGGGCAACATCTCCTCGTTTATTCTCTGGGGTCCTCCGGGAGTTGGCAAAACCACGCTTGCACGCATCATTGCCAACACGATCAAAGCGCCGTTCTACACACTCAGCGCCGTTCATTCGGGAGTGAAAGACGTGCGCGAGGTGCTCGACCGCTGCGCTCGCGACGCCGGCAGCATGTTTGCCACGGCGCGCCCCATTATGTTTATCGACGAAATCCACCGATTCAATAAATCGCAGCAGGACAGTCTGCTCGGCGCCGTAGAGAACGGCACCGTCACGCTGATAGGAGCCACGACCGAGAATCCGTCGTTCGAGGTTATCCGTCCGTTGCTTTCGCGCGCCCAGGTCTATACGCTCAACCCGCTCTCGGCCGACGAGCTGCAGCAGCTTCTCGACCGAGCTCTGACCGCCGAAAACGGTCTGCAAGGCCGCACGGTCGATGTGCGATCAACCGACGCTCTGTTTCGCTTCGCCGGAGGCGATGCCCGCAAGCTGCTCAATATCCTCGACCTGCTCGAGCAATCAACTCCCGAAGGCGAGCCGATTGTGATTGACGATGAGGTTGTTACTAACCGACTGCAGCGCAATCCCGCGGCCTACGACAAGAACGGCGAGATGCACTATGATATCATTTCGGCGTTTATCAAGAGCGTCAGAGGTAGCGACCCCGATGCCGCCGTCTATTGGCTCGCACGCATGATTGAGGGCGGCGAGGAGCCCGAGTTCATAGCACGCCGATTGCTGATACTCGCCGCCGAGGATATCGGCCTGGCCAATCCCAACGCGCTATTGCTCGCCAACGCGACATTCGACGCCATACATAAAATCGGGTGGCCCGAGGGGCGGATACCGTTGGCTGAATGCACGGTCTATCTCGCCACGTCGCCCAAGAGCAACTCGGCTTATATGGCCGTCGGCGCTGCGCAGGAGCTCGTGCGCCAAACCGGCAACCTGCCCGTTCCGTTGCATCTGCGCAACGCCCCGACGTCGCTTATGAAGGATATGGGCTACGGCCACGACTATAAGTATGCCCACGACTACCCGGAGCATTTTGTCGTCCAGCAGTTTATGCCCGATGCGCTCGGTCATCCGACTCTCTGGCATCCGGCCGACAACGCCGCCGAGCAGCGTGCCGCCGAGCTCCAAGCCCGGCGCTGGAACAAATCCTGATTGTTATGTCGCGGAAAAACCGTAACTTTGCGGGCGAAAATCGAAAAACAATTCTCAAACGATGAACTTCATAGAAGAACTCACCTGGCGCGGAATGATCCACCAGATGATGCCGGGCACCGAAGAACAGCTCGGTAAAGAAATGACAACGGCATATCTTGGCATTGACCCCACGGCCGACTCGCTGCATATCGGTCACCTCGTAGGTGTCATGATGCTCAAGCATTTCCAGCGCGCCGGACATAAGCCCATCGCACTTGTCGGCGGCGCAACGGGCATGATAGGCGACCCCTCGATGAAGAGCCAGGAGCGCAAACTTCTAGACGAAGAGACCCTGCGCCACAACCAGGAGGCAATCAAGAAGCAGCTCGCCAAATTCCTCGATTTCGACAGCACGGCTCCAAACGCCGCCGAGATGGTAAACAACTACGACTGGATGAAAAACTTCTCGTTCCTCGACTTCATCCGCGACGTAGGCAAACATATTACGGTCAACTACATGATGGCCAAAGATTCCGTGAAGAAACGTCTGTCGGGCGAAAGCCAGCAGGGAATGTCGTTCACAGAGTTCTCCTATCAGCTCGTCCAGGGCTACGACTTCCTCAACCTCTACCGCGAGAAAAACTGCCGGCTGCAGCTCGGCGGTTCCGACCAGTGGGGCAACATCACTACCGGCACCGAGCTGATCCGTCGCACCCTCGGCGGCGAGGCTTATGCTCTGACTTGCCCGCTGATTACCAAGGCCGACGGCGGCAAATTCGGCAAAACCGAGAGCGGCAACGTTTGGCTCGACCCGCGCTACACGTCGCCCTACAAATTCTACCAGTTCTGGCTCAACGTCTCCGACGCCGACGCTGAAAAATACATCAAGATTTTCACCGAGCTCTCGCGCGAAGAGATTGCCGAGCTCGTGGCTCAGCAGGCTGCCGACCCCGGTCAGCGCCCGCTCCAGAAGCGCCTCGCCAAGGAGATTACCACGATGGTTCACTCGGCTGCCGACTATGAGACTGCCGTCGAGGCATCGCAGATTCTTTTCAGCAACCATGCCGGCGAAGCTCTCCGCCGTCTCGACGAGGCCACGCTGCTGCAGGTAATGGAGGGTGTGCCCCAGTTTAAGGTCGATGCAGCCCTGTTCAACGAGGGTGTGAAGCTCGCCGACCTGCTCACCGACGCCGCTCCGTTCTTTCCCTCGAAAGGCGAGATGCGCAAAATGACCCAGCAGGGCGGACTCTCAATCAATAAAGAGAAAGTTGCTGACCCCTACGCTGTTATCACCAAGGATGAATTGCTCAACGGCAAATATCTCCTGGCGCAGCGCGGCAAGAAAAACTACGCTCTGATTATCGCCGAGTAAGTTACGCCGGCGAAATAAGGAAACTCACCGGGCTGCTCCCCGACGGGCAGCTTGTCAAAACAGCTCCGGACGATGTTGCAAGACATCTCTCCGGGGCGTTTTGTTTCATAGCCGCGATGACAGCCGGGCGCAGCGCGCGCCACGCCGCCGGGCAAAGCCGGAATCCATCGGCATCTTTCCCGGCGTCGAAAGCGCGGACCGTCGAGGCGTCGACCTCAATCTCCTCGCCGGGGGAGTAGAGCCCGCACGGCCCGGCCTCGGGGTCGTCGAGCCAGAGGCTCTGAAGGTCCTCGAAGCAGTTGCAGCGCACTACTCTTAGCCGGCAGCACCCTCCGGCGGGAATATCATCGTCCGCCAAGCCTACGGCAGCGTGCGCCACGGCAGGCAGCGCCGCAGCTCCCACGGCCAGGGCGGCAATCTTACAGAAACGTCGCCGGCCGGCGTCGAATGTCGGATTCGTGAATTTCATGACGCAAATTTATCGATTTTTGTCGGTTGAAACTGCCGACAAGCGCAAAAATCGTTAACTTTGCGAATTATTACGCGTAATTTCGAAACCGATTATGTATCACAAACTGACATTGGCTGCACTACTGTTATGCAGTCTGACGGCAAATGCTGCCGCCGATGAGGGTCGCCTGCTGCGATTCCCCTCAACCAATGGCCGGGAGGTAGTGTTCACCTACGCCGGCGATCTCTACACCGCTCCAATCACCGGAGGCGAAGCCCGCCGGCTCACGTCGCACGAGGGCTATGAAATGTTCCCCCGATTCTCGCCCGACGGCTCCAAGATTGCCTTCACCGGACACTACGACGGCAACACCGAAGTCTACCTCATGGACCGCAATGGCGGTCAGCCTCAGCGACTTACGTTCACCTCAACCAACGCCCGCGACGACATCGGCGACCGCATGGGTCCCAACAACATGGTGATAACCTGGAGCCCCGACGGCAAGCAGATTGTCTACCGCAACCGCATCGGCGACGGCTTCTCCGGCAAGCTCTGGACCGTAGACCCCGAAGGCGGAATGCCCACCGAAATTCCCCTGCCCGAGGGAGGTTTCAGCAGCTTCTCGCCCGACGGCACGAAGATGGCCTACAACCGCGTGATGCGCGAGTTCCGCAACTGGAAATACTATCGCGGCGGCATGGCCGACGACATCTGGATCTACGACCCCAAAGCCAAGACAGTCAAGAACATAACCGACAACCCCGCGCAGGATATCATCCCGATGTGGATTGGCGACGAAATCTTCTTCATCTCCGACCGCGACATGACGATGAACCTCTTCGTCTACAACACCCTGACCGGAACAACCGAGAAAGTAACTGACTTCACCGACTACGACATCAAATTCCCCTCGACCGACGGCAAACAGATTGTGTTTGAAAAAGGCGGCTACATCTACCGCTTCGACCCCGCCACCCGCAAGGCCGAGAAAATCAACATACGCATGGCAGCCGAGTCGAACATGGCCCGCCCGGAGCAGATGAACGTTGCCAACCGCGTGACGGCCTCCTCGATGAGCCCCGACGCCAAGCGCCTGGCCGTTACGGCCCGCGGCGAGGTGTTCGACGTGCCCGCCGGCAAGGGAGTCACCCGCAACCTGACGCGCACCCCCGGTGCCAACGAGCGCGGAGCCCGCTGGAGCCCCGACGGCAAGAACATCGCCTATATCTCTGACCGCACCGGCGAAACCGAAGTGTGGCTCCAGAGCGCCGACGGCGGCGAACCCCGTCAGCTCACCAAGGACAACGACACCTACATCCGCTCGCTCCAGTGGAGCCCCGACAGCCGCCATATCCTCTACACCGACCGCAAAAACCGCATCGTCGAGGTCGACCCCGCTACGGCCACGAAGCGCACTGTCATGCAGAACCCCGAAGGCGAATTCTACGGCGTCAGCTACTCGCCCGACAGCCGCTGGATCACCTACACCCGCTCGGGCGACAACGACATGAGCGTAGTCTACGTCTACAATCTCGCCGACGGCCGCGAAATCCCCGTCACCGAGAAATGGTACAGCAGCTCGCAGCCCCGCTTCAGCGCCGACGGCAAATACGTCATCTTCGCCTCTGCCCGCGACTTCAACCCCATCTACTCCTCGACCGAGTGGAACCACGTCTACGGCAACATGGACGGCATCTATCTCGCTATGCTCTCGAAAGATACCCCCTCGCCGCTGCTCCCCACCGATGAAGTGGCCGGCGAAAAGGCTGAAAAGCCCGAAAAAGCTGAGAAAGCCGACGCTACGGCCGCTGTCACCGTCGATGCCGACGGCTTGCCCGGACGCATCGTGAAGCTCCCTCTCCCCGCCGGACGCTACGGCAACTTCTATAGCGACGGCAAGAAAGTGTGGTACACAACCGGCCGCGACACCAAGTCGTTCGACCTCGCCACGCAGCGCGAAGAGACCGTTGCCGAGCGCGCCCGCATGGAAGTGACCGCCGACGGCAAAAACGCCCTCTTCTCCTCCGGCAACAAGCTCTATGCCACCAAGATGCCCGCCGGCAAAGCTCAGCTCAACGACGCCGTCGACCTCTCCGACATGGTAGCCACCGTCGATTATCCCCGGGAGTGGGCACAGATTTTCGACGAAACATGGCGCGCCTTCCGCGACGGTTTCTATCTCGAAAACATGCACGGCGTTGACTGGAACGCCATCCGCGCCAAATACGCCCAGCTGCTTCCCTACGCCAAAACCCGCCTCGACCTTAATTATATTATAGGCGGAATGATTGCCGAGCTCGCTTGCGGCCACGCCTACGTCAACCCCGGCGACACCCCGCGCCCCGCGAACATCCCGATGGGTCTGCTCGGCGCCGAGCTCAGCCGCGACAAGAGCGGCTACTACCGCATCGACCGCATTCTCCCCGGCGGCGTATATAGCGAGAAGCTCCGCTCGCCCCTCGCCGAGCCCGGAGTCGGAGTGGCCGAAGGCGACTATATCACCGCCATCGACGGCATCCCCGTCACCGAAACCACCAACATCTACTCGCTCCTCATCGGCAAAGCCGACAAGCTGACCGAGCTCACCGTCAACACGCGCCCCGCAGCCGGCGGCAAGAAGGTGGTTGTCAAGCCTATCGACAACGAATACCCCCTCTACCACCACGAATGGGTCGTTAACAACATCCGTAAAGTCGAGGAGGCTACCGACGGCCGCGTTGGCTACATCTACGTCCCCGACATGGGTCCCGAAGGCCTCAACGAGTTCGCCCGCTACTACTATCCGCAGCTCGACAAGGAAGCCCTCATCATCGACGACCGTGCCAACGGCGGCGGCAACGTCTCGCCGATGCTCATCGAGCGACTGATGCGCAAACCCTACCGCATGACCATGAGCCGCACCTCGTCGAAGGTCCACACCGTCCCCGACGGCACTCACTACGGCCCGAAAGTGCTTCTGATCAACAAATACTCCGCATCCGACGGCGACCTCTTCCCCTGGAGCTTCAAGGCAAACAACCTCGGAACCGTAATCGGCACCCGCACCTGGGGCGGTATCATCGGCATCAGCGGCTCGCTGCCCTACATGGACGGCACCGACGTCCGCGTGCCGTTCTTCACCAACTACGACGCCGCCACCGGCCAGTGGATTGTTGAAAACCACGGCGTTGAGCCCGACATCTACGTCGACAACGATCCCATCCGCGAGTATGCCGGCGACGACCAGCAGCTCAACGAGGCTATCCGCGTAGCCCTCGAGCAGATCAAGGACCGCAAGCCCCTGCCGAAAGTCCCCGCTCCCCGCACATTCAAGGACCTCGGACT
>CAYNSG010000075.1:0-10267 GCA_964399885.1 uncultured Bacteroides sp.
CGATAATGTTTCTCGAGATAACCGTCCTCGCCGAGCAGCATAGACAGGCGCGTCGTGTCGGCGCTGAAGCGGAAGTTTTCCAGCTCGGTCCATGCAAACAGCGGCGGATTGTCGAGCAGATGTATTCGCAGCGGCGAGGGAGCGCCGTCGTGAATCGCTGCATAGTAGTTCATTAGCGTCTCCTTGCCGGGGAAAGCGTCGGGAGCATATTTCGAGAACATCACCATGAAGCAACCATCCCAAATCCAAATCTGGTCGTCGTAGCAATTTTCGTCGAGATAGGGCGACGCTACCATCCCTTCAGGACCGCGGCGCACGCGTCCTGCCGCCGTAGCCCATGCGCGGTTGTAGAGGTCGACGAGCGATGAGTCGGGAAAGACCACCTCGGGCACCGACGCTCGCCAGTCGGGGCTCACGGCGTCGGGAGGAGTAGTGTTCCATTGCGCATCAGCAGTTTGGGCGGCAGCCAACAGCGCCACGCCTGCCAATAATGATTTATGCAGCATCATATTCAATTCCAATCGACTAACATTTTACGAACAACCTCATATGAGCGCCGAATCTCAGCACGCTTCTCTGAAGATATCTTTGGAGAATTTTGCATACGTTTTTCAAAACGCTTTGCATCATCTCCGAACAAAATCGGTGTTTCTTTTATTAATCTGGCCATTCTTTCTTTTCATCTAAACCGCAAAATTAAACAAAATGAGTAATTTTGCAATGCGAAACGCCTTAGATTATGATTAAACTGTTTCTTGCTATATTTTTCGGCGGCGGTTTGGGCAGCGTGATGCGCTATGCCGTCCAGCTGGTTATGCACGAGCGGATTGTTGCCTACAATTTTCCGTGGGCTACGTTCACGGTCAACATCGTCGGCAGCTTCCTTATCGGGCTATTCTACTCGCTCTCGGCACGCTTCAACCTGTCGGAGGAGGTCAGATTGTTCCTGACGGCCGGTCTCTGCGGTGGCTTCACTACCTTCTCGACGTTCAGCAACGACAATCTCGCGCTCATCCGCGAAGGCCAGTGGCTCGCGGCATTAATCTATATCGTTCTCAGCATCGTCTTAGGCGTCGTCGCCTGTCTGGCAGGAGCCGCAGTCGGCTCGCCGGCCAAGGCGTAATCAGCAAAATAATGAAAAATGACTGAAGAGTTTTCATCAAGTTTGCTCGAGGGGGCTGTGCACGAATTGTCGCGACTGCCGGGCGTGGGGCGCAAAACGGCTCTGAGGCTTGCGCTTCATCTGTTGCGGCGCGACGAGCAGGATGCCGTGGCTCTCGGCGAGGCTATCATCAACCTTCGCCGCGGGATAACCTACTGCCGCACGTGCCACAACATCTCCGAGACCGACATTTGCCCTATCTGCAGCTCGCCCAATCGCGACAGTTCGACGGTCTGCGTGGTCGAGAACGTGCGCGACGTGATGAGCTTTGAAAACACCGGGCAATACTCGGGGCTCTACCATGTGCTCGGCGGGGTCATCTCGCCGATGGATGGCATCGGGCCCGACGTGCTCCAAATCGACAGCCTTGTGGACCGGGTAGCCGCCGGTGGCATCAACGAGGTTATCCTCGCTTTGGGCGCTACGATGGAGGGCGACACTACGAACTTCTACATCTACCGCCGTCTGGCTCAATTCCCCGACCTGCGCATAACTCAGCTCGCACGAGGCGTAGCCGTGGGCAACGAAATCGAATATACCGACGAGCTTACCCTCGGACGCTCACTTCTGCAACGCACACCTTTTGCCGATTCATTCAACCGATGACACACGCCAACACTCCTCTGCTCAACGATGAGCTTATAAGTCTCCGGGCTCCCGAACCTTCCGACCTCGACGCGCTTTACCGCTGGGAAAACGACACGCGGCTATGGTCGGTAGGGCGTGCCGTAGCTCCCTACTCGCGCGCTCAGCTCGAGGCCTATATCGAGAACTACAACGCCGACCTCTATGCCGAGCGTCAGCTGCGGCTTATTGTCGTCGAGCAAGCTTCGGGCGCGGCCGTAGGGGCTATCGATCTCTACGATTTCGACCCTGTCAACCTGCGGGCAGGCGTGGGTATTATCACCGACAGCCAATATGCCAACCGGGGCTATGCCACTCGAGCCTTGGCACTACTCGAGCGCTATAGCCGCGAGCGCCTCGGGCTACATCAGCTTTGGGCCGTTGTACCGGACGACAACGAGCATTGCCGGGCGCTGTTTGCCGCCGCAGGCTACTCGACCGCCGGACATCTCCGCAGCTGGATTCGTATCGGCAACCGCTGCTCGTCGGCGCTCGTGTTTCAACATCTTTTATAATTCTGCAATCTCTCCTTTCGCTCATTTTTTCCTACCTTTGCCGGCATGAACAGAAAAGGGAAACTCTACTTCCGCTACGGCACGATGGGCTCGGCCAAAACCGCCCTGCTGCTTACTACGGCCTACAACTTCGAGGAGCGAGGCGTTCGCTACGTCTGCCTCAAACCGATTGTCGACACGCGCGAGAACAACAACGTAATCCGCTCGCGAATCGGCATCGAGCGCGAATGCCGATGGATCTACGGCGACACCGACCTCTACGCGCTCGCCGAGGAGATTTTCGAGGACCAGATGGTTGTAGTCGACTGGTTTCTCATCGACGAGGCGCAGTTCCTTACCGAAGCGCAAGTCGACCAGCTCGCCCGCATTGTCGACGATTTTGGCAGCAACGTAATCTGCTACGGTCTCCGCACCGACTTCCGCACTCGCCTTTTCGAAGGCTCGCGCCGACTGTTTGAGATTGCCGACACTATCGACGAAATCAAAAGCACATGCTCCTGCGGCCGCAAAACTATTGTCAATGCCCGTATTGACCGCAACGGCGACATTGTCGACACCGGTCAGCAAGTAGAAATCGGCGGTAACGACCGCTATGTCGCCGTCTGCCGCAAATGCTGGCGCAACCGCCGCATTGAGCAGGCCGAACGCTCCGCCCTCCCCTTCCCGGAGTTCAAACGCAACCGTAACGTCGACGACGAACAATGAAAGCTCTCAACAATCTACGGCGAATAGCCCTCTCCTTCGTTCTATCTATTGCGATGCTCGGCGTAACCGTCGCAGCCGCCGCTGTCACTCCGCCCCATACACTCACCGACGAGACGCTCAACTATAAGGTGATGTTCAAATGGGGAATAATCCAGAAGCAGGCCGGACGTGCCACGCTCCAGCTCAAGGCTGCTCCCGGAGAGTTTGTCGCCACCCTCTATGCCCGTTCTGAGCCCTGGGCCGACCATTTCTATTCGCTCCGCGACACGCTCACGTCCCACATGTCGCGCCACGACTTCCTCCCGACGCGCTACGAACGCATCGCCCACGAGGACGGCACATACGCCCGCGACGTTATCACCATGACTCAAACCGGAACGCTCGTCACCGGCCACAGCGTCCGCTATCGCCGCAAGAAAAAAGAGACGGCCATCATATCGAGCGAAATAACGCTCGAAGCCGAGAGACCGACTGTCGACCTCCTCAGCGTATTCTACTATATCCGAACAATCGATTTCCGTTCGCTCTCCCCGGGCTATAAGAGAGTAATCAACATCTTTTCCGGTAAGCGAAAGGAGTTGCTTACCATAAAATTCCACGGCTCGGAAACCCTCGACCTCGACGGCGTCAAGTATCCGACGTTCCATATCAGCTTCACGTTCACCGACGAAAAGTCGTCGAAAACCTCCGACGACATCGACACGTGGATCTGGGCTAACGAATCGCGCATACCGCTGAAGCTCGAAGGCAAACTCAAAGTCGGCAAAATCCGCTGCCTATACACCGGAGGCAACCCATAACCAATCTCTACGCAATAATGAACCGTTTCTTACTCACATTCGCCTTACTGACAGCCATGACATCATCTCTCCCGGCTCAGGAAAACCACAAAGTCGACCTGACCTTCATCGAAACAACCGACGTGCATGGCAACTTTTTCCCATACAACTTCATAACCCGCACGCCGTGGCAAGGCAGCATGGCGCGAGTAGCCACATATGTCGATTCTGTCCGCGGCGAGCTCGGCAAGGAGCGCGTTGTGCTTCTCGACAACGGCGACATCCTACAGGGACAGCCTACAGCCTACTATTTCAATTTCATCGATACAATCACTCCCAACATCGCCTCGCGCATCTACGACTATCTCGACTACGATGCCGTGACAATCGGCAACCACGACGTCGAGACCGGTCATGCCGTCTACGACCGTTGGATATCGCAGACTCGCGTTCCCGTCATGGGCGCTAACGTCATCGACACTGCCACCGGCCAACCGTATCTAAAGCCCTACACGATCATAGAGCGCAACGGTGTGCGCATCGCCGTGCTCGGACTGCTGACGCCCGCTATTCCGGCATGGCTCCCCGAGCCTATCTGGGCGGGGCTGGAGTTTGACGACATGGACGTCGCCGCCAAGAAATGGATTCCGATTATCCGCGAGAAGGAGAATCCCGACCTTATCGTCGGGCTGTTCCATTCGGGACACGACGCCTCGCGGCGCACCGGTCGCTGGGTTGAGAACGCATCGACCGTCGTTGCCGAGGACGTCCCCGGCTTCGACCTCGTTTTCATCGGCCACGACCATCAACGCTACAACACTCGCGTAGGCGCTGCCGGCGTTCCCGTGCTTAACCCCGCAAACAACGCCATGGCTGTTGCCCGCGCCGATGTCAGCCTGACGTTTGATGCCGACGGCAACCTCGTCGACAAAACTATTGAGCCGTCGATTGTTGAAATCGCCACCATCGAGCCGTCGGCTGCCTATCTTGCCCACTTCGAAAGCGACCGCAAGGCTGTCGATGAATTCGTCGACCGCATCATCGGCACCGCCGAAGGCGAGTTCACCTCGCGCGACGCCTATTTCGGACCGTCGGCATTTATCGACCTCATCCACCGCCTGCAACTCGAAATCACCGGCGCCGACATCTCCTTCGCCGCTCCCCTCTCGGCCGACGCAACCATCGCCAAAGGCCCCGTGAGAGTCAGCGATATGTTCAACCTCTACAAATATGAGAATCTCCTCTACACCATGGAGATGACCGGCGAAGAGATTGCCCGCTATCTCGAGCGAGCCTACGATGTACGCCTCAACCACGACCCTGTGGCCAACGGCCACCTGCTGCTCTTCGAGAGCGAGAATCCCACGCCCGACAACAATCGCCTGCAGAATCCAGCATATAACTTCGACTCTGCCGCCGGAATCAACTATGTTGTCGACATCACCAAACCTCGCGGCGAGCGCGTCGAAATCCTATCGATGGCCGACGGTACGCCCTTCGACCGCCGGCGCACATATCGCGTGGCCGTCAATTCCTACCGCGGTAATGGTGGCGGCGACCACATGACCAAAGGTGCCGGAATCGACGCATCCGAGCTCAAAAACCGCATCGTCAACTCTACCGACCTCGACTTGCGCTACTACATGATGAAACGCATCGAGGACGACGGCACCCTTCGCCCGACCGTCACCGGCAACTGGCGATTCATCCCCGAAGCCGTCGCCGCGCCCCTCATCGAAACCGACCGACTCCTCCTCTTCTCCCCCGAAAGCTCCCGCAACCAAAAATAACCATCATTAGCCCCCATATAATAGCTCCGCGACCCTCGTCTCGGCGCTTTTCTTTCCTCGCCCCTCACGATACATCTCGATTCATCCCAATTTATCTCGTTTCATCATCCCCACCAAATTTTGCTTAGCTATCCTCAACAACTCCGCGCAATTAATTGTTATAAAAATAAAACCGATAGATATGAAAAAACTTTTACTTACGGCCGTTATGGCCATAGCAAGCATCGGCTTGATTTCAGCCGACGATTTCACGCGCGACGTCAATGTGCTCCCCGCTCAGGCTCAGCAGTTCCTCACGCAATACTTCAAAGCCAGAGTCAGCCATATCAAAGTCGACAAAACTCTTGGCCGCGTCAACGACTATGAGGTTGTCCTCTCCGACGCCACCGAAATAGATTTCGGCCACGACGGCTCATGGGATAAAATCGAGATGCCTCGCGGACAGGCCGTGCCTTCGGCTATTATCCCCAAAGCTATAACCGACTATGTCGCCAAAAACTACTCCGGGCAGAAGATAACTGCTATCGACAAGGAGAGAAACTCCTACGAGATTGAGCTCCAAAACGGAATCGACCTCGTGTTCGACCGTGCCGGCAACTTTAAGCGCATCGACGACTAATATCGCGGCCTCAACCCTGCAAAACCCGCTTGAAATTTTCGGTTTGCTGATTTTCAGAGTTAATTGTAACTTTGCGGTTGATTTATGAGCAAGACGCTTACATTTGCAACCGCCTCTGAGCTGCTACGCTTCCCGATTGAGGCCTTGGTTTATGTCAAGGCCGACGGGAACTACTCGGTCATCTACTTGGTCGACGGCAGCGAGTTTGTGCTGACAATGCAGCTCGGACAAATCGAACAGTGGATGTCGTCGACTGTCGAGCCGAGTTACAACAGCTTTGTGCGCATCGGTAAGAGTCTTATCGTCAATCTTGATTATGTCACCCACATTAATCCTTCGCGTCAGAAGTTAACGCTTTCCAACTTCCAAACATTCCGTCATGAAGTTTCGGCCTCGCGTGAGGCGCTGCGCTCGCTGAAGGATTACTTTGAGAAAGGAGAATCAGCATGAGCAAAATCCACAACGACATAGACGATAACGAGATTCGGTTTATTGTCAACGGCTACAATAACACGCCGACATATAAGTCGCAGGAGTCTGATTCTGAGACTGATAATGAACTTTGCTATTCGTTAACAGAACCCGATACGCTTCCAACAATAATATCAAGCCATCATCTTGCTCCGACAACTCGGCTCGAACCTCTCCCAAAGAAGAGAAATTGGATAGTCATTTCCGCTATTATCGCTATTCTTTTTGTCATCGGTCTGGTTGCGGCTCTATGCTACATATACTACGCTCCCTCCGACGAAATCCCCGTTGAGGTTGTCGAACCGCAACCTGTTGCAGTCGAACCGGTTCCCACCGACACTATTGTCGCCGAGCAACTTAAATCATACGCCGCAATCCGCGACACAACCGCCGCCGGCCGTAAATTCACCGTTTTCACCCCCGTCGACGCAACTCCCGGACTTGAATTGGGCGCAAAGAGCATCTTCGATTCTACCGCCACGCTTATCGTTCAGGCAGCCGACATCCGCGGCGACAACGGGCAAATTCTCGGTGCCTTCGTCCTCGACGGCGAGCTGATTAGCACCGGACAGTCCAAGTCGGGCTTCTGCGCAATTATCGGCGGCGAAATCACCATAGGCGTCGCCAATGCCACGCCCTATCTCGAAGCAGCAATCGACGAGGGCGGCGATTTCTTCCGCCAGTATCCGCTGGTCGTGGGCAGCCAAATCGTGGAGAACAAACCCATCGGACGCTCGTTCCGCAAGGCCCTTGCCGAGCTCGACGGTAAAATACGCGTAATCATTAGCCGCGAGCGCATGACATTCCACGAATTTTCGCAGGCGCTCGTCGGCCTCGGCGTGAAAAACGCCATATATCTCGTTGGCTCAACATCTTACGGCTATGCCCGCGCCGAAGATGGCTCGCTGATGACCTTCGGGAAACCGGTCTACGACATCTCCGAAAACGTCAGCTATCTCGTCTGGAAGTGATTTCATACACAATTCGAGCCATTTCATACAACATTTGAAAAAACGCTTTGACGGGGCGCGATTTCGACCGAACTTTGCGTCATCAATCACCTCGAAATGAAACCCGTTATTTTCGCTTTAGCATCTCTGCTACTCTTCGCCGCCTGCACCCATCGGCCCGAGCTTCCGCTCCACGCCGAGAAGAACTCCGTCTACTACTGGCGGACCGTTCTCGACCTCGACAGCGCCAACCTCAACTTCATCCGCCGCCACGACATTGGCCGCGTCTATCTGCGCATGTTCGACGTCGTTGAGGGCGAAGGCTACGCACTCGACGAGCGCGTTGTCCCCAACGCCACGGTAAAAGTCGGCGATGAAGAGTATCGACTACTCGTCGACTCGCTCGTCTCCCTGGAGTTCGTCCCCGTTGTCTACATCACCCTCGACGCCCTGAAAAAGATGAACGGCGACGAAGGAGCATTGGCGAAAAACATCGTCGACCGAGTCAAGAATATGTGCTCCTACAACGGGTTGCCCAACGTCGAAGAGCTACAGCTCGACTGCGACTGGACGGCATCGACCGAGCAATCGTTCTTCGCCCTCTGCGACTCCGTCAAAACCGTCATCGCACGCCGCAATCTTCCCTGGCGACTGAGCTCCACCATCCGCCTTCATCAGCTCGCACGGAAAGCGCCGCCGGTCGACGCGGGAGTGCTAATGGTCTATAACACCGGCAGCTTCAACGACCCCGACGCCACAAACTCTATCCTCGACGCCAACGACGTCAACGCCTACCTCAAGCACCTCTCCTCCTACCCCGTTCATCTCGACGTCGCCTACCCGACCTACTCCTGGCAGCTGCTCTTCCACAAGCGCGAGTTTGCCGGACTCCTCAACGGCCTGAGTCTCAACGACAGCGTCAACTTCACCCAAGTCGCCGACAATCAATACAAAGCCCTGACTCAAATCCCCTACAACGACAGCTTCATCCGCGCCGGCGACATTGTCCGCCAGGAAACCTCCTCAGCCTCCGAGATTCTCAAAGTGAAATCTATGATTGACACCCGGCTGTCGGGCAAACCCCACTCTAACATTCTCTATCATCTCGACAACGACAACCTCTCAAAATATTCCGACAATGAAATCAACGATATTCTCGCCGCTGGCAATTAGTCTCCTGCTCGGCCTTGGGACACTTTGCGCCGATGCCTGCGGTCCGTATACCCCCAAAATCCCCACACCGGAATTCTTCGCCCTGAAAAATTACCACAAAAACATGGTCGATTATGAGAAAGCCGAAAACATCCGCCTTTGGCAGTCGTTGACTTCGCCACAAATCCCCCTCGCCGACATCGAAAAGGCTGTCTACAAGACGTCCTACGACCAAATTACCTTCGAAGATACCCCCGACAATCTGTTCTTCACGTATCTTGATAACACCAACGATACGGAGCTTCGCAGCCTGCTGCTGACGGCGAAACAGATGGAGGGACAATGGAACAGCACGCGTTCGCCCTGGTACTACCCGGCTCATAGAAACTCAGCCGACGACGCCGGCGATTTCCAGGAAATCATCGACCGCTGCAACGCCTACGAAGGCTCGCGTCTTAAAGACCGCTACGGCCTCCAGGCTGTCCGCGCCTACTTCGCCTCGCACCGATACGCCGACTGCATTCACTACTATGATTCGGTGTTCACGGCCTTCCCCGACGACAATCTCATGAAGCGCATGGCCACGCGCTATGCCGCAGGCTGCTGGAGCCGACTTGGCGATGCCGCCAAAGCCGATTCAATGTTTGCCGTGGCCGGCGACATCTGGTCGATTAGCGCCGTCAACTGCCTGGAATATATGGCGCAACACAACCCCGCATCCCCGCAGCTCATAGAATATATCCGCAGCCAAGCCTCCGACACTGCGTTCTTGAAAGAGGCTGCCGCGTTGGCCGAAAAGGTTATGGTCGACAAGCGGGTGACGAACAAAGGCGACTGGCATTTCTTGCTGGCCTATGCCAACAACGAACTCCTCGCAAATCGCCCGGCAGCTACCGCGCAGATTCGACGCGCGCTCAGTCGGTCGTTCTCAACCGATGAGTTGGCCAACCTCGCCCGGGCCTACAAGATGAAGCTCGACGCTCAGAACGGCAACCGTTCGTCGCTCCTCGCCGATTTGAAATGGATTGAAACCAAGGCCGATGCGATGAATCCCGAAGCCAACCAATGGATTCGCCGACTCGAAAACATCGTCTACACCGGGTGGGTGCCCAATCTTTGGCAACGCGGCGATTACCCCACGGCTATTCTGCTCTGCGCCTACGCCGACAATTTCTCCGACGACCGCGCTAAGGTCGACGCCTGGGAAAAAACATTAATCTACAGCATGCCTACGACATCGTTAACAAAACAGCAAATGAGAAGTAGCCGCCGATACGACAACCTCAACGACTACGCCTGTCTGTCGTTTCAGTTAATGGGCAGCCTCACCTCATCGCAACTCGCCAACGCCTATAATAATATAATGGCCGACACTCCCCTCTTCAACCATCTGCGCAAAAAAGCCCGGACCGACCGCGATTACTACTACGAGCTGATCGGCACTCTCGCTCTCCGCGAAGAGAATTTCGACCGCGCCATCAACTACCTATCGACAGTCAG
>CAYNSG010000076.1:0-10265 GCA_964399885.1 uncultured Bacteroides sp.
ACCAACCGACGTTTCCACCTCTGTGGTTCGGTTTCCACGAGCAAAGTTACGACACAACAAAGGGGCGCTCCTTGCGAAACGCCCCATTTGGAATTTTTTTTGGGGGATTTGAAAAAATTGGCTCAGACGCGGATCTTGACCTGCCGGTCAAGGGCAAACGCGGATTGACACGGATTTTTCTTGGGGCTGAGTTTTCGATGGATGGGGGCGGAAGGGTCGCGAGGCGACCCGGAACGGATGAGGGCGGGCACAATATGTCAATTTGACAATTTGTCAAGTTGACAAGTTGACGATTTCGCCGTGGTATTGGGGCATGAAAAAGCCGGGCAGGCCGAAGCGTCAGCTTTGGTCTGCCCGGGTTATGGTGGCTGCGTCCCGGTGGGAGCGCGTTGGGATTATTCGACGGGGATGCGGATGGAGTCGGCGGTGCGGATGCGGGGTTTGATTTCGCCGCCGAAGATTACAACTGCTCCGTCGGGGGCGAGGGTGGCAGCCGCGCCGGCACGTGCGGTTTCAGGGCCCTGGCCGTAGATTGTCCAGGCGGCATCCTTGGGGCTGTAGATGAAGCCGAGGGTGTTGAAGCCGTACCATTCAACGGGATGCGAGAGGTAGTCGGGGGCCTGGTTGCGGAGCGCTTCGAGGAACACGTCCTTGTTAACGCCGCCGCTGACGTAGATGCGTCCGTCGGAGAGCGTCACGGCTGTGCCGCCACCGGTGCTGACTTCCTTGGCGTCGGAGCCTTTGGGAGCAGCGAGCGAGGTCCATTTGCCGTTGGCGATAGTGTAGCAGAGGCCGTCGGTGTTGAGCGATGCTTCGCGACCTTCGCCCTTGCCGGCAAATCCGCCCCACATGTAGAGGCGAGCTTTTCCGTCGGCATCAGAGGCGGCGAGCACGGGCTGCACGCGGGGATTGCCGGGGAACGATTTGAGGGCTTTCCAGCCGTCGGCGGTGCGGTTCATGTCGAGGGCGTAGAGCTCGTTGGCGGGCTGGCCGTTGACGTTACCGCCGGCAACGTAGACTTTGCCGTCGATGTAGGCAGCGGCGCAGTTGTCGACCGTCGCGGGCAGCGACGGCAGGGGAGTGCAGACGGCTTTACCCTCGGCGTTGACGTTGATGAGCCAAGCTGTGGCGAGAGCTTCGGTGGCAGTGGTGCCGCCGACGATAACCATACCCTGCGGGGTGGTGGCTGCAGCGCCGTAGGCCATCGGTTCGGGGAGGGTGCCGATGAGCTTCGATTCGATCACGCCGTTATGGAGCGTCATATTGTAGATTCCGGCATAGAATTTCTTTTTGGCGTCGGTGGCCATGGGGTTACCGGGGAAATTGCAACCTCCGGCACGAAGGAGATGTCCGTCGGCAACTCCGGCGAAGGCGGCAGAAACTCCGGCATTAATCCAGGGCTCGCAGCAGATATCCTCGGTGACGGGAATCTTGAATGTCGAAGCGGGGAGATTGTCGTCGTTCACGAGGTTGGCACGTGTGAACGGCTGCCAACCGTAGCGCACGTAGCGGGGATTTTCAATGTCCATGTTAGTAAGAATTACGCGGTTGTCGGGTGTGATAGTAGCCTCGGCGGGAACGAATTGTCCGTCGTAGCGGGCAATTTCGAATGTGCGCGGGGCTTTGCCGTCGGAGGTTTTCAGTCCGTTGGCAAATTGCATGGTCAACTCAACGGTTCCGGGTGCTGTCACTACGGCTTTGAGGGGCAGCGGTCCGGAGGGTGTGATGTTGGTCATGCTGTAGACGCGGTTGAGCGCCTGGCGAGCGAGACGCTGAGCCACGGGGCGTTTGTTTCGCGGATGCACGTCGAGCGAGTCGCCGAGGTCGCTGCTGACTGCCATAGCCGTGCCGGGCACGTCGAGGGCGAGTCGGCGCTGGCTGTCGCGGAATTCGGGCCACGACGGGCGGTCGATAGAGCTGAGCTGAGTG
Source organism: uncultured Bacteroides sp. (assembly GCA_964399885.1). Classification (GTDB taxonomy): domain Bacteria; phylum Bacteroidota; class Bacteroidia; order Bacteroidales; family Muribaculaceae; genus Paramuribaculum. Next base: position 1,930 of record CAYNSG010000076.1, read on the forward strand.
AAGATAAACGGCAGCTCGGGCTGGCTCCAGTTGTTGCGGAAGCTCTCGACGAGGAGTTTGAAGAGGTCGTAGTGGATCTCGGTGTTGTGGGCGTTCGACTCACCCTGATACCAAATCACTCCGGCAATCGGGTAAGCGCCGAGGGGGCGGATACCGGTTGCAAAGAGGTAGTTGGGCTGATAGGGGTGGCGATGGTTTTCGCCGGCATTCTCGCGAGCGCGCTGCTGAACCCAGGGCTGGAGGTAGTCGTTGTGGCGCCAGTCGTTGAGCAGTTCGGGCATGCCGTGCTCAAGGGTCTCGATGTCGACCCATGCGCCGGTTCCCGAGCCTCCGATGGCGTTGCAGATGATTCCGACGGGGACGTTGAGCGAGTCGCGGAGCATCTTACCGAAATACCAGGCGATAGCCGAGAAATTGCGAGCGTTGTCCCACGTCGACTCGGCCCAATGAGCTGGCAGATAGTAGTTGAGATGGTCAACGCTGTCGAGCTCGGCTTCGCTCCAGGGGTGGGAGTTGGTGACTACGCGCGGCTTCATGTCGTAGAGATGCAGGCCGGGGTCGTTGAACATTGCGGAGTCGGCTTTGAACGTTGTTGTGAACTTCAGCTGGAACTCCATGTTGCTCTGACCCGAAGCGAGCCAAACTTCGCCGATGGCTACATTGGGGAAGTTGAGGGTCAGTTCGCCGTCGGTAACGCTCATTTCGAGTCCTTCGGCTTCGGCCATAGGCGGAAGAGTCAGGCTCCACTGACCGCGGTTGTTGGCCACGGTCGAGGCAGTGCGGGGCGATTTGTCGCCGGGTTTGCCGAGCGTCAGCTTGACGGTTGCTCCGGCGTTGGTGCTACCATTGATGGTCAGGGGTTTGTAGCGCTGAAGCACCATTCCGGGGCCGTAGACGGCGGGCATGCGCAGGCCGCCGTAGTTGCCGGTGATGGCCTGGAGGGCAGTCTCGGCGAGGATTTTCGAGCCGGCCGAGTCGGGGTGGATTCCGTCGGGCTGCAGGTCGGGGAAGTCGCGCAGGGCGGTGCCGTAGTCGATGAGCTCGGCGCCTGAGATTTCGGCGATGCGCTCAATGGTTTGGCGCACTTTGTCGCGCCAAGTGCGAGTGCCCGAACGGTAGCGGCGATGTTTCGTCAATATCGGAGTGATGTTGGCGATAATCACGCGCACGTCGGGGTTTTGCTCCTTGAACGAGTCGATCAGCTTCAGGTAGTCGCTGACAAACTCGTCGTTGTGTTCGGGCCAGTCGCGCGGGTCGGTGTCGTTGACTCCGAGGTGGATAACGACAATGTCGGGGCGGAAGGCGAGCGCGTCGGCATACTCCTGAGTCTTGTTGTAAGGGTTGTGGCCTTTTCGAAGCAGTGTTGCTCCGGGGCGTCCGAAGCCTTTTACTTCAAAGTCGTCGCCGAGCATGCGCGCGAGTTGCATGGGGTAGGCATTCTGCTCACGGTTTTCTACGCCCGAGCCGTAGGTGATGCTGTTGCCGACACACGCTACGCGTACTTTCTTGTCAGCAGCATAGCCGGCGGCAACTTGGCTTAGGAGGGCCATAATCAGAACTGCCCATGTAAGGAATCGCTTCATAGCTCTTAAGTGTCACTTATTTCTTGGCTTTAGCGAGGATAGTGTCGATAAGCATAGAGCTCTTGATCATCATGCGGGGGATGTGGAACGGGCCTTTGAAGATGTTGCCTTTTGCGGGCTGAGCCACAGAGCCGTCGCGATGGAGATAGCCGAACCATTCGCCGTAGACGGGGTCGGGGAGGAACTCGTAGGCCCAGTCGTTGGCGAGCTGGTGCATTTCGAGATAGCGGGTGTCGCCGGTAGCCTCGTAGGCGTAGAGCGATGCGATGATGGCCTCAGTCTGCGGCCACCAGAACTTCATGTCCTGCGAGTAGTCCTGAGCGGGGAAACCTTTGCAGTCGCGGAAGTTGATGATTCCGCCGAACTCGGTGTCCCAGCCCCAGTCCCACGACCAGTCGAGAATCTGTAGCGCCATCTCCTTGATGTCGCGTCCGGAGCCTTCGTCCCAGCCGCGGAATTTAGCCTCTTCGAGCAGGAACCAAGCGGTTTCGATGCAGTGGCCGGGGTTGATAACGCGGCCGTTGATGGTGTCGATAAGCTCGCCTTCGGGCGTAACCATTTCGAGGAGCGCCTTGAATTCGGGGTGAATGAAATAGCGGCGGATAGCCTCGACGGATGCTTCGATTTGCTCGTTGAGAACCGGGTCGGGGAGGACTTCACGGATGCGGGCGGCGGTGTTGATGAGAATCATCGTCACGGAGTGGCCAATAGCGCGCTGAGTCGGAAGATATTTGGGCTCGAGGATGCCGGGGGTGTTGATGAAGTGCTCGATATCCTTGAAGAGCTTGAGGGCTTTCTCGGCGTAGGTGCGGTCGCCGGTGGCAAGTGCATATTCGCTCATGGCGATAGCGGCGAAGCACTCAGAGAACACGTAGCGGCGTTTGCGAAGCGGACGGCCGTCGGCAGTCACTTCGAAATACATACGTCCGTCGGTGTCGAAGCAATGAGCTTCGATGAAGTCCAGACAGCTGCGCGACATCTCGAGATATTCGGGACGTTTCTCCACGTTGTTGTAGGCAAACGCAAAAATAAAACCTGCACGACCCTGGAACCATACGGATTTCGTAGAATCCATCAGGTTTCCTTCGCGGTCCAAGCAGGTGTAGATTCCTCCATTGACTTTGTCCCATCCGTGGTTGAGCCAGAAGGGGAGGATGTCGTCGGTCAGGTCGCGACGATAGCGTGCATTCCATTCCGAGAGATATTTTTCAGTGTCTAATGTCCACATGTGAGTTACTTAGATTGAAAAGCAGGTACAGAGCCTGCCGTGTAGTGCGGCGCAGGCTCTGTCCTGTCAAAGAGTTAGGGTTAATTAAAATTTGTTGCAACGGTCGAAGAAGCCGATAGCTTCGAGGTCGGCTTTCATCTGAGCCTCCTCTTCGTCGGTCATGTTGCGGAAGGGAGTGCGGTTGGGGCCAAGGTCGAGGCCGATGAGCTTCATGATGCGCTTGCCGCCGACGATGTTGCCACGGTATTTGCAGATGACGTTGATGACATCCTGCGAGAAGTTCTGTTTTTCGCGGGCAGTCTCGAGGTCGCCTTTATCCCAGGCTTCGATGATGCCGACGAGTTCGCGGCCGTTGTAGTTGGTGGTACCGCCGATGCCACCCTGAGCGCCGCCCTGAGCGAGCGAGGGGAGGATGGTTTCGTCCTGGCCGTGGAGCATGTCGAACTTGCCGTTCTTATAGAGGCGGCACTGGTTGTACTCGTAGAGGCTCTCGTAGGTGTACTTGATGCCGGCGAAGTTGGGGATGCGGCCGTCGACAGCTTTGAGGAAGTCGACCATGGGCAGGAATGCGCCGTTGAAAGCGGGGATATGATAGTAGTAGAAGGGGAGCTCGGGAGCTGCGGCTGCGATCTCCTCGCAGTATTTCACAAGCTCTTCAACGCGGCCAACTTTCGGGAAGGGAGGAGCCATAGCGCCGATGCCCCATGCGCCGATTTCGGCAGCGTGGCGGGCGAGTTCCTTGGCTTCGCGGAGCGAGCAGCTGCCTACGTGGACGATAACTTTGAAATCTTCAGGAACAGCTTTCATCCAAGCTTCGGCGAGGCGTTTGCGCTCGTCGGTTGTCAGCATATAGCCTTCGCCGCTCGAACCGTTGATAAACACGCCTTTGAGGCCATTTTTCTTGAGCATTGCTGCGTAGGCGGGTATGGGCTCCAGGTTGATGTCGCCGTTAGGGAGCATCGGGGTGAAGGGAGCGTCGATGAGTCCTTTGATTTTTTCCATGATCAGTTATGGTTAAGATGTTATGTTGTTTTGTTTGATTTTCAGTTTATTCGGCGATAGTCTCGGCTTCGAGATTCTCGTATTCCATGTCCTTGTCGTCGTATTTCGGGTGGAGCACAATCAGCTGCAGTGCGAGAGCCACAACGAGGATGCCGCCCATGATGGCGAAGCACATTCCGAGACCCACGCTATCGGCCAGCGAGCCGAGCACCTGGGTAGTGATAGCGCCCATGATAACGCCGAGCGAGTTCATGAAGCCATAGGCCATAGCACGCTGACGCGAGGAGACGAACTGGCAGAGAATAGGCATGTTGTTGGCGTCGAACATTCCGTAGCCGATGCCGAAGAAGAGGCCGGCGGCAACAGAGAGGATAGCGTTGTGGGCCAGACCGATGAATACCAGTGCGGGAATCATCATAGCCAGGCCAATGGCGCTGGTGTAGATACGGCCGCGAACGTTGCGGAGCACCCATTTGTCGCTTATCGGACCGCCGATCATGACGCCGATGAAGCTTGCAACGGCGATAGTCAGCGTGGCCATCGGGCCTGCCCATTCCATGCTTAGGTTGAGATTGTCTTGGAAGAGTGTCGGAAGCCAGTTCTTCGTAGCCCATCCGGGTATAGAGCTTGAAGCGAAGAAGAAGAGTATAACCCAGAAGGCAATGTTGCTGAACACGACAGCAAACGAGCGGATGACGGATTCTGATTTCTTGGCTTTCGGGGCGTTGGCGGCAGCGGCGGTTGCTCCGTGGCCGGGTTTCTCATGCAGAAGGAAGATGAGCACGAGGGCGTAGGCGACGCCGATGATACCGAACCAGTGGAAAGTAACCTGCCACGACCATGTGGTAGCTACCATCGAGCCGAATCCGCCCAAAGCCTGGCCGCAGTAGAGGCCGGTCATGTGAAGGCCGATGGCGAGCGAACGTCCCTTGCCGGTGAAGAAGTCGGCAATCAGCGATAGAGCCGAGGGAATGTAGAGAGCTTCGCTGATACCCATGATTCCGCGCAGCCACATGAGTTGATGGAAATCATTGCAGTAGCCCATGGCGTAGGTTACTCCCGACCAAACTCCAAGCGAGCCGACAATGAGCCATTTGCGGCTGATGCGGTCGGCAACAGCTCCGGAAAACGGGCTTGCGATGCCGTAAACCCATAGGAAGATAGCCATAAGGGCGCCGAAAGCTTCAGCATTCTGGAGCGCGGTGATATCCTTGGCAATGTTTGCCTGCATGGTTGAGAGCATCTGTCGGTCCATATAGTTGAGCAGAGCCACAACCCACAGCAAGCCTACAACCAACCAGGGGTAGAATTTTTTTTCTTGCAGAGTCATATCATGATATTTAAAGGTGTTTCTATAAAGCTTTGTACCGATGTTGGCGACACTCTACGGAGGACATCGTTGCGGTTTCAGTGGCAAAGTTATGTTTTTTTTCGCGAATTCATTACTTTTGCACAATAATTATTTAACGAAAATATTTAACTGATGGAAAATTTCACGTATTGCGCTCCGACGAAATATGTTTTCGGACGTGGGGCTGAACTGAAAGCCGGTGAAGAAGCTCGCCGCGCCGGGATGAAAAATGTGCTGCTGGTTTATGGCGGCGGTTCTGCAATCCGCTCGGGTGTTCTCGACCGCGTGATGGATTCGTTGACCGCCGAAGGCATCAAGGTGATGACAATCGGCGGCGTGAAGCCCAACCCCACCGACGAGCTGGTCTATAAAGGCATAGAGCTCTGCCGAAACAACGCGATCGACGCGTTGTTTGCCGTTGGCGGCGGCTCGGTTATCGACACCGCCAAGGCGATTGCGCTCGGAGTGCCCTACGAGGGCAACTTCTGGGACTTCTTTGCCGGTCGCGCCGTGGCTCAGAAGGCGTTGCCCGTGGCTACAGTGCTTACCATCCCCGCTGCCGGCAGCGAAGGTTCGGGCAATTGCGTGATTACCCATCGCGACGGAATGCGCAAGATTTCGCTGCGCACCGACATGGTGCTCCGTCCGGTATTTTCGCTGCTCAACCCCGAGCTGACATTCACCCTGCCGCCCTATCAGACAGCTTGCGGCATCGTCGACATGATGGCCCACATCATGGAGCGCTACTTCACGCCGACTACCGACGTGGAGATTACCGACCGCGTAGCAGAGGGCGTGCTTGTTGCTATCATCGAGGAAGCTCCGAAGGTGATGGAGAACCCGGAGAATTATCAGGCTCGTGCAAATATAATGTGGAGCGGCACGCTTGCCCATAACGGCATCTGCGGCACCGGACGCAAGGAGGATTGGACCTCTCACGCCATGGAGCATGAGATCAGCGCGCTCTACGACGTTGCCCACGGCGCCGGTTTGGCAGTTGTGTTCCCTGCATGGATGACATTCATGGCCCACCATTCGCCGGCGAAGATTGCCCAGTTCGGTCGCCGCGTGTTTGGCGTTGAGTCGCACGACGATACGACCTCCGCTCTCGAGGCTATCGAAGCGCTGAAAGGTTTCTACGGTTCGCTCGGAATGCCCGTGACTTTCTCAGGACTCGGAATCGAATCGCCCGACATCCCGGCTTTGGTGGCCAAGCTCCACGAAAACAAAGGCGCAACAATCGGCGGCTATTACCCGCTGACGGCAACCGAGACCGAACAAATCTACCGTTTTGCGCTCTGAGATTAACATAACTCGCTACGCCGCCCGTGAGCAGGAGCTTTGGGACCGATTCGTGAGGAGTTCGCGACAGCCTCTGTTCCTGTTCGAGCGCGGCTATATGGATTATCATTCCGACCGTTTCGCCGACCATTCGCTGATGGTCCGCGACGCCGACAGTCGTCTTGTGGCGTTGCTGCCGCTGGAGGTCGTCGGTGACACTGCCGCCTCCCACCGCGGACTGACCTACGGCGGGCTGATAACCCCGCCCGCCCACGTCTATGCCGACCGCGTGCTCGAAATCTTCGAGGCTATCTGCTGTAATCTGCGCGGCGCGGGGTTCAGACGGTTAATTTATAAATCTGTACCGTATATTTATACAAAACAACCTGCCGACGACGACGTTTACGCTATGTTCCGCCTCGGCGCACGTACGACCGGCTGCAATCTCTCGTCGGCGATAGCGATGCGCTCCGAGCGGGTTGTCAATGAATCGACGCGCCAGGCAATTTCGGCGGCCGATGCAATGGGGTTGATGCCCCGGATGTCCGACCTATGGGAAGAGTTTTGGCAGCTGTTGCAGAGCTGTTTGCGCGAGCGTCACGGGGTTGCGCCGACCCATACGGTCGATGAGATGCGGCTGCTCGTCGGGCGGTTTCCGGAGAATATAAAGCTGTTCACGACCGAGGGAGCCGACGGGCTTTTGGCGGGGGCAGTTGTGTATCTTGCCGGGCGGGTGGTGCATGTGCAGTATATCGCCACGAGCGTCGAGGGGCGGCGAATAAAAGCGCTGCCGCAATTGCTCGACTATATCTACCGCACTTATCGCGCCGACTACGACTACCTCGATTTCGGGGCATCGACCACCGATTCGGGCCGACATCTTAACGACGGGCTGTTGCTGCAGAAGAGCGGTTTGGGCGCCCGCCCGGTTGCCTACGCTGAATATACCCTTGATTTATAACAAAGTTTACCCTCGACGCTCGCTGCGCCGAGGGTAAATTGTATGCTGTTGAAAAAGGTTCGTTTAGTTCATTGTTTAGTTCATTGTTTAGTTCATTGAAAGCGTGCCGTTTTCGGCCTGCTGAATCATCTGCTGGTTGGCGGTGATGTAGATTTCAACGCGGCGGTTCTGGGCGCGTCCTTCGTTGGTTGCGTTTGAGGCAACATAGTCGGTCATCGGGAGGCCCTCGGCGGTGAGTCGCGATGCGGCAACTCCGCTGTGGAGCAGATAGTTTTTGACGGCATCAGCGCGTCCGTCGGCAACGCGGGTGTTGACGGCGAGAGTGCCCGTATCGTCGGTGTAGCCGAAAATCTGCACGTTGGTGTCAGGGTTGTTGATGAGCGACGATGCGAATGCCGTGAGGTCGGCCTTGGCTTGCTCGCTCAGCGATGTGCCGTTGGTCGGGAAGAGGATTCCGCTGTTGAATGTTACCTTGATGGCCTGCAGACCGTTCTGGTCCTGAACCGACTCAACCTGAGCCTTTTCGGCGAGCTCCTGCTGCAGTTCGGCTTTCTGTTTGTCCATCTTTTTGCCGATAAGTGCGCCGGCTCCTGCGCCTACGGCAGCGCCGATAGCCGAGCCGATGCCGGCGCCTTTGCCGCCACCGATAATGGCTCCCAATCCGGCTCCGACGGCTGCACCGCCGCCACCGCCGATGAGTGCTCCTTTACCGGTCTGAGTCATGCTGTTACAGCCTGATGAAACAAGCAGACAAAGAGCCATAGCCCCCGCTCCGATGATGTGTAATGCTTTCATAATTGTTGTCGTTTAGCGTGAAACTTGAATTTTCGAGTTGTGCAAAGTTATCAATTCGGCGGGAAATTTCAAAATCCGGGTGTCGATGACGTTGCAATCTCCCGCTTTTTGTATATACAAATGAAATTAAATAAA